>NZ_JBKJYW010000203.1:0-7796 GCF_046715635.1 Serratia sp. (in: enterobacteria)
TCCATCACCCTTGAGGCAAATGGTGACGTCAGCTTGCTGGTGCTGAGTGGCGAGCCTATCGATGAGCCCATCGTCGGTTATGGCCCCTTCGTGATGAACAGCGAGGCGGAGATCCAACAGGCTTTCCATGATTTCAACAGCGGTCAGTTTGGCGCGATGCCGCTGACTACCGCAGGCAGCAATCAATAACCTCTGTGTCCCGGTACGGAAAACGTTCTCCGTATCGGGCACCTACTTAAAGACAACCTCTGTATCGTGGCCCTATTCGTCGGGCCGATCTTACCCTTAGGAAGGAGTTGTAACATGACAGCAAATTACAAGCGTCTCGATAAAGACCAGGCCGCCGTGTTGCTGGTGGATCATCAAGCTGGGCTGTTATCACTGGTACGCGATATCGATCCCGATCGTTTCAAGAACAACGTATTGGCTCTGGGTGACCTGGCGAAATACTTCAATCTGCCGACAATCCTGACCACCAGTTTTGAAACTGGCCCCAATGGTCCTTTGGTGCCCGAGTTAAAGACCCAGTTCCAATAAAGCTTCTCCCCAATCCCATCCCCTCTCTTGGTTCAACGGACAACGTATTGAAATTTACGCTTCTTTACTGAGAAACCGATTGAAAATGCAACAGTATTTCCACATATAATGGAGTGTTAATTTTACAAGGAGCGCGTATGGGAATCAGTGAAGAAGAAGCACTCCGTCGGTTGAGTCTAGAAAAAAATGCCGTCGGCAATTCGGCGAAATGGGTGGCAATTGTTTCAGCCGCTTACTTTGCTCTGATGGCGTTTTATGGCCATCCCACGGGCGTATTGGCCATGTCCGGCGCCATCTTTGTCGTTTCAACTACCACCTGGCTGAAGAAACGCCAAAAAGTCAAAGCCTACCGCCAGGTTCTGGCGAAGATCGGCACAGACGAAACGGTCTGATGCCGTTTGCCAGGCGCAATACGTTTTTAGCGGGCTAGCGCAACGGCATTAACATGACCAACTTCAATCCGCTGTGCTCCGCCGGGTAGAACGTGACCTGCTGAAAATGCCGCTCCCCCTGCTGTGGGTGGCTGAAGGTGCGTTCGCCGCCTTCACGGGCCATCACGTCCTGCTGCTTCCACCAATGATGAAAAGCTTCGCTGTTGTGGGTCATATTGCGCACAAAGGCGCGTATCTCTTCCGTTCCCTGATGATGGCTGGTTTCGGCACGAAACTCGGCCACCACTCGTCGAGCACGATCTTCCCAGTCACTGACCAGCACCTTAGCCTGAGGGTGAAAAAACATGAAGTGCAGCAGGTTGGGGGTTTTGGCCTGCTTTAGCCAATCGCAGAACAGTTCCTCCGCCTGTGGGTTCCAGGCCACCATATTCCAGGTGAGATCGAGCAGATAACAGGGCACGGTCATTTGATATACGCTTTGCAGCACGGCGGCATTAACCGTTTCCTGCGGCTGTTCTTGTTCCGGATCGGTGATATGCGCCAAGGTGAACAAGTAATGACGTTCGGCATGGCCCAGCCGCAACGCGGTGGCGATGCGTGCCAGCGTATAAGGGGAAATCGACACCTCGCGGCCCTGTTCTATCCAGGTATACCAGGTGGCGCTGATGCCGCTGATTTGTGCCAGCTCCTCACGGCGTAAGCCGCTGGTGCGGCGGCGTGTGGCGGTGGGCAGGCCCAGCATCTCCGGCGTGACCCGCTCACGGTGCGCACGCAAAAAGGCACCAAGGGCTTTCTGGCTGGATATTGCGTCTGATTCCATTAGGGTGGTACCTGTTTATACTAGGATAACTGCTCATATTGTACCCGTATAGCAGCTTGATTATAGTCATTACCAGCCATCTCGGCACCGGCGTAAGCCAGATAATAATGGGAGCAGCTATGAGCATCAGCAACAGCCATAAAAATGCGGTCGATCGTCAATTTGGCGAACAGGCCAATGCCTACCTGACCAGTGCGGTGCATGCGCAAGGGAAAGACCTGCAACGCTTGGCCAAGCTGTTGGCAGGCAGTACCGATGCCCGCCTGCTCGATCTGGGATGTGGGGCAGGGCACGCCAGCTTTACCGCTGCGGCCCATGTCGGGCAAGTGGTGGCGTACGATCTGTCGGCGCAGATGCTGGCGGTGGTCGGCAACGCGGCGCAGGAACAGGGGTTGGAGAATATTCAGCTGCAGCAGGGCGTAGCGGAGTCGTTACCCTTTGATGACGCCAGCTTTGACGTGGTGATCAGCCGTTACTCGGCGCACCATTGGCACGATGTAGGCCGGGCACTGCGTGAGGTCAAGCGGGTGTTGAAGCCAGGCGGGCGGGCCATTTTTATGGATGTGGTATCCCCGGGGCATCCGTTATTGGATATCTATCTGCAAACGGTCGAAGTGCTGCGGGATACTTCGCACGTACGCAACTATGCACCGGGTGAGTGGCTGAGTATGTTGACCGAGTCTGGGTTGTTGGTGCGAGAAGTGACGACCGATCGTCTGGATTTGGAGTTCAGCAGTTGGGTGGCCCGGATGCGTACGCCTGAGCATTTTGTCACGGCGATCCGTGCGTTACAGCAGGGCGTAGCTGAAGATGTTAGCCAACACTTTGCCATTCAGGCCGACGGCTCATTTACCAGTGACATCATGATGTTCGAAGCGGTGAAAGGTTAAAGTTTCAGGGCAGTCGTTGCGGGCTGCCCTGAAAATCCAAGCTTACTTCTTGTCTTCTAACAGGCAACGGTAAATCAAACCACCGATAACACCGCCTACCAGCGGTACCAGCCAGAATACCCACAGCTGTTGCAACGCCCAGGTTCCCTGGAAGATTGCCACGGCGGTACTACGTGCCGGGTTCACTGAGGTATTGGTAACCGGAATACTGATCAGATGGATCAGCGTCAACGCCAGGCCGATGGCCAAAGGCGCAAAGCCTGCCGGTGCGCGTTTATCGGTCACACCATGGATAACAATCAGGAAGAAGGCGGTCAGGACCAATTCAATAACGATGGCGGCCTGCAAAGAATAGCCACCCGGTGAATGTTCACCGTAACCGTTAGAAGCAAAACCGCTGGCAGTGGCATCAAAGCCTGCTTTACCGCTGGCGACTAAATAAAGCACCGCGGCGGCAGCAATACCACCAATCACCTGAGCTACCACGTAGGGAATAACATCTTTGGCAGGGAAACGGCCGCCTGCAAATAATCCCATTGTGACCGCTGGGTTAAAGTGCCCACCAGAAATATGACCGACGGCATAGGCCATAGTGACCACGGTAAGGCCGAACGCTAAAGCAACACCAGCAAAACCAATACCTAATTGTGGAAACGCTGCGGCTAGCACTGCGCTACCACAACCACCGAACACCAACCAAAAAGTACCGAAAAATTCGGCAAACAGTCGCTTTGACATAGATTCCATCCTGCTGGGGGAACAAACTAACGGACGTTAGCACTAAAACTATAGAGCACCTTTTTAATATTGTAGTGGTCTATAGCATAATTTTTCGCGCGCACGCCTTCGATTACGGCCGGTATTAAAGCCCTAACTTTTTATTTTGTCTATGTGAAAACGAAGATTTTAAGAAATTATCCTTCTTTTGTTGTTTTTTTATCTGGTTAATAGGTAATTGTCTTATTTCATATAGGATTAATTCTCAATTTTATTTTTCTTATAGGTAAGTTCTTATTTTTTCAATGGGTTTATATCTCTCAAAAATGATGGGTTGATTGTTAATTTCTATTTGTTATCTGCTATTTTAGTTTAAGTCGTCATAAAAGTGTCACCGTCGGCGGTTAGGCTTTCAGCCTGTTACTTTCCCTTACAATGAGTTAATGCTATGAGAATCAAACCGCTTGGCGTGTTGTTGGCCTCTGTATTACCGCTGTTGTCCCATGCTGCCGATATTGGCGTTGCTCGTTACAACGTCAGCTTCCCGGATGGCGATCGCGTGGGCTATTCCGGTGCTTTTGCCAGCCAGTTTCCCTATGGGTTACCGGTAGGGATTGGTTCCGGTCTGGTATTTAATGGCCAGGAAGGGGGGGATCTACTGCTGACCACCGTGACCGATCGTGGCCCGAACGCCGATGCGCCAGCAGTCGGCAAACAGGAGGCCAAGATTTTTGCCAATCCGGCCTTTGTTCCCCTATTGATGGAAATCCGTATTGGTGGCGGTAAGGCCATTGCTACCCAGGCCCGTCCCCTGCACGATGATAACGGCCCTATCAGCGGCTTGCCGCTGCCTGGCAACCTGATTGGCTCAACCAATGAAGTGGCATTGACGGATACGCTCAAGCCGCTGCCGAGTGACAAGCGCGGGCTGGATACCGAGGGGATCACGCCTGACGGTAAAGGAGGCTATTGGCTGTCTGACGAATATGGCCCCTTCCTGATCCATATCGATGGCCAAGGTAAAATTCTGGCGAAGTATGGCCCAACGCCGTTAGCAGGGGAGCAGGCGGTTGCCAGTGGTCTGCCGAACATCATTAAATGGCGTCAACCGAACCGGGGTTTTGAAGGGGTAACCCGGTTGCCGGATGGACGGATCCTGGCGGCGGTGCAGAGCACGCTGGATATCGATGGCAAGAGCAAAAACCAGGCGCAGTTTACCCGTTTAGTCAGCTTTGATCCTGCCAGTGGCAAAACGGCCATGTATGGTTATCCGATCGATATCGCTCGTTACCAGAAAGCCAAAGATGCCAAGATTGGCGATATCGTAGCGGTCGATAATCAACACATCCTGCTGATCGAGCAGGGCAGTGACAAAGACAAGCAGATGATGAACAAGATCTATCTGGTTGATCTTAGCCAGGCCAGCGATCTGACGTCGTTCGACGGCCAGGGCAAGGCGCTGGAATTTGCTGATGCCAGCGAATTGGCCCAGCGTGGGGTGAAGCTGGCACACAAGCGTGAGGTGGTCGATCTGCGTAAACTGGGTTGGCAGCAGGAGAAGGTGGAAGGATTGGCGTTGATCGACAACCGCACACTGGCGGTGATTAACGACAACGATTTTGGTTTGCAGGCCAAACTGGTCAACGCCGAGCCTGAAGGGAAGAAGATTGGCGACTATCAACTGGATCAGCAAGGGAAGCTGAATTTGGCAGGTAAACCGGTAAACACGACGATTGAATTGCGGCCATTGGCACAGCCAGAGTCCTTGAGCGAACTGTGGGTGCTGACCTTGCCTGAACCCTTGCGCTGAACGGGCGCAGCAAGGTGGTAGAGGAAAACCTGTCGGATAATTGGGCCAGGTTTGGCCCAATTATCCGTTGGCTGGAGGGTACGGTGAGGGAAAATTGCTTTAAAATAAACCGGGTTAACTCAGTGGGCTAAATAGGGTTGTTCATTTTTTAAAATAAAGCGTAAAATTTACTCAATAAATAAAGTTATGCGCTAGCAGGAAATACCCATTCTCATTTTCTCCTTGTTTTTCTCACAATGATTGAGCTTCTTTACATTGGATGACGTCTGTTTTCAATGGTTAACTCATAATTAACCTCACTGAGAACGAGTTAAGATAAAAATAACGGAGTCAATCATGAAACTATTACCCTGCATCGCAGCAGCACTGATCGCCACCGCTTCATTCTCCACCATGGCTGCTACCATGGGCGCCAAACAGGTTGATAGCACTGAAGCCAGCAGCATGCAGAGCATCGGCGTGGTGTCGGTTTCCGGTATCAGCGGCTCACCAGATGACGCTATCCATGCGTTGAAACAAAAAGCGACTGCAGACGGCGCAACGCACTATCGAATCATTGGCCTGGATAATCCAGGAGATTCCAGTGCCTGGCGCGGTACTGCAGAAGTTTATCGTTAATTTATCAACGATAAATAGCTGAGTGGCCAGTCAATGAGGTTGGCCAATATAAATTACCCTATGAATTTTAAATTTCCGCTTGAAAGACGACGGGTATAGACGGCTGTGGATAATAATCTGACCAGTAATTGGCTGATTATTATCGCAGCCTTTTTGGTTTTTATTTTTTCCTGCCTGCCGCTGCTGTCGATCCCGCTCAGGATAAGACTGCGTATTTTGCAGCAGGCGCAGCAGCGTTTACGCGCCAACAACGGCATGTTGGTGCTGTTCCAATACAGCCATCTCTCGGAAAAGCTTCTCTCGCGCTACTTTCATTGGCAGCGGCGGCTGGAGGGGCGTAACTTCCCCCCTGCGCTGGTGTATGTGTGTACTCCGCGCTGATCACAGTCGTTTTTCCATCACCACCACTTCGTCGTCATATTGCTGGCGGCGTTCAATGGTTTGCCAACCCCAACCGGCGTACAACGCCTCGCTGTGATCGGTGATCAGATGCAGAACGGGATGGCCACGTTGTTGCGCTACGCTGACGATCGCCTGTTCCAGGCGCTGCGCAATGCCCTGTCGCCGATGATCCGGGTGCACAAAAACACCGGCCAGCCAGGGGGAGAGATCCCTACGATGATGATCGTCACTCGGCCACAGGCTGGCCATCCCCAACGGACGTTCGCCATCAATCGTCAGCAGCGTCAGGAAATCCTCGCTGGGTTTGCTGCACAAGGCAAAGCGATGGCGGGTACGTTCCAGCGTGCCGCCACGTTGTGAGCCCCATTGGCCGAAGGCCCAAGCGGCGCAGACGTCGGCAAAATGTGGGTAGTCTGTCAGCGTAACAATCTGTTGAGCCATATCTATCCCCTAGTATTGTGATACCAATTTAGCCTGCCAGGCCGCAGCGTGGCGACTGCTTTCGGTTTTTTATCTGCTGTTTTTCTGCGGATACTTTTCAGTGGAGCTGCAACCACAACTGCGCTGTTTTATTGAATAATTAAATGAGAGTAATTATCATATAGAGCTTTATGGCGCTATTGATGATTTCTGCCTGTGGCAAAATCTGTTTAAATGGCCGGCCGCTAACCAGGAGCCAGAAATGAGCCTGAAGCTACGCTTGGCGCAACGGGATGATATCCCGCAGTTGGTGGCAGTTGAGCGTTCCGCCGCCCAGTTGTTTCGCCAGCAGCAAGAGTTGCAGTTTATTGCCGAAGCAGAGGTGATGAACCCGCAACAGCACGTCGATTTTATTGATCAGCAGCGGGAGTGGGTGATGGTTAGCCCCACTGGGCAGATCGCCGGTTTTATAGCAGTGCAGAGCTTTGCACACAGTTGGCATATCGCCGAGCTTTCGGTTGCGGCCGATTGGCAACGGCAAGGCGTGGGCAAGCATCTGATCGACGAGGTTGCCAGGCTGGCCCTGCGCCTGGGCATGCAGCGGTTAACGCTAACCACCTTCGTGCAAGTGGCATGGAATGCGCCTTATTATCAGCGCCTTGGCTTTCGCACCATTCCCGTCGCACGGTTGGATGCCTATTTACGGCATCTTCTGGCGCAGGAGGCAGAACAAGGGTTTGCTGATAATAGCCGCTGTGCTATGGAATTTACACTATCGTAAAGATTGAAATACAGATTCAGGGCGGTATGATGCAGTTATAATGCCAACGCTCGATCGACCTGCGGGCAGGTTCGCAGGTAATCCAATGCATTCAGTCACCGCAAAAGGGACAACCCGTAATGACACAAGCCATTTTTATGGTAGGAGCTCGCGGAGCAGGTAAAACCACGGTCGGCAGTGCATTGGCGCAGGCGCTGGGCTATCGGTTTATTGATACCGATCTGTTTATGCAGCAAACCACGCAAATGAACGTAGCGGAAATGGTCGCACAGGTTGGTTGGCCGGGTTTTCGCCAGCGCGAAACCCAGACCTTGCAGGCGGTAACTCAATCGTCAACCATAGTTGCCACCGGCGGTGGGGCGATCCTGGCCGAAGAGAACCGGCGCTTTATGCGTCAGCATGGCACGGT
>NZ_JBKJYW010000204.1:0-14890 GCF_046715635.1 Serratia sp. (in: enterobacteria)
GGCGTCTTGATGGATCGCGGCTTCAAGGTGGCGTTGGTGACCGATGGCCGCCTGTCCGGCGCTTCCGGCAAGGTTCCTTCGGCGATCCATGTCACCCCGGAGGCCTACACTGGCGGTATGCTGGCCAAAGTACAAAGCGGCGATATGATCCGGGTGAATGGCCGCACCGGCGAGCTGCAACTACTGGTCTCCGAAGCAGAGCTGGCCCAGCGCACTCCCTATCAACCCGATCTGAGCGGTGAAAGGAACGGCTGTGGCCGTGAGCTGTTTGGTGCGTTACGCAGCCAGCTTTCCGGGGCCGAACAGGGCGCCTGCTGTATCACGTTTTAATCCTGATTAACCTGGACGGGCGCGGCATACTGCGCGCCCCAATCTGGCGAATTGGTACGACTATTGCTTAAAAAGAGGACATGCGTACACTTAACATACCCGTTCCAGTCCGGCCAGCCTGAAAGAGACTCTGGCGCTGTATACAGATGACCTTGCTCTGCCCGACGGACGATAACGCCAGGATTTAGTCTGTATGAAAGCATTTTTGCCAGGCTTACACGCCCTCATCCAACAACGACTCCCACACACGCTGCGCAGTAAAATGATTGTCCTGGCCATCATCATGGTCTCGCTACCGACCTTAATCATCGGCTATCTGGTTGAAACCGAGGGGCGTGAAGCCCTGCTGCAAGAGAAGAAGGCCAAGCTGTTTGCCGTCACCTCCTTGCTGGATAATGCGCTGGGCGACAGCTTTTCGCTTTACCCTGATTTGCCCAGAGAGCAGCGCATCAAGGCACTGAATCAGCACTTGGCACCGGTTACCGATGAGATCACCCGCGCTTTTTCCGGGGTCGGTGCGGGTTACTATAACCAACACCTGGATGCCATTATTACCTACGCCCCACAGCAGCAATATGGTAATGCGGTCGGTATTTCGATTAATGCAGACCACCCCGGCCATGAAGTGATGGCAAACGGCAAACCGCTGGTAAGCAGTGGCTCTCAGGTGCGTGGCAATATTATGAATGCCATGATCCCCATCAAACGCGATAACCAGATCCTCGGGTATATCTGGGCCAACGAACTGTCGAATGATATCGATCGTCAGGCGCTGTCGATGGATCTCAAGATTATCCTGGTGATCAGCATCGGCCTGTTATTGAGCTTAGGGCTGATCGTGGTCTTTTCACGCCGCTTCGCCTCGGATATTGACGTTATTAAATCCAGCCTGACCAATCTATCGTTGAACCTGAATAGCGACCTCCCCGCGATGCAGGGCGAGATGGGGGAAATATCCGACAGCGTGAATGCCTTATCCCGCGCGCTGCGGGAAACCAAAACGCTCAATGAATTAATTCTCGAAAGCGCTGCCGACGGAGTTATTTCAGTGGATATCCATGGCTGCGTCACCATGATTAACCCCGCGGGGGAACTCATCACCGGCTACAGCCGTAAGGAACTGATGGGGAAACCTTATGCGGAAGTGTTTGAAAAAGTGGATTTTAATAGCCCAGTATTGGATACCCTGTTCCGTGGCATAGAACATGTCGCGTTAGAAATTGATTACCCCGGGAAAACCCGCACCATACAGCTCAGTATCAGTACCAGCCAACTGCGTAACGCCCAGGGGGATACCCTTGGTGCCCTGGCCATATTCACCGATTTAACCGCCAAAAAGGACGTGCAACGCCGCATTGAGCAAGCCGAACGGCTGGCCACACTTGGGGAGTTGATGGCCGGGGTCGCCCATGAAGTTCGCAATCCATTAACGGCCATCAGCGGTTTTGTGCAAATTCTCAAGGACAGTGAAAAAGATCCACAGCGGCTGGAATATACCCACATCATTTTAAAAGAGGTTCAGTCGATTAATCGGGTGATCCAGCAGTTACTCGATTTCTCTCGTCCACGGATTGGCCGCTATCATCAAGTCAATTTAAATCAAATCCTGCGCGAAAGCCTGATCTTGGTAAAAACCAAAGGTGTACAAGCCAGGGTCGATTTTCACCTTCATTTGGATGAAGGATTGAGTGATATTGAAGCCGACGGTGAATTATTAAAGCAGGTATTACTTAATATTCTGATTAATGCCGTCCAGTCTATTGCGGCCCGAGGGGAAATTACCATTGCCACCCAAGCGCTGGAGGAGAACCGGCAACAAATCACTATTCAGGATAACGGCTGTGGTATTGCAGATGATATTAAGTCGAAAGTTTTCGATCCGTTTTACACCACCAAGCCTTCGGGAACCGGATTAGGCCTGTCTATCAGCCAGCGCATTGTCACCGCCCACGACGGTGAAATAAAACTAGCAAGCCAGCCGAATAATGGAACCACATTTACTATTATCTTGCCAGTCAAACATGACGCAGGGGATCTATTATGAAAAAATCATACCGTATTCTGATCGTGGATGATGAAGAAAACGTTCGCCGCATGTTAACCACCGTGTTTAGCCTCGATGGCCATCAACCTATCTGTGCCGCGGATGGCCAGCAAGCGCTGGAACAATTCAAACAACAGGCTCCGGATATTGTGCTCATGGATATCCGTATGCCAAAAATCAATGGCCTTGAGGCACTGCAAGTTATGCGGCAGACCCGGCAGGAAACACCGGTGATCCTCATGACCGCCTACGCCGCCGTCGAAACGGCGGTTGAGGCGCTACGCTTGGGCGCATTTGATTATGTGATTAAACCCTTTGATCTGGACGAGCTGAAAATCATTATCAGCCGTGCGATGCAGTTGCAGGAGATGAAACAGGAAATCAATCGCCTGCATCGGGCCTTATCTGACAGTTACCAATGGGGCCGATTACTCACCAACAGTGCCAAAATGATGGAGCTTTGCCGCGATACGGCAAAAATTGCCATGAGCCACGCCAGCGTGTTGATAACCGGTGAAAGTGGCACGGGCAAGGAGTTGATTGCTAAAGCCATTCACTACAACAGCCCGCGCGCCAAGGGGCCATTTATCAAGATCAACTGCGGCGCACTGCCGGAATCGCTGCTGGAAAGCGAGCTTTTTGGCCATGAGAAAGGAGCCTTTACCGGCGCACATATGCAGCGCCAGGGCCTATTTGAACGGGCCAACCAGGGGACACTGCTGCTCGATGAGGTGGGCGAAATGCCGCACAACCTGCAGGTCAAATTACTGCGGGTGCTACAGGAAAAAGAGTTTGAGCGGCTCGGTGGCAGCAAAACCATTAAAACAGATATCCGATTAATTGCCGCGACCAACCGCAATCTGGCGGCGATGGTTGAGCAAGGCGAGTTCCGCCAGGATCTGTTTTACCGCCTGAATGTGATCCATCTTTCCCCGCTGCCGCTGCGCGAAAGGCCGGAGGACGTGCCGTTGCTGGCCCGACATTTCCTGCAGAAGTTCAATGCCGAAAACGGCAAAGAGATCATTGAGATAGATGCCAGCGCGCAGGCCATGCTTGATGCGTATTCCTGGCCGGGTAACATCCGGGAACTCTCCAATGCGATTGAGCGAGCCGTGATTATGAGCACCGGGTTTATCATCTTCCCGGAGGATTTACCGGAACATTTACAGCAGCCACACCCCGTCCAGCCTAATATTAATCGCGCCACATTTGCTGAACCGGGATTAAATTTAAAAGAAAATATTAAAGCTTATGAACGCGAGCTGATTTGCTCTGCGCTAGCAGATAATCAGGATAATCGGGTGAAAACCGCGCGCGCGTTAGGTATTAGCCGCAGAGCTTTGATGTACAAATTGCAGGAATACCGCATCGACTCTCACTCCGCCACACCACCGGATAATATATAAACAAATATTAACTGTACGGTGGGTGCTGGTCTAAATAGCGCCTGAGATCACATTTATTAGGTCATCAGGCGTCGCCTATTATTTATTCTGTATAGCCTCAGGGGTAACAAAATGTGCACCCCTGTGCAAGAAATTGCACACCTCATTGTTAATTACTCCTACATCTTATTAAACAATTAAATAACAATCCTGTTATTCCAGTGAATATCAGTGAGTTAATTCCTTTCTAACCGCCCGGATCAATTGGCATGAAGGTTGCTATTCCTTAATTGAACCTATTTTTTAGTGTCAAATATAAGGGATAACCATGAAAAGAAAACTCATCGATATTGAGCAGGCGACCGAACATTTCCGTGATGGTATGACCATCATGATCGGTGGTTTTATGGGCGTGGGCGCCCCACCGCGTCTTATTTCAGCCTTACTGGCGGCAAACGTAAAAGATCTCACCTTAATCACCACCGATACCGCCTTCGTCGATACCGGCGTCGGGCCATTGGTAGCCAGTGGCAGGGTGAAGAAAGTTATCGCCTCCCATATCGGCACCAACCCCGAAACCGGCCGCCGCATGATCTCGGGCGAGATGGAAGTGGAGTTGGTTCCACAGGGCACGCTGGCCGAACGTATCCGCTGTGGCGGTGCTGGCCTGGGTGGCTTTCTGACCCCCACCGGCGTTGGCACCGTAGTCGAAGAAGGCAAACAGAAAATCACGCTGAACGGTATCGACTACCTGCTGGAGCTACCTTTACGCGCCGATCTGGCCTTGGTTCGCGCCCATCTTAGCGACTATCAGGGCAACCTGACCTACCAGCTAAGCGCCCGTAACTTCAACCCGCTGATGGCACTTGCCGCTGACGTGGTTATCGCCGAACCGGAATCCGTGGTGGATATCGGCAGCATTACCGCTGACTGCGTCATCACCCCCGCCGCGTTAATCGACCACATTGTCTGCCCGCAGGAGAACCAATAATGAACGCTAAAGAACTTATCGCTCGTCGCGTGGCCCTTGAACTGCACGATGGGGACATCGTCAATCTGGGCATCGGGTTACCCACTCAGGTGGTCAACTATTTACCCACCGATATTCATATCACCCTGCAATCTGAAAATGGTTTTCTTGGTTTGGCACCGGTCACCGAGGCCCATCCCAATCTGGTCAATGCCGGTGGCCAGCCCTGCGGTATCTTACCCGGCGGAGCGGCCTTCGACAGCGCATTCTCCTTTGCCTTGATCCGTGGTGGCCATGTTGACGTCAGCGTTCTTGGCGGCTTACAGGTCGATCAGCAGGCCAATCTCGCCAACTGGATGGTACCGGGGAAAATGGTTCCAGGTATGGGCGGGGCGATGGATCTGGTTACCGGGGCACGGCGGGTGATCATTGCGATGGAACATTGCGCCAAAGAGGGCTCGGCCAAAATCCTCCAGCACTGCTCACTACCGCTGACCGCGAAAAATAAAGTCAGCATGGTGGTGACCGAGTTAGCCGTATTCAGCTTCGAACAAGGCAAGTTGGTACTGAAGGAGCATGCGCCAGGTGTCACTCTGGAAACCATTCAGGCCAAAACGGATGCTGAATTCTCCGTGTCACCGGGCCTCAAAGCCATGCCGATTGTGGTAGAGGAAGGTGTCGTATGATTGGCCGCATCTCCCGCTTTTTAACCGGTTTCGTTAGCCGCTATCTGCCCGACCCGCTGATTTTTGCCATGTTGCTGACAATGCTGACCTTTGGTATCGCACTGGCGCTCACCCCTCATACGCCAATTGAAATGGTGAACATGTGGGGGAATGGCTTCTGGAATCTGCTGGCCTTCGGTATGCAGATGGCGCTGATTATCGTCACCGGCCATGCTCTGGCAACCTCTGCACCGGTCAAGCGCATCCTGACGCTCACCGCCTCGGTCGCCAAAACTCCGGCTCAGGGTGTGATGTTGGTGACCTTCCTCGGCTCGGTAGCCTGCGTCATCAACTGGGGGTTTGGCCTGGTGGTCGGCGCTATGTTTGCCCGCGAAGTCGCACGCCGTATTCCCGGCTCGGATTACCCGCTATTGATTGCCTGCGCTTACATCGGCTTTCTGACCTGGGGCGGCGGTTTCTCTGGCTCTATGCCGCTGCTGGCCGCCACACCAGGCAACCCGGTCGAACATATCGCCGGTTTAATCCCGGTCTCCGACACGCTGTTCACCGGATACAATCTGTTTATTACCTTAGGTCTGATCCTGGTGATGCCGTTCGTCACCCGCATGATGGTACCGAAGCCACATGAGGTGGTAAGTGTGGATCCCGCGCTGCTGGCGGAAGAACCAAGCTTCCAAAAAAAGCTGTCTGCTGATGCTCCGATTGCCGAAAAAATGGAAGAAAGCCGCATTATTGCCTTCATCATCGGTGCGCTGGGCATTGCCTATTTAGGGATGAGCTTCTGGGAAAAGGGCTTTAACATCACGATTAATACGGTAAACATGATGTTTATGATTGCCGGTATCCTGCTGCATAAAACTCCGATGGCTTATATGCGCGCCATCTCTGCGGCGGCCAAGAGCACGGCAGGCATTTTAGTCCAGTTCCCATTCTATGCCGGGATCCAGCTCATGATGGAACACTCCGGCCTCGGCGGCCTGATCACCGAGTTCTTCATCAACGTGGCCAACAAAGACACCTTCCCCATTATGACCTTCTTCAGTTCGGCGCTGATTAACTTTGCCGTGCCATCAGGTGGCGGTCACTGGGTGATCCAGGGGCCGTTCGTTATTCCTGCCGCTCAGGCACTGGGAGCCGATTTAGGTAAGTCGGTGATGGCTATCGCCTATGGCGAGCAGTGGATGAACATGGCGCAACCTTTCTGGGCGCTACCGGCATTGGCTATCGCCGGTCTGGGGGTCCGGGACATCATGGGCTACTGCGTCACCGCCCTGCTGTTCTCTGGCGTCATCTTCGTTATCGGCCTCACCCTATTCTAGCGTTGTCACATAAGGAACTATCGTATGGAGAGTATCGTTATCGTCAGCGCCGTGCGTACGGCTATTGGTAACTTCAACGGGGCTTTGGCACCGGTCAGCGCAACTGATTTAGGTTCGCTAGTGCTGCGTGAAGCCATGCTTCGTGCCGGTATCGGTGGCGACCAGGTGGATGAAGTCATTTTAGGCAATGTGCTCCAGGCCGGATTGGGCCAAAACCCGGCACGGCAGGCGCTGTTGAAAAGTGGCATACCTGACACCGTCAGCGGTTATACCGTCAACAAGGTCTGTGGCTCCGGTTTGAAAAGCGTGGCCCTGGCCGCCCAGGCCATTTTGGCCGGGGATGCGCAAACCATTCTCGCTGGCGGCATGGAAAATATGAGCCAGGCGCCTTACCTGATGGATAGCAAAGCGCGTTGGGGCTATCGACTGGGTGACGGCCAACTGCTCGACGTGATCCTGAAAGATGGTTTGATGTGCGCCACCCACGATTATCATATGGGCATCACCGCAGAGAACGTCGCAAAGGAATATGGCATTACTCGCGAAGCACAAGACGCACTGGCGCTGGCGTCGCAGCAAAAAGCGGTCGCCGCCATCTCAAGCGGCGCTTTCGCCAAGGAAATCGTGCCTGTCACGGTAAAGAACAGGAAGGGTGATATCGTCATCGATACCGACGAGTTCCCTAAAGCCGCTACCACGGCGGAAGGCTTGGCCAAATTACGCCCGGCCTTTAGCAAAGACGGCAGCGTCACCGCCGGTAATGCGTCCGGGATTAATGATGGTGCAGCCGCGTTGGTGGTAATGGCGGAAAGCCACGCCCGTCAGCTAGGCTTGACCCCTCTGGCGAGGATCCGCGGTTATGCCAGCGGTGGCGTAGCTCCTGCGCTGATGGGAATGGGCCCCGTACCCGCGACCCTTAATGCGCTGAAGAAAACCGGTTTGGCACTGTCAGATATCGATTTGATTGAGGCCAACGAAGCTTTCGCCGCGCAATTTTTAGCCGTAGGGAAAACCCTGGGATTCGCTGAGGAAAAGGTAAACGTCAACGGCGGTGCTATCGCGCTGGGTCATCCGATAGGTGCCAGCGGTGCGCGTATTCTGGTCACTCTGCTACACGCTTTGCAAGCCAGAGATAAAACCCTGGGGCTGGCAACGCTGTGCATCGGCGGTGGCCAAGGCACGGCGATGATTATTGAACGCCTGAACTAGTCCACCTAAGGAGCGAGCCTGGCAACCTCGCTCCTGGTTATCAGGCCGATTTAGGCATGGCTGGATTGAATGTCCGCTGGCTGAAACGCCGCTTTTTGCGGTAGGCAAACACATCCTCGACGTGTCCCTCCTTAATGCGCTGCTGCAACCCTCGCCAGTAGTTCGCTTCAAACAGGTCGCTGTGCATTTCCTCAAAGACCTTGCGGATACGCCGGTCACCACACAGGAAATGGCGAAACTCTTCGGGGAAAACGTCGTTAGGTGAAATGCTGTACCAGGGTTCGCTGGCCAACTCATCTTCCGGATAGCGCGGCGGCGGGATATTACGGAAGTTCACCTCGGTCATGTAGCAAATCTCGTCATAGTCGTAAAACACCACGCGCCCATGGCGTGTCACACCGAAGTTCTTGAACAGCATATCGCCGGGGAAGATATTGGCCGCAGCCAGCTGTTTGATCGCATTACCATATTCTTCGATGGCGTCATGCATTTGCCGTTCGTCTGCCTGTTCGAGATACAGGTTCAGCGGCGTCATTCGCCGCTCCATATACAGATGCTTGATGACCACGCGATCGCCGAGATCTTCCAGCTTTTCCGGCACTTCACGCTGCAACTCCGCCAGCAGTTGCGGGCTGATGCGCGCCTTATCCACCACAAAATTCTCATATTCCTGAGTATCGGCCATCCGCCCGACGCGATCGTGCTCTTTGACCAACTGGTAGCAGGCCATCACCTGCGCCTGCGTAACCTCTTTCTGCGGCGCGAATTCGTCTTTAATCACTTTGAAGACCCGATCAAAGGACGGTAGCGTAAACACCAGCATCACCATGCCCTTCACGCCCGGCGCAATAATGAATTGCTCCTGCGACTGCGCCATAAAATTCAGGTATTCGCGGTAGCATTCGGTTTTACCATGCTTCTGGCAGCCGATCGCCATATACAGTTCGGCGGTGGTTTTACCCGGTAGGATCTCCCGCAACCACTCGACCATCGCTGCTAGTAATGGGGCATACACCATGAAGTAGGAACGGGCGAAGCCAAACACGATGCTGGCTTCGGCCTTGCTGGTCAGGCAGGTATCAATAAACAGCGCGCCGAACTCGCTGTGGTGGATCGGCAACAGGAACGGGTAAACCCCGTCGGCCAACCGTAGCTTACCAACCAACCAGGCCGCCTTGTTACGGTAGAACAGCTCATTGCCAATTTGGAACGTCGCTCCCGCTAGCTGTTGGGAGCTGAAGGTCTGCAGTAAGGCTTGGGTGATATAGCGAATATCGCGTGGCAGATCTTCCCACGGCAGTCGCAGCGGCAAGTCGGTCAACAGGCTGTGCAGCATGGCAGCCAAATCACCATTGGGAGTAAAATCACGTGCCAACGGCCTGGGAATATCGCGAAAGCGCCGTTCAGGCTGCGAGCTGAAAACGAACAGCTTGTCTGGGGTTAAATCCCGATGTTTGAACAGCCGACAGTAAACCGAGTTGAAGAAACTTTCGGCAATCTCAAAACGCGGGTAGTCGGGCAATAGCTCGGTATAAACCGTCTTTACCCGGTTGGGAAAATCCGCATCGTAATATTTCTGCCCGGTGATGCATTTCAGTTGCTCAACCACCAGACCGACGTGGTGGTCGTAAAGATGGATACGTCGTTTCATCGCCTGTTGTACGGCGGGCCAGTCTGCCTGCTCAAAACGCTGCTGCGCTCCGGCCGTGACTTCAAGAAAGCGGCCATATTGCGCATCAAAGCCCTGCAGGATCGTCTGTGCAATCAACAGCTCCAGTTTTTCCGCCATCTTTGCCTCTGCCATTCAGGAATGAAACAAGAGCCTGGCACCGCGCCAGGCCCCTTGGGGATCAGAACTGCTGTTCTTCGGTGGAACCGGTCAGTGCCGTTACCGAGGAAGCGCCCCCCTGAATAATGGTGGTCACTTTATCGAAGTAGCCGGTCCCCACTTCCTGCTGATGCGAAGCAAAAGTGTAACCACGCTCGACCGCGGCAAACTCTGGTTGCTGCACTTTTTCGACATAGTGCTTCATGCCTTCACCACGTGCATAAGCGTGTGCCAGATCGAACATGTTGAACCACATGCTGTGGATACCGGCCAGCGTGATGAACTGGTACTTGTAGCCCATGGCGGACAGCGCGTCCTGGAAGCGGGCGATAGTCTGGTCGTCCAGGTTCTTTTTCCAGTTGAACGATGGTGAGCAGTTATAGGCCAACAGTTTACCGGGGAATTTGGCATGGATCGCATCGGCAAAGCGTTGCGCTGCTTCCAGGTCCGGCGTAGAGGTTTCGCACCACACCAGATCGGCATAAGGGGCATAGGCCAGCCCACGGCTGATGGCCTGCTCAATACCGGCATGGGTACGGTAAAAACCTTCGGCGGTGCGTTCGCCAGACACAAAGGCGCTGTCATACGGATCGCAGTCGGAAGTCAGCAGATCCGCCGCGTCGGCATCGGTGCGGGCAATCAGCAGGGTTGGGACACCGAGAACGTCAGCGGCCAAGCGCGCCGCAACCAACTTCTGAATGGCTTCCTGAGTCGGGACCAAGACCTTGCCGCCCATATGGCCACACTTCTTCACCGCCGCCAGTTGGTCTTCGAAATGCACCCCGGCGGCACCGGCTTCGATCATCGCCTTCATCAGTTCAAAGGCATTCAGCACGCCGCCAAAGCCGGCTTCGGCATCCGCCACGATCGGCAGGAAGTAATCGGTATAGCCTTTGCTGCCCGGTTCAATCTGGTTTGCCCACTGGATCTGATCCGCCCGACGGAAGGTGTTATTGATGCGCTCAACCACCGTCGGGACAGAGTCCACCGGGTACAGTGATTGATCGGGATACATGGCGGAAGCGGTATTGGCATCAGCCGCTACCTGCCAACCGGACAGGTAGATCGCTTCGACGCCGGCTTTCGCCTGTTGCAGCGCCTGGCCACCGGTCAACGCCCCAAGGCTGTTCACGTACCCTTTGCGGGATTTGCCGTGCAGCAGTTCCCAGAGTTTCGCCGCACCGTTCTGCGCCAATGTGCAAACCGGATTGACCGAGCCACGCAGGTTGATCACGTCTTCGGCGCTGTAAGGGCGGGTGATGCCTTCCCAGCGTGCTGATTTCCATTCCTGTTCCAGCTGTTGGATCTGTTGGGTACGAGAGGTCGTCATATTTTTATCCTTTTCAATACGGTAGGGTTAAAGGTCAGGAACGGTTTCAGGCCAGTAATTCGTAGCCGGGTAAGGTCAGGAAATCGATTAATTCGTCTTGCGTGGTAATACGCTCCATCAGTTGTGCCGCCTCTTCGAAACGGCCTGCGTGATAACGCGCTTCACCCAGCTCTTTACGAACGACCTGCATCTCTTCCTGCAGCATCTGGCGGAACAGGGCCTTGGTTACCTGTTGGCCATTGCTGAGGCTTTTCTCGTGATGGATCCACTGCCAGATTGAGGTACGTGAAATCTCGGCGGTAGCGGCATCTTCCATCAGGCCATAAATCGGTACGCAGCCATTGCCGGAGATCCAGGCTTCAATGTATTGCACCGCCACGCGGATATTGGCGCGCATGCCGGTTTCGGTACGCTCACCGTCGCACGGCTCCAGCAGTTGCGCCGCCGTGATAGGAGCATCGTTCTCACGCAGCACCTCAAGTTGGTTCTGCCGCTCGCCCAGGATGCGGTCAAACACTTCCATCACCGTATCGGCCAGACCTGGATGTGCCACCCAAGTACCGTCGTGGCCGTTGGTCGCTTCCAGTTCTTTATCCGCCCGCACCTTGCCCAACACCACCGCGTTTTGTTCGGCGTCTTTGCTGGGGATAAATGCCGCCATTCCCCCCATCGCAAAAGCTCCGCGGCGGTGACAGGTCTTGATCAGTAAGCGTGAATAGGCACTGAGGAAAGGCTGGGTCATAGTGACGGACTGACGATCCGGCAACACCCGATCGCCATGGTTCTTCAGCGTTTTGATATAGCTGAAGATGTAGTCCCAACGGCCACAGTTCAGCCCGACGATATGATCGCGCAGGTGGTACAGGATCTCGTCCATCTGGAATACCGCAGGCAGGGTTTCAATCAACACAGTGGCTTTGATAGTGCCGCGCGGTAACCCGAAGCGATCCTCGGTATAGCTAAAGACTTCGCCCCACCAGGCAGCCTCCTGCCAAGACTGGGTTTTCGGCAGGTAGAAATATGGGCCACTGCCTTTTGCCAGCAGTTGGCGATAGTTATGGAAGAAATAGAGGGCAAAATCGAACAGCCCGCCCGGAATCGCTTCGCCCTGCCACTGCACGTGTTTTTCCGGCAAATGCAGGCCACGCACGCGGGCAATCAACACCGCCGGGTTGGGTTTGAGCTGGTAAATCTTGCCAGCTTCATTGGTGTAAGAGATGGTGCCATTAACCGCATCGTGCAGGTTGATCTGCCCATCGATAACCTTGTCCCAGCTTGGGGCCAGTGAATCTTCAAAGTCGGCCATAAACACTTTGACGTTGGCATTGAGGGCGTTGATCACCATTTTGCGTTCAACCGGCCCGGTAATCTCTACCCGACGGTCACGTAAATCACTGGGAACGCCACGGATCTGCCACTCACCCTGACGAATGGAATCCGTTTCCAAAATAAACCCCGGCAACTCGCCGCGATCGATTTTCTCTTGCCAGCTGGCGCGTGCTGCCAACAGTTTGTTGCGTTTTGGCGTGAATTTCCCCACCAGTTCAGCCAGGAACTCGACCGCGTCATCCGTCAGTATCTGCCGCTCTGCAGAGCCGAAAGCCTGTGTAAACGCTAATTCCGTGCCTACCATCTGTTGCGTCATTGTCTTGATCCTTTCCATCATTCCACGCCGCCATTGCTGGCCAGGCGAAGCATTGTTGTCGGAAATCGGGTGAAAAAAAGACCGCCAACTGGTCAGATGTCATCCCGCAGGATCCTAGAATAACCAACAAAAATTAAAAATCAAAAACGATTTCCATTTTTTTAATAAATATTTTATTAACCTTTTATTATCAATTGATTAGATTATTTATCATTTATAGCAGACCAGGAAACCGGTTCCATTACGATAAAGGAATGCCGGTAATACATTGTTTTTAAATGAGTTATAGATGCTGAAACGTTGCAAGTTTGGCGGGAAAAGCGGTGGAATAAACCAGGGCGGCCTCGATTCAGCCACCCGGTGCAGATAAAAATGTTACTCGAGGGTCGGATTCATATGGCGCAGATCGAACGGCGTGATCTGGTAAACGTAGTAGTTCAACCAGTTGGAAAACAGCAGGTGACCATGGCTTCGCCATGAGGCTGCGGGGGGCAATTCGGGGTTATCATCGGGGAAGTAATTTAGCGGTACGGTCGGGTTGAGGCCTGCATCGTTATCGCGACAATACTCACCCGCTAACGTCAGAGTGTCATATTCCGGATGCCCGGTGACAAAGGCCATGCGTTTATCCTTAGTGGCGAACAGATAGGCACCAGCCAGCTCTGATTCAGCCAGAATATCCAGATCGGTATACTGTCGGAGGATCTCGGTTGGGAAATCGGCATAGCGGGAGTGGGGAGCCAGGAAGGTTTCATCAAAGCCCCGGGTCAGCAAGGCATGCTGGTGCAGCGTACTATGCTGGTACACCCCAGAGAGCTTTACCTCACGCGTCTTCTTTGGAATGCCGTACAGGATGTTTAGCGCGGCCTGCACTGCCCAACAGACAAACAGGGTTGAGGTCACATGATCCTTGGCCCACTCGATCACTCGCTCGATCTGCGGCCAATAGGCGACATCACAAAAGTCCACCAGGCCCAGCGGAGCGCCGGTGACGATCAGCCCGTCAAAGTTCTCATCCTGGATATCTTCAAAGTTACAGTAGAAATTATTCAGATGCTCCGTAGGCGTGTTCTTCGATTCACGGCTATCGATACGCAGCAGTTGGATATCGATCTGCAGTGGCGAGTTGGAAAGCAAACGCAGGAACTGGTTTTCCGTTTCGATCTTTTTTGGCATCAGGTTGAGGATAAGTACCTTTAATGGCCTGATTTCCTGTGTTTTTGCGCGTGAGGATGTCATGACAAACACGTTCTCATTACGCAAGAAATTGACCGCAGGTAACTCATCAGGAACACGAATCGGCATTGCTTACCCCTCACACATCCGTTTATACGTTTAGACTTCTAGATGCCCGAAGATAGCGCTTTTTTAGCGTCATGTCGAGGATTCAACGGGAAGGTGAAAATGTTTCATCGCCAGGCAGAAAGAGCTAATCAAATACTCCGAGCTAGCCCCCTCTCCCTCAAACAAGCGCTTATGGCGTTACCGGTTTATCAGTGGGAGAGGGTTGGGGTGAGGGGATTTCTGTTTTCGATGCATAGCTGAGAGGCCATCCTTTCGGATGGCCTCTCAGCTTAATTGATGCTTGGCAGTGTCCTACAATATTCGTCTCGTCCTGGGACTCACCCCTTCGGGGCCGCCGTAAACGGCGTTCCAATCTGTTCCCGACAGATTGGTCGCATGCCCATGCTTGAATAACATTTCCATACAACAGATAAAGCAAAAAGCCCTACGTTTTCACGCAGGGCTTTTTACTTTAATTGATGCTTGGCAGTGTCCTACTCTCGCATGGGGAGACCCCACACTACCATCGGCGCTACGGCGTTTCACTTCTGAGTTCGGCATGGGGTCAGGTGGGACCACCGCGCTATTGCCGCCAAGCAAATTCTTTTAATTCTTTTCTTTCTGCCGAACTTCTAAACCACTTAAATAAAGTGGTGCTGATACCCAGAGTCGAACTGGGGACCTCACCCTTACCAAGGGTGCGCTCTACCAACTGAGCCATATCAGCACACTAATTTGATGCCTGGCAGTGTCCTACTCTCGCATGGGGAGACCCCACACTACCATCGGCGCTACGGCGTTTCACTTCTGAGTTCGGCATGGGGTCAGGTGGGACCACCGCGCTATTGCCGCCAGGCAAA
>NZ_JBKJYW010000205.1:0-12132 GCF_046715635.1 Serratia sp. (in: enterobacteria)
GGGTGATTTGTGCCAGGCGGACATTGCTTTCCCGCGTAGCATCCGGGCTGTCCAGAGGGGCGAGGCGAGCAGCGTAATGGCTACAAAGCGATTGCACGCCGGTGACCTGCGCCACCGTCAAGGCCGTCGACAGACGATCGTAAGGTGACAACGTCACTTCTCGCGAAACGCTGACCCGATCGGGGAACAGTACCGGATAGCAGGCCGAAGACGCGGTAAAAACGTCAATACGATCGCTGAGGGCGGCATTCAATCCCTCGTCGGTAAATGAGCCCAGGCCTAACAAAAAACGCTCCCGCAAGCTTGCTGCGGCAGGCTCAAGTGGCGAACTGTCGCCTGAGCTTCGCTGGGTTTCGTGGTACCACTGGAAAGGGGTTAGGCGATGTTCCATCGGATAAAATCCTTCATCAATACAACAAGCCACCGTTACAGTTGGCAACGGCGGCAGGGTAAAAAACCGCGAAGCAGGCGTCAGTCATGGCTGCATAGACCATGACCATAAATAGCGAAGCCGGCGGCAAGGATAAGCATCAGTTGCGAGAAGCGTTGGTGGTGGGCGTTGTTCATCTGCGCGATATCCTGTTGTTTGCATGGCTCAACGTAGTGGATATCCTCACCGATTCGATTGGCGAGATAAAATAATGTTAAGTGCTAATTAATAACTGGATGGAATACCGCTGATCGCTATTTCCCCCTCACCCCAGCCCTCTCCCCAAAAGGAGAGGGAGCCAGTCTGGTGCTGAGGTTAGATGTAGGAGTTAATATGTGGCACGTTCAGTCCCCTCACCCTTTTGGAGGGTTAGGGTGAGGGGCTGAATCTAAAACCTACCGCCGTCACGTCGCCAGGCATCGGCAGTGAGCGCTTCACCAAAATGGCTGGCAATCAGCCGCTTGGTGAGATCGTGCAGCGGTGCGGCCAGCACTTCGGCGGTGCTGCCACGCTCGACGATTTCCCCCTCATGCATCACCATCACCTGGTCGCTGATATGCTTCATCATCCCCAGATGCTGAGTCACATAAATATAGGCAATACCGTGCTTTTCCTGGAGCTCCAGCATCAGGTTGATGATCTGCGAACGCATCGACATATCCAGCGAAGCCAGCGCCTCGTCGGCAACAATCACCTTAGGTTGCAGGATCAACGCACGTGCCAGTGCCACGCGCTGTTTCTGACCGGAGGCCAGCATATGCGGGTAATAATAAGCGTGGTCCGGCAGCATCCCCACCTGGCGCAGGGTCTGGTTGATGCGTACTTCGCGCTCTGCGGCTTCCAGTTCGGTATTCAAACGTAGCGGCGCATCAAGCAACTGACCGATGCGCTGGCGTGGGTTGAGTGAGGTGCTCGGATCCTGGAAAATCATACGAATGCGCTGGCTGCGGTAGCGGTAATCGCCATAAGCCAGTGGATGGTCGTCGATCAGCACTTCACCCGATGAGGGCTCCACCATGCCGGAAAGCATCTTCGCCAGGGTTGACTTACCCGAACCGTTCTCACCGATGATCGCCAGCGTCTGGCCCTCACGCAGGGTAAAACTGACCGACTTGACCGCCTCCACATGCTGGCGGCGGAACAGCCCGGTGCGATAGCGGTAGGTTTTGGTCAGGTTGCGCACTTCCAATAGCGTTTCCATGTTATTGCTCCTCCATGTTCAGCGGGAAGTGGCAGGCGAACAGGTGATTTTTTACCGGGCGCAGGCGTGGGGTTTCAATGCATTGTTTTTGCGCATACGGGCAGCGGGGCCCCAGGCGGCAGCCGATAGGTAGATGTTCTAATGAGGGAATCGCTCCCGGCAGCGTATTCAGGCGGCTTTTATGCGGCAGCGCACGGCCAAAGTCCGGCATGGCGCGGATCAGCGCCTGGGTATAAGGATGATGAGGGGCGGCAAGCAGATCTTCACATTGCGCACTCTCCACCGTCTGGCCGCAGTACAATACGTTAACCCGGTCGGCCCATTTGCTCATCATCTGCAAATCGTGGCTGATCAGCAGGATGGTGGTGTTGTTGTTTTGGTTCAGACGTGCCAGCAGGCGGAAGATCTGCGCCTGCGTGGTGGGCTCCATGGCGTTGGTTGGCTCATCGGCGATCAGCAATCTTGGCTGATTGGCCAACGCAATGGCGATCATCACTTTCTGGCATTCGCCTTCGGTCAGCTCATAGGGGAAGCTGCCCATGATATCGAGATGATCCTTGATACCGACGCGGTGCAACAGCTCAATCGCCCGCCGTTTGCGCCAGTTAAAGCGCTGCCACCAACGGCCCTTGTAAGTCCAGCCGGGAATGGCCTGGGCCAACTGGCGGCCAATGCTTTCAGAAGGGTCAAGACAGGATTGCGGCTCCTGGAAGATCATCGACACGTTGTGGCCCACCAGTTTGCGCCGTTCACGCGGGCTAAGCTGCAACAGGTCGATATCGTCGAAGCGGAAGCGGTCGGCAGTGACGCGCCAGTTATCTTTGGTCACGCCGCATATGGCTTTGGCGATCAGGCTTTTTCCTGAGCCGGATTCTCCCACCAGGCCGCGCACCTCACCTTCGGTCAGCGTCATGCTGACGCGATCGACGGCCTTCACCGGCCCTTCGGCGGTCATAAATTCAATCGTCAGATTGCGGATATCGAGTAACGGCATTATTCCACTCCGGCATTGATCGCGCGGCGTATTCCGTCGCCCAACAGGTTAACCAGCAATACGCTGATCAGAATGGCGGCACCGGGCAGCATTACGGTCCAGGGTGCGACATACACCAGCTCCAATGAATCACCTAACATCGCCCCCCATTCAGGGGAAGGCAATTGCGCCCCCAGATCGAGGAAACCCAACGCTGCGATGTCGAGAATGGCCATCGATAGCGCGCGGGTAAACTCGGTGATCAGCACGGCAGCAATGTTTGGCACCACGGCGTACCACAGGATCTGCATTGTCGAAGCCCCATCCAGACGGGCAGCGACCACGTATTCTTTTTCCAGCTCATCGTGCACTGCGCTGTAGATGGTACGCACCATCCTTGGCAACAGCGCTAGCCAGACGGCCAGCATGGCGTGCTCCAGCTTCGGCCCGAGGAAGGCCACCACGATAATCGCCAGCAGCAGTGAAGGGATGGAGAGCAGGGTATCGAGAATATGGTTTAGCATCGCAGACAGCAGGCCACGGGTCACCCCGGCAAACACGCCCAGGATCACACCACAAACGGCGGCGGCGATGGTCACAATCAGTGCCGAGCCATAGGTGGCGGTGGTACCGGTCAACAAACGGCTGAGGATATCGCGGCCCAGATCGTCGGTGCCCAGGAAGAACGACACGTTGCCGTAGCGTGACCAGGAAGGCGGCAACAGTTGATATCCCAGGAACTGCTGATCGAGGGCATAAGGTGCCAGTAGGCTGCCGAACAGGGACAGCAGCAACAGGCCGATCACCCCATAAAAACCAATCATCGCCAAAGTGTCGCCATAGAAAATCCGCCAGGTATAGAGCAGCGGACTCGGCATTTTCTTTTCGCGGTATACGTTATCGAAGGGCATACCATTCCTTATGTTTCAGCGGGTTGGTCGCCGCGCCCAGAATGTCGGCCAGCACGTTAATGGTGATCACCAGCGTGCCGATCACCATCACGCCTGCGGAGATGGCCGCGTAGTCCTGTTGGCGGATGGCGTTAATCAGCCAGCGCCCGAGCCCTGGCCAACTGAATACCACCTCGGTGATCATGGCCAGCGTGAGCATGGTAGAAAATTGCAGACCCAGTTTCGGGATGATCGGCGGTAACGCGTTGTGCAACACGTGACGGCGGATAATGGTAAAGCGCGACAGGCCACGGGTTGCGGCGGCCTTGATGTAGTTCTGGCTGAGAACATCGTCGGTGCTGATACGCATCAAACGGATCACCTCGGTGATCGGGGCCACCGCCAGCGCGGCAATCGGCAGCACCATATGGCGCAGCGCACTGGCAATCATCTCATTGCGATAAGGCGAGTCAGACAGCCAGGCATCAACCAACGCCAGACCGGTGACCTGCTTGACCTGATACAGCAGATCGAAACGGCCCGACACCGGCAGCCAGCCAAGATGCAGTGAAAAATAAAGCATCAGCAGCAGCGCCAGCCAGAACACCGGAATGGAAAAGCCCAGCAGGGCAAAGGTACTGATGGCGGTATCCTGCCACTTGCCGCGCATCACACCGGCAATAATACCCAGCGGTATGCCGATAAACAGCGCCAGTGTGAAGGCCAAAATGCACAGTTCCATGGTGGCCGGGAACACTTCGCGCAGCTGTTCGCTGATCGCCTGGCCATTGATGCTAGAGACGCCAAAGTCCCAGTGCAGCAGGCTGACGAAATAGAACTGGTAGGCATCCAGCAAAGCGGCACCGTTTAACGGCGCGCGCGGGGTAAAGTAGCTCAGGCTGAAGCTGACCAGCGTCAGGAAGAACAGCGTGATCAGCAGCAACAGAATGCGGCGTAAGGTAAAGATAATCACTTTTTCGCGGCCTCCGCCGGTTCACGGTACACCCCGGCAAATGATGAGTTGCCGAACGGGCTCAACACCAGTCCTTTGATATCATAACGGTAGGCCTGCAAACGCAAAGAGGAGGCCAGCGGCAACACCGGCAACTGCTGTTCGAGGATCTTCTGCGCCTGCTGATAATGCTCGATACGCTGTGATAACTGCTGTGACAACAGGGCGTCCTGCAACTGTTCATCAAACGCGGGATCACACCAGTGAGCATAGTTGGTTTGCGAACGGATTGCCGCACAGCTCAGCAGTGGGCGGAAGAAGCTGTCCGGATCGTTACTGTCGGTTGACCAACCGGTGAGCGTCAGATCGTGGTTCATCTCCATCAGCCGGGCTTCCTGGAAGCGGCCTTCTACCGGCACTATGGTGAGATTAATGCCGACCTGAGCCAAATCTGCCTGTAACAGTTCCGCCGTTTTCAGCGGGCTGGGGTTATAGGATTGCGATGCGTTAGGCACCCACAGCTTCAGATCCAGTGGCCCTACACCGGCTTCGCGCAGCATTTCTCGCGCCTTGGCCGGATCGTATTCGGTGACGTGGGCATCATTATCATAGGCCCAGGAGGCGCGCGGCAGGATCGAGGCGGCGGTTTCTGCGGTGCCGTAATAGATTGATTGCATCAGGCGCTGGTTGTTAATCGCCAACGCAATGGCCTGGCGCACCTTCAGGTTATCCAGCGGCGGTTTGCGGGTGTTGAAGGCCAAATAGGCGATATTCATCCCTGGGCGCAGCGTCAGCCGTAAACGCGGATCGTCACGCAGGATCGAAAGCTGGCTGGCGGCGGGATAGGCCAGCACATCGCACTCGCCGGTCAGCAATTTGGACAGGCGGCCCGTACCTCCGGCGCCCATGTCGATCACTACCTGCGGCATGCGCGGTTTCCCTTTCCAGTAAACGTCATTACGTGCCAGACGGATATATTGCCCGGAGCGGTATTCGTTCAACAAGAATGGGCCGGTGCCGACCGGTTCACGATCGATCATTTCCTGCAGGCCGTCCAGCGTCAGGTTGTCGGCATATTCTGCCGATAGCACCGGTGCATAATGGGTCGCCAGATGCCATAGGAAGGACGCATCCGGTGCCTGCAAGCGGAACTCGACGGTGTATTGGTCCAGCTTTTTCACGCTTTGCACCGAGTCGGCAAATTGCAGACTGTCGAAATAAGGGTAATCACCACCGTTCACATTGTGGAACGGATGCTTTTGGTCAAACACCCGCTGAAAACTGAACACCACATCGTCGGCATTCATTTTGCGCGTGGGTTGGAACCAGGCGGTGGTCTGGAACGGCACATCCCGCCGCAGGTGGAAACGGTAGGTAGCGCCATTGTCCAGCACTTCCCAGCTTTCCGCCAGTTCCGGGATCAGGCGGTAAGTGTAAGGGTCGACATCCAGCAGCCGATCGTAAAGCTGGGCGGCCAGGGTATCGACCGTCAGACCGCTGCTGGCCATCTGCGGATTGAAGGTGTTCAGAATGCCGCTGACGCAATAGACAAAGCCGCTCTGGCGGATATCTGCTGGCGGTGGTGCTGCGCTGGGCACAGCCGTTGTCGCGGCCAGGGCAGAAGTTGCCAGGCAGCCGAGCGACATGATCCAAAGAGGTAAACCACGCATAGACGCTTCATGGGTTATTAAGCAATAACGTTAGTGTATCGCACTCTGACCAACAGCCCAATTCCTTGAGCAAAATGGCTGAAATTTCGGCGGTTTGGCTAAGCTTGCCGCTGTTTTCCTACATGATGTCATCAACTGAGGGGCTGGCCGTGACGGGCGTTGATGGATAATCACCCAAGCTCAGTGTGGTAATGAGAAAAATTCTCAACAAAATGCTTTACAGATGATACTGAGAACTATTATCATCATTTGGTAGTTCACGAAAGGCCACGCCTTGTGGCCCTTTGTGGAAGGCACGACATTGCTCACATTGCTTCCAGTATTACTTAGCCAGCTCGGGTGCTGGCTTTTTTTTGCCTCTATTTCAGGTGAACGGCAAAGCCGGAGCGACCTGGCGCAATATCCTCTCGCAGCGTCAGCTGTGGGATAGCATAATCACCAAAGTTTTGCTTACGGAATGGCAGGGGCTCGGTGCTTGCCAGCGTATCCAGCCGTTTCCCCAGCGCCGCACAAAGCTCTGGGAATTTTGCCTCGACGAAGCGATCGGTGCGGTAGGCCACAAACGGTGGCAGCACGTCAAAGCCGGGGTAATACAGCATGCCATGGTGGATGGGGAACAAAATATCCTCTATCGGGCCGTTGATACCGCGCGGGCTGTAATGCGACTCCCAACCGCCCGCGGTGACCAGCAACATCGCCCGTTTCCCTGCCAGCGTACCTTCGCCATAACGATCCCCCCAATGCGTATCGGAATGCTCGCCAACGCCATACGCAAAGCCATAGGCATACACGCGTTCTACCCACCCCTTGAGGATGGCTGGCATGGAGAACCACCACAGTGGGAACTGGAGGATCACGGTATCCGCCCAGAGTAACTTCTCCTGTTCCAACGTAATATCTGCGCTCTGTGTTCCTTGCTCAAGCGCTATCCTGGAGTCCTCCACTGGGTAAAAGCGGGCAGCGCTATCCCGATCCGTACGATCCTCGCCATCCAAAGAGGCTTTCCATTTCATGGCGTACAGATCGGAAACCTGTACCTGATGCCCGGCATCCTGCAGATGCTTGACCGCAAAGTTTTTCAGTGAGCCATTAAGCGATTGGGCTTCTGGATGAGCGTATACCAGCAGAATATTCATGATTGAGTTCCATTATTGAAAAGAGAGCAACAGAGTAGGTCAGCGTCAGGTATAGTTAAAATTGATTTAAATGATTGTAGGTATTTGTATGAGTGATTTCGGCAGGCTGGATCTCAATCTATTGGTGACGCTGGATGTGTTACTGATGGAATTGAATGTCACACGCGCAGCGGAGCGGTTGTCGCTATCGCAACCTTCGGTAAGCGCACATCTGGCCAAGCTGAGATCGTTTTTCGACGATCCGCTGTTGTTACCGGGACCCAGAGGAATGCGGCCAACGGCCAGGGCAGAGGCTTTACGTGAACCTTTGCGCCAGGCGTTGGAAGTGCTTGAACACACCGTTGCACCCATCAGCCCTTTTGAGGCGGCTAGCGCGAATATCACTTGGCGTATCGCCGCATCCGATTATGGCGAATCCACGGTGCTGTTGCCCGCATTGGCACGGCTTCGTCAGGAGGCTCCCAGCAGCCGGTTGGCGGTGTTGGAACTGGCACCAACCAGAATTGCCCGGCAGGCGGAGATGGGGGAGATCGATCTGGCATTTCACACGCAGGACTGCGCACCATCGGGGATGCGTCAACGTGTGTTGTTCAAGGAGAAGTATGTGTTGGTGGGCCGCATCGGTCATCCTACTTTGACGGCTCGCCCGACGCTGGCGCAATTTAGCCAACTGGAGCACGTGGTGGTTTCGCCCAACGGCGGGGGATTTAGCGGTATCACCGATCACACGCTGGAGCAGGTTGGGCTTTCGCGCCGGGTGGTACTTTCCGTCCCGCATTTTCTGTTTGTGAAATCGGTGCTCGGCAAGACGGATCTGGTGGCGATGTTGCCCGAACGCCTGGTACGCGGCAGCCCAGAAGTACAAATTGCCGAGCCGCCAGTGGAGATCTCAGGCTATGAGTTGGCCATGCTGTGGGATGAGCGTTCGCATCGCGATCCTGCTCATCAATGGTTACGCGAATTGATCGCCCAGTCGGTTTAACTTCCCTCTGGTTCGCTACCTTGCAGCAGCGCATGCTTTTTCAACATGCCGCGCAACTGATGATAGGTCAGCCCCAGCAAATCGGCAGCCTTACGCTGATTGAAGCGGCCCTGTTTCAATGCCATCTCCAGCAGGGCTTTCTCCTGTTGGTGCTGCCAGCTTTTAAAATCCAGCGGCAATGCAGGTAAATCACTGGCTGGCGCGGTTGCCTCATCATCAAGCGGTTCTGAACGCTTGGCAAAGGGATTAATGATGATCTCATCCAGCTCATCCTGGCTTGCACCGTGGCGGTAAACGGAACGCTCCACCACGTTTTTCAGCTCACGCACGTTACCCGGCCAAGAGTAGCCGAGCAGCGTCATCTGCGCATGTTCACTGAAGCCGGGGAACAACGGCAGCGAGAGCTCGCGGCACATCTGAATGGCGAAATGCTCGGCCAATAGCATGATGTCTTGCTGGCGTTGGCGCAGCGGCGGCAGTTGCACCACGTCAAATGCCAGACGGTCCAGCAGATCGGCACGGAATTTACCGGCGGCGGCCAGCGCGGGGAGATCGTCATTGGTGGCGCACACCAGTCGGACATCCACCCGCAGCGGTTGGCTGCCACCTACGCGCTCCAGATGGCCGTATTCAATCACTCGCAGCAGTTTTTCTTGCACCAGCATTGGCGCGGTTGCCAATTCGTCCAGAAACAGGGTGCCGCCATCGGCACGCTCAAAGCGGCCAAGATGGCGTTTTTGTGCGCCGGTAAATGCGCCAGCCTCATGGCCAAACAGCTCAGAATCCAGCAGGTTTTCATTCAGCGCCGCACAGTTGAGGGAGATAAACGGCCCTTGCCAACGGTTGGAAAGATAGTGCAAACGGTGGGCAATCAGCTCTTTACCGGTGCCGCGCTCGCCGATCACCAACACCGGTTTGTTGAGTTTGGCCAACTGCGAAACTTGCTCCAGCACCTCCACAAAGGCGTTGGCCTCGCCCAACAGGTTCTCTAACGGTTCGCTCATGATGAAATTCGCCAATGTTTGGTTAAAATACTCACTCTACAGCAAGCGTGGCGAGAGTCAAAAACAAATAATCTTTGTATTTCAATGAAATGAAAGTTGGCACGCTTCTTGATTAACTCTTAGGGCAAGTTGTATAACTTAACTCGGCGCTTCAGACGCCTTCAGAACCAAGAGGAAGTAAATTATGGGTATCTTTTCTCGTTTTGCCGACATCGTGAACGCCAACATCAACACTCTGCTCGATAAAGCAGAAGACCCGCAAAAGCTGGTGCGTTTGATGATCCAGGAAATGGAAGACACGCTGGTTGAAGTGCGCTCCACCTCAGCACGTGCCCTGGCGGAGAAAAAGCAACTGCTGCGCCGCATTGAGCAGGGTGAAAACCAGATCAATGACTGGCAGGACAAAGCCGAACTGGCGTTGCGTAAAGATAAAGAAGATCTGGCCCGTGCGGCGTTGATCGAAAAACAGAAAGTGACCGATCTCATTGCTACACTGAGCCAGGAAGTGGCTACCGTTGAAGAAACGCTGGCCCGCATGAAGAGTGAAATTGGCGAGTTGGAAAACAAGCTGACCGAAACCCGTGCACGCCAGCAGGCATTGACGCTGCGTCATCAGGCGGCTTCTTATTCACGAGATGTGCGTCGCCAGTTGGACAGCGGTAAACTGGATGAGGCGATGGCGCGTTTTGAACAGTTTGAGCGCCGTATCGACCATATGGAAGCCGAAGCGGAAAGCGTCAGCATTGGTAAAAAGAAAAGCCTGCATCATGAATTTGCTGAACTGCAGGCGGACGACGCCATCAGTGAGCAACTGGCGGCAATGAAAGCCAAGATGAACCGCCCGGAATAATGCTTAAGCGGCCACCCAGCGTGGCCGCCACACTACGGCCAATAAAGAAGGAATTGAAATGAGTGCTCTATTACTTGCCATCCCGTTGACAATCTTTGTGTTGTTTGTCGCGCCGATTTGGCTTTGGTTGCATTACAGCAACCGGCAACAGAGCGGCGTTCAACTGAGTCATCAGGAGATGCAAAGTCTGACGCAACTGGCGGAACAGGCCTCACGCATGCGCGATCGTATTCAGGCGCTGGAAGACATTCTTGATGCGGAACAACCGAATTGGAGGCAGTCGTAATGCGCAGAGACCATAACAGAGGAAAGTATGGCGATCGCTCTCGCTACGGCGATGACTACCGTGCATACCAAGGCAACTCGCTGGGCAGTAAAAAACTGTACCGGGTGCCTGAAGAAGGCATGGTGAAGGGCGTTTGCGCTGGCCTTGCCCACTATTTTGACGTGCCCGTGCGTTTGATCCGAGTGATTGCCGTGTTGTCGTTGTTCTTCGGGCTGTTTTTCATTACGGTGGTCGCCTATATCGCGCTGGTCTTTGTGCTTGAAGAGGTTCCTGCCAGCCGTTATCAGGACGAACATTCTGACACACCGCGCCAGTTGCTCGATAAGCTGGAATACGAATTGAGCAGCGGGGAGCAGCAGTTGCGCAAGGTTGAGCGCTATGTTACATCTGACACCTTCGGCGTACAGAGCCGCTTTCGCCAGCTGTAATCTCTCTTAACGATGCTCGGGCCTGCGTACGCCGCAGGTCAGGCATTGCACCGACTTTTTCCCCAACATTTGCCAGAGGGCAGCAACCATGAGCAAAACCTATGCGATTAATGCCCCAAAAACCGCTTCACCAAAACGGGGAGTAGGTGCATTGTTGAAGACCTTGTCGAAAGTCATCATCATAGCGCTAATGAGTTATGGTCCGGCGGGGGCAACCGCGTGGTTGCTGAAAACCGTCAGCCGTAAACCGCTGCGTTACGTATTGGCCATGTTGCTGGAACCGCTGTTTCGCAAGGGGCTGAACAAGGCGTTCGGGCGCTATGCCAAGGAGAACAATGAAACGACTGCAAAATGAGCTAACTTCGCTGGTCAATCGCGGGATGGATCGCCATCTGCGGCTGGCAGTCACCGGCTTGAGCCGCAGCGGTAAGACGGCGTTTATCACCGGATTGGTCAATCAATTACTCCATGTTCACAGCGGCGCACGTATGCCGCTGTTTTCCCCTGTGCGGGAAGAACGGCTGCTGGGGGTGAAACGCATTCCTCAACGCGACCTCGGCATCCAGCGTTTCACCTACGATGAAGGCCTGGCACAGTTGTATGGCGATCCGCCAAGTTGGCCAACCCCAACGCGTGGCGTCAGCGAAATCCGCCTGGCGCTGCGCTACCGTTCCAATGATTCGCTGCTGCGTCATTTTAAAGAGACCTCCACGCTGTATCTGGAAATCGTCGACTATCCGGGTGAATGGCTGCTGGATTTGCCGATGCTGGAACAGGATTATCTGGCCTGGTCACGTCAGATGGCTGGGTTGTTGCAAGGCGACCGAGCACGCTGGGCTGAGCCTTGGCTGGCATTGTGCAAAGATCTCGATCCGCTGGCCCCGGCGGATGAAAACAAGCTGGCGGCGATCGCCCAGGCTTATACCGACTACCTGCTGCGTTGTAAGGCCGAAGGGTTGCACTTTATTCAGCCTGGGCGCTTTGTGCTGCCTGGCGATATGGCCGGTGCGCCCGCGTTGCAGTTCTTCCCGTGGCCAAACGTCTATGCGGCAGGGGAATCACGCCTGGCTCAGGCAGACAAACATACCAATGCGGGCATGCTGCGCACCCGTTTTAACTACTATTGCCAATCGATCGTCAAGGCGTTTTATAAAGAGCACTTTGTGCGTTTCGATCGCCAAATTGTGCTGGTGGATTGCCTGCAACCGCTCAACAGCGGGCCGCAGGCGTTTAATGATATGCGTTTGGCGCTGACCCAGTTGATGCAAAGCTTCCACTACGGCAAGCGCACGCTGTTCCGCCGCCTGTTTTCGCCGACCATCGACAAACT
>NZ_JBKJYW010000206.1:0-6196 GCF_046715635.1 Serratia sp. (in: enterobacteria)
AACAATATCTTTGCCATAAATGCTGTACACTGAAAGTCAACTTCACAACACAGGTTGCCAAAATGAAGAGACTAACGCTGAAAGAGATGACAGAAAGCGAACAACGTGAAGTAAAGACCGATCTGGACAGAGCAAGCAAAAACCTCGAGCGCCAGTTGACCAACTCCGAACATAATAGAATCAAAGACGAAGCCATCGACCGCATTATGGCCGCACGTGAAAAGATTGCCAAAGCGGCCCGCGCAGAACGCAAAGCCAACCGGGCACAGCCGACAGGTGCCACCTTCAGTTGGACGGCCTCCATCAGTACGCGCCCACATCGTTGATCACTGACCCCGCTGCGGCGGGGTCTCTGTTTGATAAGCCAGATTCATCTGCGCCCTGCTATTATTAATATCCCTATTATCATCTAGTTATCCGTTGACACCCCGCCCTGAGCTGTCCACTATCGGGTGACATTCACTGGTTACGAGATCGCCATGTCCCCTTTCATCCAACAGGCAACACCGCAGCAAACCGCGTTGACCGTGGGTGAAACTTTGGCGCTTACTTCGAAGAAACAGCCGCTCATTTGACCGGGGCGCGCTGTCCCGTCAGATGAGCTGACTGGATGGTGTGCAACGCGATACTCCTCTCTGGTTTTCTCATCTGACTCCTAGTCGGTCACGCAGCAGGAGTTTTACATGGCTTCATTTTCCGGTATTTGGGTAGCACTGGTTACCCCATTCAATGATGACGACGTTGATTTCCCGGCCGTGAAAAGGCTGGCACAGCATTTGATCGCCAAAGGCGTCGCTGGCGTAGTGGTCTGCGGTTCAACCGGCGAAGCCTCAGCCCTGAGTAAAGAAGAACAGTTGGCGGTGCTGGATGCCGTCCTCGAGGTGGTGCCAGCTCGCCAGGTGGTCATGGGGCTTTCCGGTAATAACATGGTTAGCACCCTGCAGATGCAGCAGGCCATCAATCAGCGCGATATCGCCGGAGTCCTGATCCCCGCCCCGTACTACATTCGCCCTTCACAGGCGGGCCTGGTGGAGTATTTTACCCGACTTGCCGATGCCTCTCACGTGCCGGTGATTTTATATAACGTGCCTTATCGCACCGGAGCAACCTTTGAGCTGGCAACGCTGCGGCAACTCACCCGCCACCCGCAAATCAAGGCGATCAAAGATTGTGGCGGCTGCCCCGAGGCCACCATGTCGCTGATCCAGGACGGCGAGATCGACGTGCTGACCGGCGAAGACCATCTGATCCTGACCACGCTATGTTTGGGAGGAAGTGGCGCGATTTCCGCTGCGGCACACCTGCACCCGGAACGCTTTGTTGCTCTGGTTGAACAAGTCCTGCAAGGCGATCTGGCCGCCGCACGCAGCAATTTCTATACCCTGCTGCCGATGATCCATCAGATGTTCAGCTATCCGAACCCAGGCCCGGTTAAAGCAGCCCTGTCGCAGCAGGGGCTGATAAAAAACGAGCTCCGTTCCCCAATGCAAACCGCGCCGCAGGCATTGCAGCAGCAGATCGCCGATTTACTGGCGCAGATGCCACAGCTCACTCTGGTGGAGTAATAAAATATTGTTGGCAAAACCGCTGTAATTATTCTGGCCTAGGACTAGGATGGGAAGTTAAACCTGCCTGTCCTTCATCACCATCAAGGAGTTTTCGATGAAACTGTTCTATAAAGCCGGCGCCTGTTCCCTGTCTCCTCACATCGTATTACGTGAGGCCGGGTTGGATTTCACCGCAGAGAAAGTCGATTTAGTACACAAGAAAACCGAAAGTGGTGCCGACTATCTGGCAATCAACCCGAAGGGACAAGTCCCAGCGTTGGTACTTGACGATGGCAGCCTGCTGACCGAAGGCGTGGCGATTGTGCAATACCTGGCAGATCGCGTACCGGATCGTAACCTGATCCCGGCTGCGGGCACGCTTTCTCGCTATCATGCGATCGAATGGCTGAACTACGTGGCAACCGAGCTGCACAAAGGCTTCAGCCCGCTGTTTAACCCGAAGACGCCAGACGAATACAAAGCCATTGTTCGCGACAAACTGGCCAGCCAGTTCAGCTATCTGGACTCGGTGCTGGAGAAACAGCATTACCTGTTGGGCCAGCGTTTCAGCGTGGCGGACGCGTATCTGTTCACCGTGTTGCGTTGGGCGCAGGCGTTACAGTTTGATCTCAAAAAACACGCGCATCTGACGGCTTATTTCGACCGCGTAGCGGCTCGCCCGGCGGTGGCAGCCACGTTGAGTGCTGAAGGCCTATAAAGCGAGAATAAAACAAAGGGGCCACACTGGGCCCCTTGTCAGCATCAAAACAGATTACTTCCAGTCAACCAGGCAGTAATGCTTTTTGCCGCGACGCAGCAGCGTGTAACGGCCAAACAGGCGATCGCTATCGGTGAACAGATATTCAGGATTGGACTGCTTCTCACCGTTGATGGTTACCGCGTTGGAACCAATCATGGTGCGAGCCTGCCCGCGTGAAGGGACCAACTCTGCATTAACCAGTGCCTGCTGCAGATCCGCATCGTTCTCCAGTTTGATGGTTGGCATGCCATCCTGAGCCAACTGCGCAAAGTCCGCCTCGGTCATTTCGTGCAGTGCGCCAGAGAACAGGCTCTGGGTGATACGTTTCGCCGCGGCCAATCCTTCTGCACCGTGCACCATGCCGGTGACTTCTTGTGCCAGCACATACTGGGCACGCGGTGCTTTACCGCTGTTCTTGTCTTCTTCTTCCAGCGCATTAATCTCTTCAATGCTCAGGAAGGTGAAGAACTTCAGGAAGCGATAAACGTCCGCATCCGCGGTGTTGATCCAGAACTGGTAGAATTTGTACGGGCTGGTTTTTTCCGGAGCCAGCCATACCGCGCCGCCTTCGGTTTTACCAAATTTGGTACCGTCTGCCTTGGTGATCAACGGCACCGTCAGGCCGAACACCTGTTTCTGGTGCATGCGGCGAGTCAGGTCGATACCTGAGGTGATGTTGCCCCACTGGTCTGACCCCCCGATCTGCAGTTCCACCTGATGGCGGTTATACAGCTCGGAGAAGTCGAACCCTTGCAGCAGGTTGTAGGAAAACTCGGTGAAGGAGATCCCGGAATCATCACGGTTCAGGCGCTGCTTGACCGCTTCCTTGTTGATCATCTGGTTAACCGAGAAGTGTTTACCGATGTCACGCAGGAAGGTCAGCACGTTCATGCCGCCAAACCAATCGTAGTTGTTGGCCGCAATGGCGCTGTTGCTGCCACAGTCGAAATCGAGGAACGGAGAAACCTGCTTGCGGATTTTCTCGACCCATTCGTTGACCGTTTCCGTGGTGTTGAGTTTGCGTTCGGCGGCTTTAAAGCTCGGGTCGCCGATCATACCGGTCGCGCCACCTACCAACGCTACCGGCGTGTGGCCGGCCAGTTGGAAACGCTTCAGGCACAGCAGAGGCACCAGATGGCCCAAATGCAAGCTGTCAGCGGTCGGATCGAAGCCGCAATACAGTGCAATTGGCCCCTGCGCCAGTCGCTCTGCTAACGCTTCCTCGTCCGTCACTTGAGCCACCAGGCCCCGCTCTTGCAGTTGTTGAATCAGGTTGATGCTAGCCATCAATTTCTCCATGTATAAACGAATGCACCTTTGCCGGTACACGGCCTTCGCCCATTGGCGAAAATCATAAAATCGGGGTAGCGCATAGAATAAAGCGCCAGCGGCATCAGTGCCAGCGCTTAAGGGGGATTTTCCGTCTATCAGGGTGCCAGTCGGTCAATTTTCCAGTCATTTTCCTCGCGTTGATACAGGAAACGGTCGTGCAACCGGTGCGCCCCCCCTTGCCAGAACTCGACGGAGTCAAATTTAACGCGGAAACCGCCCCAGAAACTGGGCAATGGCACCTCGCCTTGCTGGAACTTTTGCTTCAGTTCGAGGAATTTGCTTTCCAGGATGCCACGAGCGGAAATGCGCGTTGACTGTTGCGACACCCAAGCGCCGATCTGGCTATCTTTGGGCCGACTATTGAAATACTTCATCACTTCCAGCGTCGATAGCCGCTCGGCCTTGCCGAGGAAGATCACCTGACGATCCAGCATATGCCACGGGAACAGCAGGCTGATATGCGGGTTTTGTGCCAGCTGTTGCGCTTTGCGGCTGCCAAGGTTGGTATAAAATACCAGGCCCTTATCATCAAAGTGCTTGAGCAGCACGATGCGCTGGAAAGGTTGCCCCTGCTCATCTACGGTAGCGACGCACATCGCGGTAGGATCGGCCAGACGAGCTTCACAAGCCTGTTTGAGCCAGCGCTCGAACAAATCCAGGGGGTTGGCGGTCAGATCGTTACGGCGCAGCCCGCCACGGGTATATTCACGGCGCAGATCCGCCACATCAAACTCATTATTATCAGTCATCTGGAATAGCAACCAAGCGGTAAATTCGTTGTCATATTCTGCGCCTGAAGCAGCAGGATCTCAATCATTCTGCTGCCTCAGGGTAGGTTTATTGAGCCAGCACGCAGTCGCTCATGATCACTTTATCATTGCGCTCGACAAAGGCGCTTTGCCCTTTCGACCAGAAGGTGTATTTACCGTCGCTGTATTTGGCACCGGACGCCGCCAGCACCTGCTTCAGCTTCAACTGTTCACCGTCCATCAGGAAGCTGACCGTACTCTCTTCACCATTGAGTTCTACGGTGAGTGGCGTCGTTCCACATTGATAGTGCAGCGTTTCACTCTTTTGCGAGATCACATAACTACACCCCGCCAACACGAGAACTCCAGCTACCATCGCTATTTTTTTCATCGGTTGCTCCTTAAGATATTAACCTTTTCTTTATCCTAACAGAGCTAGCGGTGGCCCAACGGCAAAACCGGATAAATCCCACCCAGCAGAGTTTCACAACTGGCCCCGGTAACCGAAGGCAGATTACCCGGCTGACCAGAAATAGTGCGGAATGCCAGCCAGGCAAAGGCCAAAGCCTCCATATCATCTCCACTGACGCCAAAGTGATCGGTGGTAGCCACCTCGGTACCCGGCAGTAAAGCGGACATTCGCGCCATCAGTAATGGATTACGGGCACCACCACCGCAGACCAGCAGCCGCTCACAGCCCCCAGCCAGCATCACCTGCTCGCTAATGGTGGTGGCGGTCAGTTCCACCAGCGTGCTCATCACATCCACTGGCGTTAACCCTGGCAACGTCGCCAGCTGTTTTTCCAGCCAGCTGATATTGAAATATTCTCGACCGGTGCTTTTCGGTGCCGGTAAGGCGAAATAAGGATCGGCCAACATCTGCTGCAATAGCGGTAAGCAAACGCGCCCTTCCATCGCCCAAAGACCGTCTTTATCGTAGGGTTTCGAGCGGTGGCGCCATATCCACGCATCCAGCAACATATTCCCCGGGCCGGTATCAAAACCACGTACCGGTGCGCCGGGCAGTAACAGTGACAGGTTGGCGATGCCGCCAATATTCAGCACCATACGGCGCTCGCTCGGGTGTGCCAACAAAGCCTGATGAAACGCAGGAACCAAGGGCGCCCCTTGGCCACCATAGGCCATATCACGGCGGCGAAAATCCCCCACGGTGGTGATATTGGTCAATGCTGCCACCCGGTTATTGTCCCCAAGCTGCATCGAAAAGCGCGTCTCGCCCTCCGGCTCATGCCACACCGTTTGGCCATGACAGCCAATAGCGGTGATTTCATGGGCCGGAATACCGGTCTGTTTTAACAGCCCCAGCACCGCCTCACCGAACAGCGTGCCCAACTGCGCATCCAATCGTCCTACGGCAGAAAGCGTGGTCTGCTGCCCTTGGCACATCCCCAGAATCTCTTTTTTCAGTTGGATCGGCATTGGGTGGCTATAACTTGCCTGTTGCGCCACCATACGTTCATCGATAGCGGCAAGCACCACGTCGATCCCATCCAGACTGGTGCCAGACATAACACCAATATAGCGGCCTGACTTCATCTGCAATATCCTTTACCCTTTCCAGGTTGCAACCGTTTCACTGTTTAAATAGACCAGAATTGCACGATTAACGCCATGAATTATGATGTCTTTTTTACAGCCTGTGAGCGATGTTGTTTATTTTATGATGTGAAACGGTTACATATTCAGCCGCTCGGAGTGAAAAAACACCGCGCATCTATTTTCAGTTCTGTCCTAAAGCTAAACCACCGTTTATTATTGGTTGAACAGAGAAAAGCTAAACTGTATAC
>NZ_JBKJYW010000207.1:0-5646 GCF_046715635.1 Serratia sp. (in: enterobacteria)
CCCCAACCCTCTCCCACAGGGAGAGGGAGCACTCCAGAGCGATTGATTAGCCCGTACTGCATCGGAATGAGATGAGTAAGAAGACGATAGGTATTACGCAGAAGAATCAACGAACTCGATCTGTCCCCTCTCCCACAGGGAGAGGGAGCAGTCCAGAGCGATTGATTAGCCCGTACTGCTGCGGAACGTGATGAGTAAGAAAACGATAGGTATTACGCAGAAGAATCAACGAACTCGATCTGTCCCCTCTCCCTTTGGGAGAGGGTTAGGGTGAGGGGCCACATCTTTACCACACACCTCACACAGCGGATCCTTCGGCAGCTTCATCTCCCGGAACTGCATACTCATCGCATCAAACATCAACAACTTACCCACCAAAGGCTGGCCATAGTTTGCCAACAGCTTGATGGCCTCCATGGCCTGTAGCGTACCGATGGTGCCGACTAAAGGCGCCATCACGCCAGCCTCAACGCAGGTCAGTGCGTTTTCACCGAACAGCCTGCTCAGGCAGCGATAACAGGGCTGTTCCGGCTGATAGGTAAAGACGCTGAGCTGGCCTTCCATGCGGATGGCGGCCCCTGATACCAGCGGTTTACGCTGTGCATGGCACAGGCGGTTGAGCAGATCGCGGGTCGCCACGTTATCGGTACAGTCCAGCACCACGTCGCAAGCGGCAATCTGCGCCGCCATTTGCTCGTCATCCAGCGGTGTGTCGAAGGTATCAATACGGATATGGGGATTGATTGCGCTAAGTTCGAGACGCGCGGATTCGACTTTCGCCATACCAATACGATCATCCCGGTGCAGGATCTGGCGCTGGAGGTTGGAGAGGGAAACCGTGTCGAAATCAACCAGTGTCAGATGGCCGACGCCAGCAGCAGCCAAATAAGGTGCCGCCGCACAGCCAAGCCCACCAAGCCCAACGATCAGCACGTGCGCCGCCTGCAGCTTTTCCTGACCGTCGAAGTCGAAACCCCGTAGTACGATCTGGCGGTTGTAGCGCAGCGCTTGTGCATCGGTTAATTCCGGCAGCATGTTCAGTTCCTCAGCAACGCATTGAAAGGTTCGATCTCCACCATCTCACCGGCGGCCACCGAGCCACGTTCGCGCTCCAGCACGATAAAACAGTTACCCTGGCTAAATGAGCTGAACACGTGGGAACCCTGATGGCCAGTGGTGCTCACTTCCAGCTCGCCTTGGGCATTGCTGGTAAAGATACCGCGTTGGAAATCGAGGCGACCCGGCGACTTTTTCAGTGGCGTCAGGGCGCGAGCTTTCAGGCGGGGTGGCAGTTGCCATTCGGAGTGGCCAGCCAGCTTGGCCAGCAGCGGTTGCACCAGTTGATAGAAGGTCAAAGCCGCAGAGACCGGGTTGCCAGGCAGGCCACAGAACCAGGCGTGCTGGAGCTTGCCAAAAGCAAAAGGCTTGCCCGGTTTGATGGCCAGCTTCCAGAAGCTGACTTTACCCAGTTCGTCCAACATCTGCTTGGTGTAATCGGCTTCACCAACGGAAACGCCGCCGCTGCTGATCACCACGTCTGCTTCGCTATCCGCCTGGATAAAGGCCGCGCGTAATGCTTCCTGATTATCACGAATAATCCCCAGGTCGATCACCGTGCAGCCGAGCTGTTCCAGCATCAGGCGTACGGCAAAGCGGTTGGTGTCGTAGATCTGGCCGGCTTGCAGTGGCTGGCCGACCGGTTGTAATTCGTCACCGGTAGAGAATACCGCTACCTTCAATTTACGCATCACCTGGACATCGGCCACGCCTAGGGAGGCCAGCAGTGGCAGTTGTGCGGCCCCAAGTGTGATCCCAGCGGGCAGCACGCTCGCCCCGCGCAGGATATCTTCACCCGCCAAACGGATATTTTGCCCGGCGGTTACCGGGGCGTTGAAACGCACTCCAGCCTCGGTCACTTCAGCCTGCTCTTGCATGATTACCGCATCCGCACCTGCCGGAATGGGGGCACCGGTCATGATCCGCACGCAGGTGTTGGCAGGCCAGGCATCCGCAAACGGCGCACCGGCAAAGGCTTTACCCGCTACCGGTAACGGAGAGTTGCCGTTCAGGTCACTTAGACGTACCGCATAGCCGTCCATCGCCGAGTTGGCGAAGGGCGGGACATCGATAGGGGAGACCACCGGGGTGGCGGTAATGCGCCCGGCTGCGCTGGTCAAGGCGATAGATTCGCTCTGTTGCAGTGGCGCGATCTGGGAGAGCATTTTCTCCAGTGCCTGCTCAAGAGAAATGAGGTCAGAAGTATGACAGTGATCCATAAACAAAACTCCGTAATCGGCGTGCGCGAATTTTTCGGCAAAGTAGGGCTATTATGGCAGATAACGCCGTGGTGGAGAAACCAGGTTAACGTATTGAAATCAATAACAGGAGACAGCCATGCACCAGCACGTACTGGATTTTTGGTTCGAAGAGATCGACCCAGTCATGTGGTTTAAAAAGGACGATGAGTTCGATCGTGTACTGCACACCCGCTTTGGCCAACTGTGGCAGGCGGCGTCCCAAGGAGAACTGGCACATTGGCGTGCGACCATCAAAGGAAGACTGGCGGAAATCATCGTGCTAGATCAGTTCAGCCGTAACCTGTTCCGCAACACGCCACGCTCCTTTGCCTGTGACGGAACGGCGCTGGTGCTGGCCCAGGAAGCGATCGCCACTGGGTTATGTGAAAACTTAACGGTTGAGCAGCGCGGCTTCCTTTATTTGCCGTTTATGCATTCCGAATCCGCCTTGATCCACCAGCAGGCGTTGGAGCTGTTTCACCAATTAAATAATGGTGACCAGTTGGAGTTTGAAATACGCCATAAAGCCATAATCGATCGTTTTGGTCGTTATCCCCATCGCAACGAGATATTAGGCCGAGAATCTACGGTTGAGGAGCAGGAATTTCTGCAACAACCGGGATCGGGTTTCTGAATATTTTTCATTGGCGTGTAAGCGGGAAACAGTGGAGAGCGGCTTGGGATAACGCTAATTAAACATGAGCCAAACCGAGCTATTTCCTGCTGTTGCCAATAGGCCGGTTAACGCTGTCAGCGGTAAATGCAAAGCCAGATAACCCACTGTTTTTATACCGTTTAGCTCTTTGAATGCACAAAACAGTCTAAGCAGGCTACGCTTAATGCTTGGCGACGAGTTTGTGCTTTACATCGATTGCCGGGCTAAATATAGTCGAAAAAGGCTAAATAATAATTCTCTCTCCATTTTCATGCGGTACCTGCTTGAATTGCCGCAGATAGACACAGGTGTCAGGTCAATGAGCAAACCAGTGATTGCCATTCATGGTGGCGCGGGCGCAATTACCCGTGCGGCATTGAGTGCAGAGAAAGAACAAGATTATATCCAGGCGCTTTCCGACATCGTGGCTGCCGGGCAGGCTATTTTGGCCGCAGGCGGCAGCGCACTAGATGCGGTAACGGAGGCCGTCAGGCTGCTGGAAGAGTGCCCGCTGTTCAACGCAGGCAAAGGCGCGGTATTTACCCACCAGGGCACCCATGAGCTGGATGCCTGTGTGATGGATGGCCGTACTTGTGATGCCGGAGCGGTCGCCGGGGTCAGCCGGATACGCAACCCGGTGCTGGCCGCGCGTACGGTGCTGGAAAATAGCACTCATGTGCTGTTTGGCGGGGAAGGGGCAGAAAGATTTGCCGCCAATCACGGCCTGGAAATGGTCGAGCCCGATTTCTTCTTTACCCAGGAGCGTTTTGACCAACTGCACCGTGCTCAGGCAGAGCAGGGTCGGGTGTTGCTCGATCACGACGGCGCGGCGGCGCTCAACGGCGACCCACTGGATCCCGATCGCAAATTTGGCACCGTGGGTGCGGTAGCACTGGATGCTTTGGGCAACCTGGCAGCGGCCACCTCAACCGGTGGCATGACCAATAAGGCGGCAGGGCGCATTGGTGATACGCCGATTATTGGCGCCGGTTGCTATGCCAACAACGCCACGGTGGCGGTCTCCAGCACCGGTACCGGCGAAATCTTTATGCGCACCGTCGCGGCCTACGATGTTTCTGCACTGATTGAATATGCCGGTCTAACCCTGCAACAGGCCTGCGATAAAGTGGTGATGGACAAGCTGTTGGCGCTGGGCGGCAGCGGCGGGCTGATCGCCATCGATCGTTTTGGCAACGTCGCGCTACCGTTTAACAGTGAGGGAATGTATCGCGGTTTCGGCTACGTCGGCGATGCCCCTTCCGTAGGTATCTACCGCTGAACGCTTGCCGGGAGGGCAAATGACCGATACGGCCATCCAGCCACAGGCAGAACGTGGGTTGATTTTACCGCCCGAGCGCGTACTGGCGGTGAGCGATCTGTGCGTGCAATTTCGCCAAGAAGGCGACGTCATTGAGGCGGTGCGTCATCTGGACTTCGACGTCGACCGTGGCGAAACTCTGGCGATCGTTGGAGAGTCCGGCTCCGGCAAGTCGGTCACCTCACTGGCGTTGATGCGTCTGATAGAACAGGGCGGCGGTGAGTTGACCAGCGGCGCGATGCATTTTCGCCGGCGTAACGGTCAGGTGCTCGATCTGGCCAAGGCTAAACAGAGCACCTTGCGAACCTTACGCGGCGCCGATATGGCGATGATTTTTCAAGAGCCGATGACCTCGCTCAACCCGGTGTTTCCGGTGGGGGAGCAGATCGCCGAATCTCTGCGTCTGCATCAGGGGATGGATCACCGCAGCGCCAAACGTGAAGCGCTGCGTATGCTCGATCTGGTGCGCATTCCCGAGGCCAAAAACGTCCTTGGCCGCTATCCGCATCAACTTTCTGGCGGGATGCGCCAGCGGGTGATGATTGCCATGGCGTTGTCGTGCAAACCGGCGCTGCTGATTGCCGATGAACCCACCACCGCGCTGGACGTCACCATTCAGGCGCAAATCCTGCAACTGATCCGCGTGTTGCAGCAGGAAATGCAGATGGGGGTGATCTTCATTACTCATGATATGGGCGTGGTGGCGGAGATTGCCGATCGGGTATTGGTGATGCATCAAGGCGAAAAGGTGGAACAGGGGGAAGTGCGCTCGTTGTTCGCCGCTCCACAGCAGCCTTACACTCGGGCTTTGTTGGCCGCCGTGCCACAATTGGGCGCGATGGCAGATAAAGACTTCCCGGCAAAATTTCCGTTAGCGGGCGTTGACGATAACGACCAGCCGCAAGACACCATACCCGCAGGAGCCTCGCCGATCTTGCAGGTAGAAAATCTGGTCACGCGCTTCGATCTGCGCAGCGGCATTCTCAACCGCGTCACGCGCCGTGTGCATGCGGTGGAAAATATCAGCTTCGACCTCTATCCCGGTGAAACACTGGGGTTGGTCGGCGAATCCGGCTGTGGCAAATCCACCACCGGCCGCTCACTGTTAAAGCTGGTAGACAGCCAACGCGGCACCATTACCTTCAACGGTCAACAGATCAACCGTTTGAAAGGCTCCGCCTTACAGCATTTGCGCCGTGATATTCAGTTTATCTTTCAAGACCCTTACGCTTCCCTGGATCCACGGCTCACCGTTGGTTTCTCCATCATGGAGCCGTTGCTGGTGCACAATGTTGCTCGTGGGGCGGAGGCTGAAAAACGGGTCGCCTGGCTATTGGAGCGGGTAGGGCTGAAGCCGGAACATGCGCGGCGTTATC
>NZ_JBKJYW010000208.1:0-18435 GCF_046715635.1 Serratia sp. (in: enterobacteria)
CCTGATCTTTATCGACAAAGGCCGGATCGCCGAAGATGGCAATCCTCATGACCTGATTAACAACCCGCCTAGCCCACGCCTGCGCGAGTTCTTGCAGCACGTTTCCTGACGCGCTAATAAAAAGCCCCGCAAGGGGCTTTTTATTGATGACAATGTTGCTCAATGACATGTTCAACCTAAGAGGCGCTGGATGCTGCGTCCGTTTAACCGCCTCAGATACAGAACCTCAGTGGATCACGTCACTCTGTTTGACCGAGGTAAACGCCTGCATCAGCTTGACCACGTCCTGCATACCCACATTGACCTGATTGATCACCTCCCCGGCATCCTTGGCTAGCGCCACACCGCCGCCTGCCTGTTCCACACAGGTCACCATCTTGTTGATTGCCGCCGTTACCCCTTGCTGAATGGTCTTGGTGACTTGCTCAATCTCGCTGGCCGCTTTACGGGACTGCTCGGCCAAGGTACGCACCTCATTAGCCACCACGGCGAAACCGCGCCCATGCTCGCCCGCATGCGCCGCCTCGATCGAGGCGTTAATCGCCAGCAGATTAGTCTGGGCAGCAATTTTGCGGATCGCCTCAACCATGTTGCCAATCTGCTGCGAGCAACGCCCCAAGTCGCTGACCACGTCCGAAGTCTGCCGGGCAGCCACCTCTACCTGCTGCATCCCCTGCACCGCCTGCTGGACAATGACCGCTCCTTGGGCAGCAGTTTTATCGGTCCCCATGGAGAGATGGTGGACATTACGCACCATTTCCTCTTCATGCTGCTGTTGGAACGTTTGGCGAGTGATGTCCTGGGCGATTTTCACCACCTTTAATACCCGCCCTTCGTTGTCGATGATTGGGTTATAGCTGGCTTCCAGCCATACCCGCTCCCCACGCCGGTTGATGCGCTCGAAGCGACCGGTCAAAAACTCCCCTCTAGCCAGCCGTTGCCAGTGCTGATAATACTCGTCAGAGTGAGCAAATTCCGGCGTACAGAGTATGCTGTGTGCCTGATCGCGTGCCTCTTCTAACCGATACCCCATCAGATCGAGCATATTCTCGTTGGCATCCAGGATAATGCCGGTTGGCGAGAAAGTGATCATCGCCATTGAGCGATTCAGCGCCGTTAACAGGCTTTGATGCTCCTGGGCCTGAGTGATACGGCTGGTCACCTCGCTGGCAATCTTGATGATCTCCACCACCTCACCGTGCTTATTTAACACCGGGGTATAAGTCCCCTGCAGCCAGACCACTTCTCCGTCTTTGCGAATGCGCCTGATATTATCGGTAATAGCTTCGCCACTGTTTAACTTTTGCCAATGGCGTTGATAGGCCAGGCTGGCCACATAATTTTTATCGCAGAAAACACGATGATGCTGCCCAATCACTTCCTGACGCTCAAATCCCATAGTTTGCAAGAACAGATCGTTGGCACGTAATACGGTGCCGTCGGGTTTAAATACGATCATCGCTACCGCATCTTCAATGGCATCTAATTCGGCACGCCAAGGGGTATTTGACTGACGGAGGTTTAAAAACATCGGGTAAATCCTTCTGGCAGATGGAGTTAACGGCGAGCACTCTCTATTTTTTCTGCATTTCTTGCTCACCAACAAACGCACGATCCCCTGGCAATGGCGCACGACAATGCTCCAGATTAACTGGATAAAAACTTTGGTTAAGCTAGGCTATTATTATTTTTTAACTCATGAACAGCGTGGGAATTGATTAACAATATTGAGGATAACGCAAGCCAGACAGAATGAAAGGAACCCAAGAATAAATAATCGTTGCCGGCACGATCGCCGACAACGGTCGGGCAATTACTGCCAGCGCTCTGCCGCCCAGGCGGCTTGCTGCTCGGCATCAAGGAAGGTCCAGGCCACAAAGCGGCTAATCTTCTGCCCCTGTGCCATTTCGATGGTGCGCACCTCAGCGGCCCCGGCCTGCTTGAGCGCATAATAGATGGCAGGCAACGTGGTGTTTTTCGAGATCAGCGAGGTGAACCACAGGCAGTTCTGCGCTTTACCGACGCTCTCTTCAACCATCTTGCGCACAAAGGCCTCTTCGCCTCCTTCGCACCACAGTTCGTTGTTCTTGCCACCGAAGTTCTGTACCGGCTTTTCCGCCACCGCCCCTTTGCCCAGCTTATGCAACTTGAGGCGGGTGCTAGCGCGCGCTTCCTGCTCGGAACCGTGGAACGGCGGGTTACACAAGGTGGCATCGAAGCGCTCGGCAACGCCGATAATGCCGTTGAAGATACACTCCAGCTGTTTCTGCTGGCGCAGGCGCACGGTATTTTTTAACGTCGGGTTCATCGCCACGATCATCTTGGCCGCCCCCAGCGAGACCGGATCGGTTTCCGAGCCGGTAAAGCGCCAGCCATATTCGCGCTGGCCGATGATCGGGTAAATACAGTTGGCCCCCACGCCGATATCCAGGATCGCCACACCTTTACCACGCGGGATCTCGCCGCCATTGCTGGTCGCCAGCAGATCGGCCAGGTGATGCAGATAATCGGCACGCCCCGGGATCGGCGGGCAAAGATAGTCGGCCGGGATATCCCAATGTTCGATGCCGTAAAAGTGCATCAGCAAGGCACGGTTGAGCATTTTCACCGCGGCAGGATCGGCGAAATCCACCGAGATATCGCCCCAGGCGTTGGGCTTCACAAAGGGTTCCAATCCCGGACAGGTGGCGATCAGGGTAGGGAAATCATAGCGTGAGCGATGGCGATTGCGCGGATGCAGGCCGCTTTTCTGCTGCGGGAAACTTTTCTTTTTTTCCACCGTGACGGGCTCTCTGAAAGGGTTTTCTGGCGCGTAAGATAGCATAAAGCCCGGCAAGGCGCTTGTGGTAGTCGAGTAATGCCCCTCACCCTAACCCTCTCCCCAAGGAGAGGGGACCGATCGAGTTGGCTTGAAATTAGAGTGGCTCACCTTAGATGAGGAGGCGATCGAGTTTGCTGAGACTACCTCTTTACTTCCAAACTAGCAGGGCTACCAGCTCCCTCTCCCCCTGTACATCCCCCAAGGAGAAGGGACCGTTCGAGTTTGCCAAGATGACCTCTTTACTTCCAAACGAGCAGGGGCTACCAGCTCCCTCTCCCTGTGGGAGAGGGTTGGGGTGAGGGGACAAGCTGGCTGCGCTGTGCCCAGTAGGCCAGCAGGTGCAAGCTGGCAGAATAGTAATCCTCATCGGGTGCCAGGCGATCTTTCAGCGGCCCCCGGTCCCCCACCGTCAGATCCCTGACCGCCCTCATTCCTGGGCTTTGATTATACTCAGAGCGCTGGCCGCTAAGCACATCCTGCCAGGCCGGTGTCGCCCGGCGATCAAAGCCGCGCCAAAAGCTGGCAAACGGACTCAGTGACAGGCTGTCGGCCTTGTCCCAATAGAGATAGAGCGGAACCCGCACCGCATCAAAACCAAAGCGCGGCGGCCAATCGCTAGCCGGAGCCATTTGCCCATTGGCCTGTAGCGTGACCCAGTCGCTGGGAAGATGCTGTTTGCCAAAGCGCATTCTGCTGACCATGGTCATGCTATCGTCGATGAGCTTTTTCCACGCTGGCAAATGGCTTTCTTGGTAAAATGCGTGCCAGGCGGGAAAGACAAAATAGGAAGGATTAACGATCACCGAACCGTTTTGCCTGAAACCGTTAGCACCGGGTAACATCACCCGATAACCGGCGTAGTCGATCACGGTGTGTTTGAGCAGGGCTTGCTGTATCTGCGCCGAGGAAGCGAGATAGGCGGGAACATTCCAGCGTTTCCCCGCCGCCAGCAACGCCCAGGCGATAAAGATATCACCATCGGTAGCGTTGTTTTTATCGGCTATTGGCACCGCCTTCCCTGGCTCATAGCGCCAGGAAAACAGGCCTATATCCTGACGATACAAGGTGTTGCGAGTCCATTGCCAGAGTTTGTCAAACGCGGGACGATCGTTATTGTAGACCGCCAACCGCATGGCAAACCCCTGCCCTTCGGTATGGCTGACGTTGTTATTGCCGGTATCGACAATCCGCCCGTCAGGTAATAGAAAACGCTGTTTGTATTGCGCCCAACCGCTGTCGGCAGCCTGGCTACCAAGGGAAAACACCAACCCCAGCCAAAGCAGGAGTACGCGGAGCCTACCAGACCTGCTTTTCGCCACCATGTTTACCTTCGTTGCTCGTTTCTATAGCAAAAGACCAGGGTGTTATCCTTGGCCGGGCTGCGCCAGCGCAGGGAAACTTGCGGCTCACCGCCCTGAGCCAACAGCCAGGCGTCATAGGCCCCCTCAAGAACGGTGGCAAAAGAGAGTGCCCAGACGTCCTCGTTGGCCGGATCGGCGCTGTGCGGGTAGGCAAAATGGGTCAGGATCATCTGCTCACCATTCGCCTCAATCTGCACCCTGCCCCAGTCAAACTGACGCAATAGGGCATTGAGGGCATCCTCCAACTCCCCTACCGTTTCCGCCTCCGGTAACGGCAGTTTCTTCGCCAGGTTGCCCCCCATCAGACGCAGAAAATCGCGGCTGTCCGTATCATCAGCAGAAGCCAGAATGCCGGAGAACACCACTTCGATCAGATCCTGCCAACCCGCCTTAAACTGACGCTGGCGATAATAATCAAGCTCAAACGAGGTATTGTTAATATCTTGCATGGTTATTTTCCATCTAACAGATATTTAAAATAGAGCAAAGCCGTGCTCTCGGAATAGCTGCCGAAAGTGTCATAACCCAACTGCCCCCCAACCAACACGCTTGGCGTGACCTTATAGGTTCCCCCCGCCTTCAGGCTGTAGCCAATACCACTCTTGTCCTCGCTGGCATACCTGGACTCAGCGCCGTAACCCTGGCTGACCAGGTTTTCCAGCTGTGACTGGAGCAGCGGATCGTTCGGGTAATACAGGCTTTCCTGATTGTTATAGGTCTGATAACCGACGTTGCCGCTCAGAATATAGGTGAAGTTATCCTGTTTTTTGGTGTACTCCACCGGCAGCGAGATGCTGAGGTAGTCCTGCGGACTGAAGTAACCCCCTTGGCCATAGCTGAAGTAGCTCAGGTTTTTATCAAAATCCATATAGTTGACGTTAACGCCAACCTTCAGCTCACTGTCATCATCCTTATAAGGGCGGATGTAGGCTCCCAGGATGCCGGTCACGCTATGGTTATCCGCCACATTATCACCCACGTAGCTGTAATACCCCGCGCCACCGTAGGCTCCGAGCACGCCATCATCGTATCCAAGATTTACGCCACCGCCATTCTTGGTCACCGCCCCCCATTTCTTGCCGGTAATGGTATCTTCGGTACCGACATAGGAGAGCAGGCTATCTTTGACGGCACGGCGCTCAAGCGACAGATCCAGCGTTGAATGATCGGTCAGCTTGGGCGACCATTTCACCCCACCCACCACCGAGCTGATGCCGCTGCCCATCGGCGTACTGCCCACGTCCAGCTTATAGCTGTCGCCGCTGAGGGCTAGCGCCAACTCTACACCGGTATCTTGCTGCTGCCCCGGTGAGTCGGCATAGATATCGTTAGGGCCAAAGGTCTTCGGCTGTGTCACCAGGCCAGCCAACGTCTGCCTTTCGTTAAAGGCCTGATCCTGCGCCACTGTGGCGGCGGTACACTCTGGCGAAGTGGCGTCAATAGAACACAGGCTATCGCGGGTAGCATGCAGTTGCTGATAACGCAGATCGGCGGCCTGTGCGGCAGCAATCGAGGTCTGTGAGGCAATGACGGAGGCCTGAGTCGCGGCCTCGATAGCCCTGGCCTGTTGCAGCGCCCCGGTACCAAAACGGCTGTTGGCGCTGTCAGAAGGCGTCCCGGATTTCAGCATCACCGGCGTGACATCAAAACTGAGCCTGCCATTATCAAACGGCATGCCTGACAGGGTGATCGGGCTTCTCACTTCCGTGATATTACTCAGGCCGTTTTCACCACTGCTGTTATCGCGCAGAGATATATTCCCCTGTACCCAGGTAGCGGTCTTGTTCTGCACCTCGTCGATCATTTTGTCGATTTGCTGCAGGGTTGGGTTTTTCACCACAGCTTGCGGCGCTCGGGCGTAACCAGGAGCAGCAACCTGCCAAGGCAGCACCTCACCGTATGCCGAGGAAGAGCTGTCAACGTTGGGTGAAGTCGTGCTCTGCGCGGCAAACGGATTATCCGCCAGCCGCAAACCGCCAATCACTGCCGCCCCCCCGCCTGGCGCACCGGTTACGCCGTTGGCCCGGTTTTTCGCCTCACGCAGAAACACCATTGCCTGTGGATAGTTACCGTCCGCTTGAGCAACGCGCGCTGCCAGCATCAACTGATCCGGCGTTTTCAGCGCAGGCAAGCCACGCAGCAGCAGCTTGGCCCGATCGACATCGCCTTCGGACAACGCAACCCCAACGGCACCTTCGCGCGCGCCCTGGTTAAGACTGTCACGGCTGAGCAGGTAGTTGTAAACCTGCCCGGCCTCTTTGTTCATGTTGCCAGACTGATAGAGACGCCCCATCGCCAGCATGATATCGGTATTTTGCGGATCGTTTTGCAACGCGCCGATCAGCTTGTCATACGCGGCGCTGTACTGCCCTTGTAAACGCAGTTTATCCGCCTCATTGATCACGCTGCCGTTGCGCAGTTGCCCAATCTCGCGGGTTGAACTGCGCGCCCGCAGCGCCGGGTTATTCAGCCAGGCATCGGCTTCCTGGCTTAATCCCGCCTGATTGAGTACTGCGATCTGGGCCGCGTAATCACCCGCATTGCCTTTAACCCCCAGGCGCATGTTGTCACGCACCAGTTGGACCGCCGTTGAGGTATCCCCCACCGTCATCAAATCTTTGGCCAGTTCCCCAAGGGCTGCGGGCTCAGTCGGCGGCTTTTGCGCCAGCTGCCGCAAGATAACCGCCGCGCTGGCCGTATTGCCCTGCCGAAGATAGCTCTCTGCGCTGGCACGCTGCTGGTTGGCCGACGCGGTGGCTGCCAATGCCCGCATGCTGCTGTTCTGTCTCCCTTGCGGGATACGCGCCATCAGGGTGGACACGTTCAGCCAGTCGTTACGTTCTGAGGCAAACAGCGCTGCCGCGTACAGGCTGTCTGGTGAAGCGCCAACCTGCATCAGCGGGGAGATCAAGGTTTGCGCCTGCAACTCTTGCCCCTGTTTGTTCAGGATACGCGCCATATCCAGGCGGACCCAAACGTTCGAGGGCTGCTTTTCCAGCGCCTGTTGCAGGATCATCATCGCACGCTGTGGATCGCCATTCTGCATGGCGGCCTCGGCCTGTCTGCGCTGAGGATCGATATTCACCCCCACTACCGCCTGCGGAACTTTGGGCCGTTGATCGGCTGGGATAGTTTGCAGGATCTGTGCGGCTTCCGGGCCTTTGTCACGCTGTTGCTGCAACAGATAATACAGCCCCAGCCTGGCGTCATTATTCTGCGGGTTTTGCGTCAGCAAGCCGCGATACATCTGCTCGGAGGCCGTAAAATCCCCTTTCTTACGTGCCAGGTCGGCCCGGAACAGCGTCGCCGCATTGCCTTTATCCCCTGTTGCACGACTCAGGGGCGCACTGATCGCCAAGGCTTCATCCAATTGGCCTGCGTTGGCAGCCTGCTTGGCTTTGTCCAATGTCGCGTAAAACGCCGCTTCCTGAGCCAAAGCTCCCCACTGCGCACTCTGTGGCCCCCCCTGTTTTGCCGCCTGGGTGAGGTAGTTTTCTGCCTGCGCGAAGTCGCCGCTGCGCATCGCCGTAAATCCCATCCCTGCCAGAGCATCGGCATCATTCGGGTTGCTGGCCAGGATAGCGGCAAACTGATCCTTGGCGCTGCCCAGATCGCCTTTATTCAGCTCGGAGAATCCTACGCCTTTGGCCGAACCGGCAATATTCTGTTGAAAATAGGCTGCCACGGCTTTGTCCGCCGGGTGCCGTTGCTGATAGGCATCATAAAGAGGCTTGTCAGCCGGTTGCGGTGCCAGCCACAGCAGCGCCTGTTTCAACGCCTGGTCCGCCTCATTATTGCTCGGAGCCATCGCCGCCAACATCTCGATCCCCTCACGGCGGGTCGATTCCTGATAGGTCAGTACCTTGCCCAGCACCACACGGGTTTGCGAGTCATTAGGCTGAATAGCCAACCGCTGTTTGAGGCCGTCAATCGCCTCCTGCCTGCCTGCCGGTGACCCCGCCAAGGTGAGGTAATACTCATTGGCAAGGTTATCGATCGGTGTCTTGCCGTTGAACACAGCCTGATAGGCCGCAGCCGCCTGGGCAAACTCCCCTTTGGCCGCCAACTGCCGAGCCTGCGCTAACAGATTCTTGGAGACCGACGGAGCGGCTTCGGTGTTACTCAACGCCTGGAGACGAGGGTCGTTAGGCGCGACGGCACTCAGTTTTTTACGCCAGATTTCGGCCTTGGCCTTATCCCCGCCCTGCATGGCATATAGGGAGAGCAGATACATCGCCTCGGCGTTGTTCTCGTCGATCAGCAGGACTTTCTGCAACGCCCCCTGGGCCAATTCGTCATGCGATTTGTCATGCCAGTAAGCCGCCTGTTGAAACAGGGCCTTCAGCGCCGGGTTATTGTCATCCGCCAACGCCGACACCGAAAAAATCGTCAGCCCGGCCAGAGAGACCCAATACAGTTTCTTTTTCAGCAATAGGTTCATTGGCGGCTCCTGTCTAGCTTCTGGTCGAGACGTGTTTTAACTTTCATCTTCTGCATCTCTCCCCAGGCGTTTGGCGGCGTGCTTGCGTAGCAAAATATACAGCCCCAGCCCCAACACCACGGAAATCCCTAACACGGTCAGGGATAAAAGCACCACATGTTTACTGGCATACCAGATAAAGATCAGATACCAGGGCAGCTCCCCGCTCGGAAACTGTTCGCCAACCTGGAAACTGCGTACGCCGTTCTGATCGGTGATCACCGCCAGATCGCCACGCACCCCGGCGTTGATCCGGGCCAATTTCAGATCGCCATAGATCTTGTTCAGGCCATCGTCGGAAGAGGCGCTGGCCACTACCACCACCCGTTGCGGATCCCAACCGGAACGGAAGCTGAAAAATCCACGCCAGTCCGTCAATGAGGAGAGATAGCGATCGGCGTCGATGCCCTGGGTCCGCCAGTTGCCTTTCAGGTAGGACTGCAGTTTTTCCAGCGTAGGCTGCGCCTTCACCGCCAGCGCGCCGCTATCGTTTAGCGCAAAAGGCACCTGTTGCAACAGCCGCTGATAGAAAGCGCTCTGAGCCAGTGAGGCGACCACCAGCACATCCTTGCCCTTGAAGTCGTCTAACTCGTTCTCGTTGCCCCGCAGGCCAAAGCGGATATCCACGTTACCCACAGAGCTGCCAGTAGCCGCACCGGAACGAGCAGTCAGGTTCAACAGCGCACGCACTTCGTTGACCGTAGGCTTTTCCGCCATTAACAGCACGGTTTGCGAGAAGTCCGCCAGCTTGGAGAATGGGAAGGAGGCACCGACGTAATAAGACAGATTGGGCAACTCGGTGAAATGGTAGGTATCGCTCAGGTCAATAGACGAGTTGGGCCCGATATGGCTCTTGAGGGTGTTGCTATCCACCGGATCGCAGGAGGTGCCGTTTTTCGGCACGATAGAAAAATAAAGCTCCAGCATGTTGTCACCGTAAATCAGATACGGTGGCAGGGCCAAGGTGTATTGTTCCTGGCGAATATCACCGCCAAACTGGTGCCACAGCAGCTCCAGCAGTCCGCGTTTGTTCACCGAAAGGTTACGCAGGAAGGTGCCGTTCAGCGTGGCACTGAGCTGGGATTTATTCTCATCGATCCCGTTGTCGGTGGGGAAACGGTAGTTGATTTGCAGCGGGACGTTTCTGCCATCCCACATAAACAGGTCCGGGGCGGCACGGAAAGCAATGCGCACCGCGTCATGGTAAACGCCAGTGACGGTCAGTTCCTCATTACTGGCCACCAGCTTATCAAAGCTGACCGGCTTGCTGGTATCAATCCAGCGCGGGGCGTCGTAGGGCTGGTGCACCGGAATAGTCACCGGCTTCACCGCCAGCGACGCGGTTTTCTCCGGCAACGGCTGGCTGACCAGACGATAGGCGGCCTGGCGCATCTCGGTGGCGTTACGCCCCATCACCAGCAGCAGCTTGTAAACCGGGTTCAGCGGATTATCAATCATCTGAATGGTCGGGCCATCGGCCTGTGGCAGAGTCAACTGGCCAATCTGCTCGCCGGGGCGCGCAAAGATAATGCCATTCTGCTCAGGCAAGCTATCCTGCAACACCTGGAATTTCAGATTGTTATGGCGCGTAATTTTCCCCAGATAAGAGCTGACGATAGCGGCAGCTGCCACCTCTTCCGGCCGTTTTTCCTGGCCGAAGATCACGTCCACCAGGGTGGGTTGCATGGCCTGAGGATCGAAGAACGGATTGGGGAAACGGCCGAGGTTCGGGCTGATATTCAGCACCTGGTTTTCCAGATGTAACTGGCTGGTTGGCAGCACCTTGAGCCAATATTTATTGGCCGCCCCCTTTTCGCACAACATAGCCGCATTGCTGCCATTGCCGATGCTGAAACTCAGGTTGTTGCGCGCTACGATCATGGCGGCCGGGATCGGTACCTGCAAACTTACCTTGCCTTCATGCAATTGGTTCAGCTTCTGGGTGCTCAAGGGTTGCCCATTGAGCGTCAGTTGCAGTTCGGTATCGGTTCCCATCAGGGCCGGGGAAATGTCGAGATCCAGCACCAGATTGCCGTCCGTTACCACCCAGTCCGAGGGTAAGGTAAAGGTGAAGCCGGACTGCTGTTGCCAGTTGCTCAACGTCAATCCTGTGGTTTGCCCCATCTCGCCCACGCTGAGCGTGGAAGCGAGCGACTGATTGAAGACGGTCACCGGTGGCGTAGCGATATCAAGCGGAGCAGTTTGCTCAACACTGCCCGGCACTGCCCCCGCTGGTGGAGCATCAGTTGGCCGCGGCAAGGTAGGAAAACCGGGCATCTCGACGCCATCGCTGGCAAAGGACGGCGCAGGCTGCGGATCGGCCGCCAGGGCGAGACCAGAAAGCCCCATTCCCAACATCAAGCCGCTAACCAGGGCAATGAACATAGATCTGCCTGACGGCAACTTGGTTTTCACCCAGCTCATAGGGCTTGTTCCTCATCCCGCTTTAGCTCAGGCCGTTTCTGCTGCTGCTTTTTGGCCCGACGATCGCGCCAGGAAAAATAGAACAACTCGAAAATACAGCGCAGGACGCCCAACAACGAGCGTAGTGGCCGATCCTGTGGGAAAGGTTTGGTACGGATCCAAGCATCTGCCCGCGCCAATACTACCCGCACCAGCTCCCGCCGTTTTTCAATCGGCACCTCTTTGAACATTAAGCGGGTCACCGTCTTGTCGGCGTTGATCAGCTCCACCGGGAAACTGACGGCACCGGACTTGAGCGATATTTCCACCTCTTCGATCGGATCGTTGAGGAAACGCTCATCTGGGGTTTTCAATTTGACCCCGCCCATCGAGAGATCCAGGGTTTCGGTACGCATCGCCGCGCCGCTGGCAAAATACAGCACCGCGGGCAAGGCGGCATCGATACGGATGGTTTTTCGGACCTGGCGAGTTTCCCGCGCTACGGCAATGGCGGCCAGCAGGATAATCATGCTGAAACTGGCCCAGGCAATATTTAGCCAAATAACCTGCGGGTTAGCGCCATAGTGATCTGGCATCACCAGGCGGATCACGCCCCAGGCGGTACCGATTAACAACAAGGACACGGCGATAATGTGTGGCCGGACAATATGGGAGTCGAAATAGTTCACGTCCAGCAACGCCCCTTTATCCGTCACGTTAAACTTGCCATGCTTTGGCGAGATCATCGTCAGCAGAGTCGGTATCACCAGATGGAAGCACATCACCGTTTCATAGATCTCCCCCCAGAACGAATAGCGATAGCGTCCGTTGGCTCTGGAGTTGATATAGATCGACATCACCAGATGCGGTAACACATAGGCGAAAATCAGCCCGGCGGAGGAGGCGATGATATTGAGGTTGAACAGCAGATAAACCAGCGGTGCCACGCAGAATATCACCCTGGGTAAGCCGTACTGGAAATGCAGCATGGCGTTCAGGTAGCATAAACGCTGCTGCCAGGTCAGGCCGCGCCCCAGCAAGGGATTATCCACCCGGAAGATCTGCGTCATGCCACGCGCCCAGCGGGTACGTTGGATGACGTGCAGTCCCAACCGTTCGGTAGCTAGCCCGGCTGCCAATGGCAATGCCAGGAATGCCGTGTTCCAACCCCGGCGCTGCATCTTCAAGGCGGTGTGGGCATCTTCGGTCACGGTTTCTATCGCAAAGCCGCCCACCTCTTCCAGCGCCGAACGACGGATCACGGCACAGGAGCCGCAGAAGAAGGTGGCGTTCCAGTTATCATTACCCTGCTGCACCGGCCCATAGAACAGCGCGCCTTCGTTAGGGACTTTGCTGGCCTCTGACAGGTTGCGTTCAAACGGATCCTGGGAATAGAAATAGTGCGGGGTCTGGATCAACGCCAGGCGCTCATCCACCAGAAAGCTGCCGACCGTCGCCTGCAAGAAGGCGCGGGTTGCCACGTGATCGCAATCAAACACGGTGATCAATTCACCGTGGGTCACTTTCATCGCATTATTCAGATTACCCGCTTTGGCATGATGGTTATTATTGCGGGTAATATAGCCCACGCCCGCATCGGCACAGAAAACCGCAAACTCATTGCGCTTGCCGTCATCCAGCACGTAGATTTTCATCTTGTCTTTTGGGTAGTCAATACACTGCGCCGCCAGGATGGTGTCGCGCACCACGTCCATACTTTCGTTGTAGGTGGGAATATAGACATCCACCGTTGGCCAGAGCGACGTGTCGTCGGGCAGCGGTTCAATAGTGCGTTTTAATGACCAGGTGGTCTGAATATAACCAAACAGCAATATCACCAGGGCATACAGCTCAGTGATAAACAGGGCAATCCCCAGCACCGCTTCCAACGTACTATTGAAATGTAGGGTTTCTGTCGCGCGCCAGTAGATGTAACGTAATGACATCAGGGTCGACATGACAATCATGACCAGGGTAACTTTTTTGCTTTTACTTACCCCTAAAATAAACACGATCGCAATACAGATCAGGCCAAAAATATACTGATTATCACTGCTCATGGGGGCAATGATAATCAACAGGATAAAAGGTAAGGCCAACAGCAGTAAGAAATAAAAGAGTATTTTATTCATAACTAACCAGACAATCCTTACGAAGAGCCATAAATAGACGTAGTATGATGATACGTACCATCTCCAACACTAAGCCCTAAAATTACTGCGACCTTTTTACTGATCTGCTCAATATCAAATGCAGCAGCCGACACCGGGCTTATATCCATGATCGCCCGTTGCGATGCGTTAGCCTCTGGGACACACTCATCGCGGTGGATGGTACCCAGCAGTTTGTCTTGCAAACGCTGCTCAAAGAATTGCGTCACGTCCCTGCTCAACGTACGCCGCATGTCACTCTGGTTTACCACATAATACTCGCCGACTTCATTGCTGGTGGGCGCACTCATAAACTTATGCTGCTCAATATTGGGCAATAAACTGAGCGATGCGGTATCGGCCAGCAACACCATAATGCGCATGTCCGCCGCGGCCTGCATGGCCTGCACTGCCGCGTTGCGCCCCGGCGGCATATCGGCGATCACCACCATGCCGGGGATCTTCAGCACCGCACTCAAGCCGCGTTGAATAAACATGGGCTCATTGAGCAGATTGTCATCAAACTGAAGGCGCTGCTCGTCGGTGACGTCACCGTAAGGTAAAACGAACAGGTTCGGCCCAACCTTGAGAATAAACTGGCTCCAATCGGATAAACTCGCCGACTGGGCAACAAAACCTCGGTTATCGGAAATAGGCACGCCAAAATGCAGCCTTAACGCATTCTGCGTGTCGAAATCGACAACCAACACCTTACTGCCGCTGCGGGCCAATGCATAAGCCAGATTAGCAGTAACCGTGGTTTTCCCTACCCCTCCTTTCGGAGAACAAACACAAACTAACGGCATGAGGCAATAGACTCTAAAAGTGGTTTGAGTAATGTATTGCGACCAGCATCCATCACTTCACCGGCAGAGGACGTTTTCTTGCTGAACATCTGCTTAAAACGTGGGTTCTTTGGCTGCGGGGCGGATGGCGGAACGCTTGCAGAGGAATTAAAATTGTTTCCCTGAGCAGGAACGGCGCGCGAACTTTCCGGCTGAGCAGTTTTGGTGAGTTTAGGCTCCACCGGCGGAGCGAAACGCTCAAAATTATGAGGAATATGGCCAGGCAGGGCAGTATTTTCTGTTATCACCGTATTCGGTTGTGCAGGCGGTTCGAAATCTAAAGGCGCACTGGAAAAGAGATCGGAGCTATTGAACGGCGTTGGCTGCGGACTGCTGGCCGGGATGCCACCATTGCTTGCCACCTGATCAACAATAGACCAACGCTGTGGGGTCGATGCCACATCGTCGTGAGGAAATTCTTTATAATCAATATCTTTAAGATTCGTCTTATCTTTAAATCGTTGGACATCATCATATTTACTCATAATCCAGACCTATAAGATTACCCTTGGCACTGTATGAATACATACAAACCACGAATGTGAAATAACGTGATCTATAACCCAAATACATAATGGAAAACCGTCTATGTATTTTAAGCGCTTCTCTTCTTATGGTTTAGATAGAGTAGCTTACAAGTCCTTTTTTACAACCAAGACGGAGCAAACCTCCGCCATCGATGGAAAATCCTGCAAGACCCCAAAGCTGATGAACTGAGTGTAATCTACTTCTCTAAAGTTACACACCTGAGTTTTAACCGCTTTTACCCTAGTTTATTGTAAGTACCACTAGGCGGAGCCTAAATTTAAGTGGTTAATAATATATGGCTGATGATTTAGGATTTTTTTACTAATAATAACCAACACAACAGTGATAAACACCAGGGGAGAATGCATTCTTCCCTGGTAGTGAACAACAATGGGGCAGATTAACGCAGTCTGAGCAGCCCCTGCTCCAACGTCTCCACTTGGCCGGTAGCGACCAGGCAGCAGGCAATCTGCCGAGCGATAGGCTCGGGAATGGCTACCTCGCCAGCCAGGCAACGCTCCGTCCAGCGCGCCGTCGTTGCGGCATCTTTAGCCGTGGGTAATTCCGTCAGCACATCCTGTTCTGGCCGTTCCAGTAAAATCTGCTGCTCACCGCCGACGATATAGTGGATTTTTGGGCAGCGTTGCGGGTTGGCATAGGCCTCCCCTTCGGTACCATGCATCAGTAATCCCCGCGCGCCGATCTGGCAGAAAAATGAGGCAACGCGCTCGACGTATTCCGGATGAGAAACGCTGGCAATGCGCAGCACCTCCTGGTCACCAAACGGCGTCGCCAATTTTGCCAGGGTGTGGGCACTGTTACGCACTCCCATCTTCCAGCGCAGGCCAAGCTGGTTTTCCAACGCTGGCGCAAGCGCCGACACCGGGATAAACACCGCATCTCCTTCGTCCAAACGCCGTTGGGCGGCCAGAGGATCTTCAGACCAAGGCACCCCAAGCTCACGGAAAATCTCTGCGCTGGTGACTCGCGTGCTGTCGTTCACTACGCCATGAACCACCACCGGCAACCCTACCCTGGCCAGCAACAACGCCAGTAACGGCGTCAGGTTAGCCTGTTTACGCGCGCCGTTGTAACTGGGCAACACCACCGGCATCGGGCGGCCCTGCGGGGGTTGCAGCCGCATCACCTGCTGTTGCATCGCCTGATAGAAGCCGAGCATTTCCTCCTCAGCCTCCCCCTTGATACGCATGGCGATCAGAATGGCTCCCAACTCCAGCGCTGGCACGGCATCGGCCAGCATCGCCTGATAGAGCTCAAAAGCCGTTTGCCGATCCAGATCGCGCGCATGGTTCTTGCCACGGCCTATTTCTTTGATAATTTTGCTGTAATCCATCGCTCGCTCCGCTGATTCGGTTTGCGATAAGAATACCTTATCCACGTCGGCGCTCAACCTCCGTTGCGAGCCGTTGTTGGCTATCATCACCCGCTCGTAGTCCTTCGATCACACCGTCGATATCGGTAGCGCTGCGGTTCTGGCTCATTTTCCATGCAAACCGGCGCGATGATATCTTAATGGCCCCTTCCTAACTGACGATGGGTGTAGAGCAGCAAAACCAAGGCAATCAGCATCGCCAACAGGTTGTAGCCCATAGCACCAGCAAAGGCTCTGGCATAGTGCTGTGGCTCAGCCCCCCCGGCCAGCAGCGGAACAAAGAACATGCCGCTGGCCGCAATCCCCAGAGCACCGCCGACCTGCTGCACCGTTGAAACCAGGCCTGCTGCCATACCTGCCTGATGATCCTTGGCCAAACCAAGCACCCAATTAAGCAGCGGCGTCATACTCAACGCTTGGCCAAAGCCCAAAATCATCAGGCCGGGTAAAAGTTGTAACGGATGGCTGAGCGCGCGTCCCCATAACACCTGCACCACCAGCAATACCATGCCCGCGGCGTAGACCGCCACCCCGCCTGCCAATACAATATTCCCCCAACGTTGTACCCAGCCCGGTGCCAAAAAGGAGGCCAGCATAAAGGCGGCGCTGGCCGGAGCGAACAGGCAACCCGCCTGGAACGGTGTCAACCCTATTCCGGCCTGTAACAGCAGGGCAAAACAGAGAAAGAATGAGGAGGCGGTGGAGTAAATCGCCAGCACAATTGCCGTGCCGCGGGCAAAATAGCCTTGGCGAAATAGCGCCGGATCGAGCACTGCATCACCGGAGTGACGGGCAAGTTGCCGTTCCCAACGCACAAACCAACCTAACAGCACCACCGCTAGCACCATTATCGGCACGGTCCACCAAGGCCAGTGCCGCGATGGGCCTTCCAGTAACGGGAACAGCAGCAACAGCAAACCACACGCGGCCAGTAGCAGACCTTTAGCATCCAGCCGCTGCGCCTGCGCCAGCCTGGATTCAGGAATACGCCGCGCCGCCATCACCGCCAGCACGCCAATCGGCAGATTGATCAGAAAGATCATCCGCCAACTGCTGCCCAGAATATTGGCCTCAATAATAAAGCCGCCCAACACCTGGCCACAAATCGCCGCCAGCCCCAGCGTCATCCCCAAACGAGCAAAGGCTCGCCGCCGCTGCTCTTCGCCATATAGCACACGCAATAAGGCATAAATTTGTGGAAACAGCAGCGCGGCCGCTGCACCTTGCAAAAAGCGGGCAATAATCAGCACCCACAGCGAACCCGCCAGACCGCAAAGCGTCGAGGTCAGCGCAAAAGCCAACATGCCACAGTTGAACATACGCCGCCGACCGAAACGGTCCCCCAATCGCCCACCGGCAATCAGCAAAATGCCGAAAGCCAGTTCATAACCGGCGATAATCAGCCCAACCTCGGCAAAGCTGGCGTTGAACTGCTGCTGGATCACCGGCACCGCCACGTTAACCACAAATAAATCGAACATGGTGACGAACCCACCGAGCAACAACACCGGTAACCCCGGTAATCCGGCCTTTCTGTCAGACAAACTCTGTTCCATAACGCCCCCTGATATCATGATGGCGGCAGTATGGAACATGCTTTAAACTGTTACTATATAGCCAGTTATACTATTACTAAAAGTAACAGGAACCGCCGATGCCACCACGTACCCTTAACCGCACCCGCCAAGAGCTGGCAGATTTTCTGCGTATGAAGCGTGAAAAACTCTCCCCCCAGGCCGTTGGCTTGCCGAGCGGCACACGGCGGCGTACGCCAGGGTTAAGGCGTGAAGAGGTTGCCGCTTTGGCGGGCGTGGGCCTGACTTGGTATACCTGGCTGGAACAGGGGCGGGAAATCAACGCTTCAGTGGAATTTCTGGAAGATCTGGCGCGGGTTCTAAAGCTGGATGCGACCGAACGCTATCATCTGTTTTTACTGGCACATCAGCGGCCACCGGTGGTAGCAGGCCATCAATGGTGCCAGGTCACGCCCTTGGTACGCCGATTGCTGGACGATCTCACCCTGCGCCCGGCCTATGTGATGAACCTGAGCTGGGATATTATCGCCTGGAATCCGGCGGCGGACCGCCTGTTTGCCATCGGTGAGCGTCAGCCACAACAGCGCAATATGCTATGGATGCTGTTTGCCGATCCCGAACTCAATCAACGGTTGATGGGATGGCAGGAGCAGGCTCCGCAAATCCTGGCCAGCTTTCGCCGTGATTACGCCCGCGCCCCGCAAGATGCCACCATGTTGCAACGCATTCAGGCCCTGAGCGATGTTTCCCCCCAATTTCGTCAGCTGTGGCAACAGCACGATATTCATGGCCGCTGTCAGGGGCAACGCACTTTCTTGGTTGCAGGGGCAGGCGAAGTGACCTTTGAGCACGCCTCGTTCATTGTCGATGAAGACAACCACCTGCGGCTGGTCATGTACAGCGCACAGCCTGATTGCCC
>NZ_JBKJYW010000209.1:0-28176 GCF_046715635.1 Serratia sp. (in: enterobacteria)
TCCTCTCTCACTTACCAGGCTAATAATAATATGACTGACCGTAGTGAAACGGATATTCCACCGGTAACCCGCAGCGCGGCCAAAGGCACTGCGTTCTCTATTCTCGGTGCTATCAGCGTTTCTCACCTGCTTAACGATATGATGCAATCGCTGATCGTGGCGATTTACCCGATTTTGCAAGCCGATTTTAGCCTCAGCTTTGTGCAGATCGGGATGATCACCCTGACCTATCAGCTCACCGCATCGCTGCTACAACCGCTGATTGGTTACTACACCGACAAACACCCGCAGCCTTATTCGCTGCCTATCGGCATGGGATTCACTCTGTCGGGCTTACTGCTGCTTTCGGTGGCCAATACCTTCCCTCTGGTGCTACTGGCGGCCGCTTTGGTGGGTACTGGTTCCTCTGTGTTCCATCCTGAGTCATCCCGCGTCGCGCGCATGGCATCCGGTGGGCGGCACGGTTTGGCCCAGTCGCTGTTCCAGGTGGGTGGCAACTTCGGCAGTTCCCTCGGCCCGCTATTGGCCGCGCTGATTATCGCCCCCTACGGCAAGGGCAATGTTGCCTGGTTCTCACTGGCTGCGCTGCTGGCTATAGTGGTCTTGTTACAGGTCAGTAAATGGTATCAGCAGCAACATCGGGCGGCTCAAGGCAAGCCAAAAGCCGCTTCCTTGGTCAAACCGCTGCCCAAACGTACCGTCGTGTTCTCCTTAAGCATCCTGCTGGTGCTGATATTCTCCAAATACTTCTACTTGGCGAGCATTAGCAGCTATTACACCTTTTATCTCATACATAAGTTCGGCGTTTCGGTCCAGAATGCCCAATTCCATCTGTTTGCCTTCCTGTTTGCCGTAGCGGCCGGAACCATCATTGGCGGGCCTCTGGGTGACAAGTTCGGGCGTAAATATGTAATTTGGGGCTCTATCTTGGGCGCGGCCCCATTTACCTTGGCTTTACCCCATGCTTCTCTCTACTGGACCGGGATTTTGACGGTAATCATCGGGGTTATTCTAGCCTCGGCTTTCTCGGCCATCCTGGTGTATGCGCAAGAGCTGATCCCCGGCAAAGTGGGGATGGTTTCTGGGCTTTTCTTCGGTTTTGCTTTCGGTATGGGCGGGTTAGGTGCGGCAGTACTTGGTTATGTCGCCGATCTGACCAGCATCGAACTGGTTTATCAAATCTGTGCATTCCTGCCGCTTATCGGCATAATCACCGCATTACTACCAAATATGGAGCATAACCAGCAGTAACCCTGACAGCACCCCGGTTTAGCGCAGAGGTTAAACCGGGTTATCCACTCTACAACCCCATTTAATCCGGCTAATTACGCCACAATTCACCTTCCTTCTGCCAAAATAGACGAATAGTCTGGTTTTTTACACAAAACCCTAAATTAGCTAAGCAATGAACGCACAAATGCAATAAACTAAATGTATCCTTTCGTAACATCCGTGAGCACAACCAGAGGAGTATGGATGCATAATTCAACACCCTTGATCACCACTATTGTTGGAGGGTTAGTACTCGCCTTCCTCTTCGGAATGCTGGCAAACCGCCTGCGCATCTCCCCGTTGGTAGGGTATCTGGCCGCAGGCGTCCTTGCCGGCCCGTTTACCCCCGGTTTCGTCGCTGATACCTCGTTAGCGCCGGAACTCGCGGAGATTGGGGTGATCCTGCTGATGTTCGGTGTTGGTCTCCATTTCTCGCTTAAAGATCTCCTCGCTGTAAAAAATATCGCTATCCCAGGGGCCATTGCCCAAATCGCCGTCGCGACGGTGTTGGGGATGGGGTTGTCCAAACTGATGGGCTGGGATTTGGTTTCCGGCCTGGTGTTCGGCCTGTGTCTGTCCACCGCCAGTACCGTGGTACTGCTGCGCGCCCTGGAAGAACGGCAACTGATCGACAGCCAACGCGGGCAGATCGCCATCGGTTGGCTGATTGTCGAAGATTTGGCCATGGTGCTGGCCCTGGTGCTGCTGCCGGCGTTTGCCAATATGCTCAACAGCGATACCGCCAGCACCACGCAACTGCTCACCGAGTTGGCCATCACCATTGGCAAGGTTATCGCCTTTATCGCGCTGATGATTATCGTCGGCCGCCGTGTGGTGCCGTGGATCCTGGCAAAAACCGCCAGCACCGGCTCACGCGAGCTGTTTACGCTAGCGGTGCTGGCACTGGCGCTGGGTATTGCCTACGGCGCTGTCGGCCTGTTTGACGTCTCATTCGCCCTGGGTGCCTTCTTTGCCGGTATGGTGTTGAACGAATCGGAACTGAGCCACCGCGCGGCGCACGATACGCTGCCGCTACGTGACGCCTTTGCGGTGCTGTTCTTTGTCTCGGTCGGTATGCTGTTCGACCCGATGATCCTGATCAACCAACCGTTGGCGGTGTTGGCAACGCTGGCGATTATTCTGTTTGGTAAATCGGTGGCGGCGTTCGCGCTGGTCAAAATGTTCGGCCACTCCAAGCGCACCGCGCTGACCATTTCCGCCAGCCTGGCGCAGATTGGTGAATTCGCCTTTATCCTGGCCGGATTGGGGGTCACGCTGGGCATGCTGGATCAGCATGGCCGTAATCTGGTGCTGGCCGGGGCGATCCTGTCAATCATGCTCAACCCACTGCTGTTTACCTTGCTGGAGCGCTATCTGGCCAAGACGGAAACCATCGAGGATCAGATCCTGGAAGAAGCGGTAGAGGAAGAGAAGCAGATCCCGGTCGATATCTGCAATCATGCCGTCGTCGTGGGTTATGGCCGGGTTGGCAGCCTGTTAGGGGCCAAGCTGACCGAAGAAGGCATCTCGATGGTGGTGATAGAAAACTCCCGCCCTCGGGTTGAAGCCCTGCGCGCTCAAGGGATCAAAGCGGTGTTAGGCAATGCGGCCAATCCTGAGATCATGGAACTGGCAAGGCTCGACTGCGCTCGCTGGTTGCTGCTGACCATTCCCAACGGTTATGAAGCCGGTGAGATCGTGGCCTCGGCCCGCACCAAGCGCCCTACTCTGGAGATAATCGCCCGCGCTCATTACGACGACGAGGTTTCGTATATTTCCGACCGGGGTGCCGATCAGGTGGTGATGGGTGAACGCGAGATCGCCAACAGCATGTTGAATATCCTCAAGCTGGATTCGCTGTCGGCAGAAGAGAAGCTGGCCGCCTGCCCAATCTGAAGCCATTAAGCCGGTAAGAGCGCTAAAACAGCGCTCTTACCGGTTGTTGGTTACCGTTCCCAGTAAGACTCTTCCAGACTGTCTTCCCGCTCCGGCAACCCACGGGTCAAACGTGGCGAGTGCTGGTTAAGCACCTGATAGCTAACACGGTTGGCATATTTGCATACCTGCGCCAATGAAGAATAGGTCAGGTAGCTACGCACATGCTTGCTGGAGTTTGGCACGTTGTTACGGTGATAGCCGTTAGCCGCGATATCATGCAGCAGCGCAGACAACGCACCGTCGCCCGCACCGTTGGTATTCATGATCTTTTCCGGGCCGCCCATATACGGGGCGATATGCGAATAGACCTTGAGCGCGTTTTCACAGCTTTCACGGCGCATCGCACGGCTGAATTCGAAGCGGTTAAACTCGGCAATATGGCCCGGTAACAGCGGATGCTGAGTCTCACGCTTGTTGGCCTCTTCGGTGTAACCCGCCATATACAGACCGTTTGGCCCAGCGGTACACAGCACCAAATCTACCCAGTCCAATGCCATCTCTGAAGCCATCAGTGGATCGCTCAGCCCGGTCAGTTCCATCGCCTCATCTTCGTTCATTGCCAGAATGGAGACATGTTCCCTGAGAAAATCACGCCACCACACCGGGTTATCCGCAATGACATACTTGGTGCCCAGCGTCAGTACCACCGGCACATCATACTGTTTGGCAAACGCGATCGCCTGCATGGTGGCTTCCGGCATCGGCTCACCGGGTTTGCAACGCACCAGATAGGAGGTCAATACCAACGCGGCAGCTCCTGCGATCACCTCTTCAGGAATGCTTTCCGGGCGTAGCTGGTTCATCTGGCCTGGGCTAATGGCAAAGGTGCGCTCGCCGCTCTCGTTAATCAGCGTAAAGCAGCGGCCAATGGCCCCATCCACCGCTTGCAGGTAGTTGAGATCGGTACGGCTGGAGGTGTTGCACAGATAGCGATAGGCATAGCTGCCAATTTTGACGTTGCTGCACATCACGCCAAGCAGCACGGAACGATCGTCCGCCAATACCGAGTAGTTGTGCAGGGTGTTACCGATGGTGCCACCGGCAAATTGATGGGTGATCAGGTTATTGTCACTCAATTCCTGATACAGCGCCTCGGCAACGTCGTCTTCAATGACCAGCGAATGGCCCAGGCTAAGGCCGTAGCGTTCGACAAACGCGTCATCCACTTTAGCTTCGATATCCACCAGCGTCTGATCGATACCGACGACATAAGAGGTACTGACTTCATTTTCTGGCTGTGTCTGCTGCAATAACGGATCGCGAGCGTTGACCGGAAAATAATGTTTGGATTTACGTTTACCAGGAAATTTCATGTGATTGGCGGTGAGTTGCGGTGAACAGGCAGGAATGTTAGCACATTCCTGCCTGATTGCTGCGCTTTCACGTGAGCATTTTGCCAGCCGAGCGGTGAAAAGCCGGCTTGATTACAGCCGTTGTCCTACCAGTTGTTGCATCATATCGATATGGGCGGCGTCATCATTGAGTGCCGGGATGTATTCAAACTTCTCGCCACCCGCCGCCAGGAAGATTTCGCGGTTCTGCTCTTTGATCTCCTCCAGCGTTTCCAGGCAATCTGCCGAAAAACCGGGGCAAATCAGCTGGATATGCTTCACGCCTTGCGCTGGCAGATTCTTCAGGGTTTCGTCAGTGTACGGCGTCAGCCAAGGCTCCCGGCCGAAGCGCGATTGATAGGTCATCATCACCCGATCTGGGGCCAGCGGTATGGCCGCCGCCAGCGCGCGGTAGGTATCTTCGCAACGTTGCGGGTAATCGTCGCCCAGGGTGGCGTAGCGTTTGGGAATACCGTGGAACGACATCACCAGACGATCGGGCTTACCGTGTTCGGAAAACGCCCGCTCAACGCTTTGCTGCAAGGCCAGGATATACGCTGGGTGCTCGGCATAGTCACGGATAAAGCCGATCGATGGCAGGCGGCGATAGCCTTTCAGCACCCGCGCAATACCATCCCAGACTGCAGCGCTGGTCGAGCACGAATATTGTGGATACAGTGGCAACACCACCAGATTGGTCACGCCCTGCGCCAATAAGCTGTCGATCGCCTGTGCCAGGCTGGGTGACCCGTAGCTCATGCCCAATTCAACCGGGGTATTGGGCATACGCGCCGCCAGCTCCCGCTGTTGGCGGCGGCTGTAGACCAGCAATGGTGAGCCTTCTTCCATCCAGACGGATTGATAAAGTTTTGCCACTCGCGGTGAACGGATCGGCAGAATGATGCCGTTGAGAATTGGCCACCAGATCAGCGGTGCAGTGTCCACCACCCGGCTGTCACTGAGAAATTCTTTCAGATAGCGTTTTACCGCCTGCGGGGTAGGTGCATCTGGCGTACCCAAATTCACCAGCAATACCCCGTGCTTCTCTTGTTTCATTCCGATCCCCTTGTCCTTCCCGGCAAATACCCTGTTATTTCTCAGCGTATTAACAGCCACTCATGCGGCCTATTGTAACGGAAAAGCGCCAGACCGGAACCTATATCAGTAACAGGTTGAACGGGGTTATTTTTGCGCCAACTGCCAGACGGCAGCCACGTTGCGCGCCGTGATTTCCAGGTTATGGGCCGCATCTGCCAGCGCCTCTGGCAGCGTCACGATGCGGTCGATAACAGAGAAAGCGGCGTCGATGCCGTGTTGATGCACCACCTGATAATCTTTTGACAGGCTACCGGCAATGGCAATCACCGGTAATTGGTAGCGTTTAGCTACCCGCGCAACGCCGATCGGGGTTTTGCCGTGGATCGACTGACTATCGAGCCGCCCTTCGCCAGTGATCACCAGATCGGCATCACGTACCGCGTCTTCCAGATGCAGCGTTTCGATCACGATTTCAATGCCTGGCCGCAGTTCTGCTGCCAGAAAACCGATTAATGCCGCCCCCATGCCCCCTGCCGCGCCCGAGCCAGGTACCTGTAATACCTCGCGCCCAGTAGTTTGCTCCAGCAGCGTGCCGTAATGATGCAGTGCCTTATCCAGTTGCTGCACCTTCTCCGGCGTGGCCCCTTTTTGTGGGCCGAAGATCGCTGAAGCCCCGTGATCGCCACACAGCGGATTATCCACGTCGCAGGCTACCGTGATCTTCACCTGCTGCAAGCGGGGATCCAACTGGCTGAGATCGATACGTGCCAGTTGCGCCAACGCAGCGCCACCGGGCCGTAATTCTTGATGATGATGGTCAAGCAGTTTAGCCCCCAGCGCCTGCATCATGCCTGCCCCACCATCGTTGGTTGCACTGCCGCCAATGCCCAGAATGATCGACTGCACACCGCGTTGCAGTGCTGCCAGGATCAGCTCACCGGTGCCAAAGCTGGTGGTCACTAACGGATCGCGTTCGTCACCCGCCACCAGATGCAGCCCTGACGCTGCCGCCATTTCGATAACGGCGGTTTTCCCTTCCCCCAGCAGGCCATAAAACGCTGCGGTGGGTTTGCCCTGCGGCCCGCTTACCTGCACATCGATGATTTCCCCACCGGTTGCGGCCACCATCGCATCAACGGTGCCCTCGCCTCCGTCTGCCATGGGCAGCAAGACGTAGTGTGCCTGCGGATAAATTTGCTGGAAACCACGTTCGATTGCTTCTGCGACACCCTGAGCACTCAGGCTCTCTTTAAAGGAGTCGGGGGCAATTACCACTTTCTTTAGGGTGTTCATCGACTGTGCCTTAATCTTCAGAGGATGCCACTGCATCGGTTAGTGAATACCATACCCTGCCGACAACGGAAATTCTTTAGCGATAGACACAAACAAAACGGTAAAAAATAAGGTTATTTTGTGCATTTACACAATTCAATCCTGCATCAACATGCCGATATACAGCTGCAAGACGTCCGCCAATTGATTGATCTTTAGGCCAGTATTTTTCTCAACGCGCTGTAGACGGTAACGCAGGGTGTTAACGTGAATATGCAGCTGCGCCGCAGTCTTGGTTTGGTCACAATTATGATTGAAGTAGTGGCGCAGCGTGTTTCTCAGCATCCCTTTCTCATCCAGGGCGCTCAATTGCTGCCAGGGCCGGGAAAGCTCCTGGGCTCGCCAATCCTCCCCCAAATCACACAGCAGCGAGGGCAGCGGGTAGTCATCATAAAACAGCGTATGCTGGGGCAACTTGAGGCGGTGCGCCATGGTTTGCACTGCCCGCGCGGTCTGGATGGAGCGGTAGACGCCCTCATCACCACTGTAAAAGCCCCCGACGATCAACCGCAGGCCAAAGCGTTGCTGGAGCTCATGTTGGAGCTGCTGAGCCAGCTTGCGCTCCTGCAGCACGTCCCACGCACCCTGTTTCATACAGGCCGGACGCAGGAGTACCAGTTCATTAAAGCTGGTCAGGGTAATAAGCGCCTCACGCTGGGTGATCTCCAGCTCTGCCAGCAAGCCTCTCAGCGCCTGCGGCTGCGGTTCATACAGCTCAAGCAACCAGACAATGCGTGGCTGTTGCAGATCCAACTCTAAATAGGCCGCCATCGCCTCGCGCGAACCGGGTTCACTGTGCCCTTGCAGCAGTTGGTTAGCCAATTCTTCCCGGTAACGCTTTTCCCACTGATGTTGATCGAGCATCGCGGCCTGTTCCACCATCAGCTCCGCCGCCATTTTTACCAGTTCGCCATAGGCTCGCACCTCAGCTGGATCGCCGGAAACCCCAATCGCACCGACCAGTTGATTGCGGAAACTGAATGGCAGATTGATGCCGGGCTGCACGCCTTTCAGATGTTGTGCCGTTGCCTCATCAATCTCCACTACCCGGTTTTCGGTCAGGGCCAGTACCGCCCCTTCGTGGCGCTGATACAGGCGCGAGGCGTTGCCTGAAGCAATAATGACGCCGTTGCTGTCCATCACGTTAACCGAATGGTGAATGATGCTCATCGCACGCTGTACGATCTGGCGCGCGGTCGCTTCTTGCAAAAAATTTGTCTGCCTGGGCATACGGCTCTTCCTGTCGAACGAAATGGTGGCCTGCGTAAGCTAGCATGAAGCGGCAAAAAAAAACGCCGGGCAGCAACAGCCAGCCCAGCGTTTTTTACAGCTGTAACACCGATTAACCCAGAATGGCCGCCAGCTCAGCGCTCACTTCTGCCACCTTACGGGTGCCATCGATCTTGTGGTAGGACGTATTGCCCGCCTCGGCTTCTTTATGATAGTAAGACACCAGCGGTGCGGTCATCTGATGGTACTCCACCAGGCGCTTACGCACGGTCTCTTCCTGATCGTCTTTACGGGTGGTCAGCTCTTCGCCGGTGGCGTCGTCTTTCCCTTCCACCTTCGGCGGATTGAATTTGATGTGGTACACGCGGCCAGATGGCGCATGCACGCGGCGACCAACGATACGATCGACGATCAGTTCGTCCGGCACGTCGAACTCCAGCACGTAATCCACTTTAATGCCGGCTTCTTTCATCGCATCGGCCTGTGGAATGGTGCGTGGGAAACCGTCCAGCAGGAAACCGTTACGGCAGTCTTCCTGGGTTATACGCTCTTTGACCAGCGCAATAACCAGCTCATCGGTCACCAGCTTGCCGGCGTCCATGATTTCTTTGGCCTTTTTGCCCAGTTCAGAACCGGCCTTCACGGCTGCGCGCAACATATCACCCGTGGAGATTTGCGGAATGCCGTACTTCTCCATGATGAATTGAGCCTGAGTGCCTTTACCTGCGCCTGGAGCGCCCAGCAGAATGATACGCATTGCGTAAATCCCCTTGCTATGTATTTCCCTTCATTCTTCGGGCCGCGGCCGGAAGTCTATCGGGTTTGAGTTTTTATTAAATTTCGAGAACACTCAACCTTACCATTTCTGAGGGGGGTGGCTCAAGGTAGCGAGAGGAAATCGGTTGCGGAAAGATCGGGCTGAAACGAGGCAAGCAGTAGAAAAATTTAACGGGAATAGAAGAGATTACGCCCCAAACCCTAGGGTCTGGGGCGTATTTTTCTGATTAAGCGGACAACAGCTTATTCATGCGGCGGATAAACTGGTTTGGATCTTCCAGCGTACCGCGTTCGGCCAGCAGGGCCTGATCCAACAGCAGATCGATCCATTCGGCAAATTGTTCGTTATCGCCCACATCGGATGCGCGTTTGACCAACGCATGTTCCGGGTTCAGCTCGAAGATATACTTCACTTCCGGCGCAGCTTGCCCCGCAGCGGCAAACAGTTTGGCCATCTGGGTGCTCATCTCGTCGGCATCGGTGGTAACGATGGCCGGGGTATCCGTCAGGCGATGCGTCAGGCGCACGTCCTTCACGCGCTCACCCAGCAGCGTCTTGACCCGCTCGATAAACGGCTCCAGCTGCTTTTCGGCTTCTTTCTGCTCTTCGGTTTCATCCGCCAGTTTATCCAGCGCTTCATCCGCTTTGCTGACCGACTGGAATACCTTGCCGTCAAACTCGGTCAGGTAGCTCATCATCCACTCGTCAATGCGATCAGACAGCAGCAGGACTTCGATACCTTTCTTGCGGAACAGCTCCAGGTGCGGGCTGCTCTTGGCGGCGGCATAACTGTCGGCGGTGATGTAGTAAATCTTGTCCTGGCCTTCGGCCATGCGGCCAACGTACTCTTCCAGCGAGACGGTTTGCGCCGAGCTGTCGTTGTGCGTAGAAGCAAAGCGCAACAGTTTAGCGATGGCCTCTTTGTTGCCGCCGTCTTCCGCTGGCCCTTCTTTCAGTACCATACCGAACTGCTGCCAGAACTTCTGGTAGGCTTCTGCATCGTCTTTGGCCAGCTTGTCCAGCATCTGCAATACGCGTTTGGTCAGCGCACCACGCAGGTTCTGGGTAACACGGCTGTCCTGCAGGATTTCACGCGATACGTTCAGCGGCAGATCGTTGGAATCGATCAGGCCACGCACAAAGCGCAGGTAGTTCGGCATGAACTGCTCAGCGTCATCCATGATGAACACACGCTGAACGTACAGCTTCAGGCCATGTTTGTGATCGCGATTCCACATATCCCACGGCGCCTGGGCTGGGATGTACAGCAGGCTGGTGTACTCCTGCTTACCTTCCACCCGGTTGTGGCTCCAGCTCAGTGGATCGGTAAAGTCATGGGCAATGTGCTTGTAGAACTCTTTGTACTCTTCTTCGGTCACGTCGGCTTTGCTGCGAGTCCACAACGCTTGCGCCTTGTTGATTTTCTCCCAGGTGACGGTGCCGTCTTCTTCATTCTTGGTTTCGATCTCTACCGGCAACGCAATGTGATCGGAATATTTGCCGATCACCGAGCGCAGACGCCAACCGTCGAGGTATTCGTCTTCGCCTTCACGCAGGTGCAGGGTAATTTCGCTGCCGCGATCGGCCTTGCTGATATCGGCGATGGTGTAATCACCTTCACCGGCAGACTCCCAGTACACCCCTTGATCTTCCGCAGCACCGGCTGCACGGGTACGTACGGTGACTTTGTCCGCCACGATGAATGCCGAGTAGAAGCCTACGCCGAACTGACCGATCAGTTGGCTGTCTTTCGCCTGGTCAGAACCGATAGACTCCAGGAAGGCCTTGGTACCCGATTTGGCAATCGTCCCCAGGTTTTCGATCACTTCTTCGCGGCTCATGCCGATGCCGTTATCGGCAATCGTCAGGGTACGCTTCTCTTTGTCAAACGACAGACGCACGCGCAGTTCGCCATCACCTTCATACAATTCTGGCTTGGAAAGCGCGCGAAAACGCAGCTTGTCCGCCGCATCGGAAGCGTTGGAGATCAGCTCACGCAGGAAGATTTCTTTATTGGAGTACAGCGAATGGATCATCAAATGAAGCAGTTGTTTGACTTCAGACTGGAACCCACGGGTTTCTTGACCTTTCATACTCATTGATTACCTCAAAGACAGTAACGACCAAATCGGACATGGGGATTAAATGGGGTTAACTGTGAGGTTTTTCAAGCGGCTGGTGGGGAATTTTTTGTCAACTGATTACGGGGCAGAGGGCTGCCCCGTAAAGAAACATCAGAATTTGATCGCGTGGCGTCCGGCCAGGGAGTGTGACAGCGTGGTGCCGTCCACCATTTCCAGTTCACCACCCACTGGAACTCCGTGGGCAATACGGCTGGCAAGTACGCCATATTGGCCACACATCTCGGCGATGTAGTTGGCCGTGGCGTCCCCTTCCACCGTCGGGTTGGTGGCCAGGATCACTTCGGTGATGGTTTCCTTCTCCAGCCGTTGCTCCAGCCGATCCAGGCCGATATCGCCAGGGCCAATGCCGTCTAACGGTGACAGATGGCCCATCAGCACAAAGTAGCGCCCGGCAAACTGGCCGGTCTGCTCGATGGCATGAATATCCGCCGGACTCTCCACTACGCAAATCTGGCCGTTTTGCTGGCGGCGCACATTATTGCAGATGGTGCAGGTATCCTGCTCGGTGAAGGTACGGCAATCGGCACAGTGGCCGATCTCCGACATGGCACGGGTCAGCGCCTGTGCCAGCCGCATCCCACCGCTGCGATCGCGCTGCAGCAGTTGGAACGCCATACGCTGCGCCGACTTCGGGCCAACGCCCGGCAGGCAGCGCAGTGCCTCCATCAATGATTCAAGGAGCGGGCTGGTTTGCATTAGAACGGCATCTTAAAGCCAGGTGGCAACTGCATCCCGCTGGAAACCGACGCCATCTTCTCTTTCTGGGTTTCGTCGATACGACGTGCCGCATCATTGAACGCCGCAGCGATCAGATCTTCCAGCATCTCTTTGTCATCTTCCATCAGGCTTGGGTCGATTTCCACCCGGCGGCAGTTGTGCGCCCCGTTGATGGTCACTTTCACCAGACCAGCGCCGGATTCGCCAGTCACTTCCAACTTGGCAATTTCTTCCTGCATCTGCTGCATTTTTTCCTGCATTTGCTGGGCTTGCTTCATCAGGTTACCCATACCGCCTTTACCAAACATAGTCGTCTCTCATAGCATTGGCTGCGCACTGTGCGCCGCGTTAAATAGGGCGAATACTCTCTTCATCCAGATCTGCATCGAAGAACCGACGCAGGGTCTGGATATTGGTATCCGCAACGATGGACTGGCGAGCCTGTGCCAGTTTTTCTTCATAAATGGCTTGCCGCCACTCCAGCGGAGTCCGCTCCGCCGGATTATCGTCTTCCACCACGCTGAGTTCAACCGTGCGGCCATGTAACTCACTGAGTGCCTGCGCAAGCGTCTTCTGCGCCGAAGGCGAATTCAGATGACGCTGCGAAGACCGCAGGTGGAGACAAATGCTGTCCGGTGCCAGTTGCTGCTTAAAGGCATTTAGCGCCAGTTGCTGCACCAGTTTCGGTATTTTTAGCTGGTCGATCTCTGCCGCCCAAGGATCGCGCTCGATGGACTCAACCACCAGTTTAGCCGACAACTCAGGCGTTTTTTCATGTTCGAGCGCCGTGCGCAACGCTTTTGGTGTAGCCCGCGGTTCTGGCGCTGCTTCAGGTTCGGTTAGCGCGCGCCAGCGATAGGCCTCCGGCTTGGCCGGTTTCTCCGTCACGATCTTTTCGGCCTGACGCTTCTGGCTGCGTTCGGTTACCGAGGCTAGACGCTCTAGTGCCGAGTTAGCCGGCCGCGCTATTCCTGGCGCCGCCGGCTCATTCTTTTTTGCTGTGGATGCCCCCTGTTGCCGCAGCAACTGGGTTCGCGCTTTAAGTAGCTGCGCGGTAGCATCCGGTAAATTCGTTGGTTGACTATTCTGCGACGGCGCGGCCTGCCCTAACGGAGGCGGCGTATCCGGATAGGAGGAAGACGGCGCAACGGCCATATTCCCCTGCGGCTGTGCGGGAGCGATCTGCACCATGGCCACTGGCTCTGGGATCACCGCTTTTGGATGAAACGCCAGCGCGCGCAGCAGAGTCATCTCGACGCCCATACGGCGATCAGGGGCATAGGCCAGCTCTTTGCGGCCAACCAGCAAGGTTTGATAATAAAGTTGCACGTCCGTGGGCGGCAAGGTGCGCGCCAGCTCACGCAACCGTTGCTCAATGGCGGCGTAGTGGTTATCCAGCACCGAGGGCAGCAGTTGTACCATCGCAATGCGGTGCAACAGCGCTAGCGTTTCCACCAGCAGGTTTTCCCAATCTACACCGCGTGACGCCGCCTGGGCGACCTGCGCCATCACTTTTTCGCCGTCGGCACTCACCAGGGCTTCCAGGATGGCCAGCGGCTGCTCATCATCCAACGTCCCCAGCATCTGGCTGACGGTGTCGGTCGTCACCTGCCCTTGCCCCATGGCAATCGCCTGATCGGTCAGGCTGAGGGCATCACGCATGCTGCCATCGGCGGCTCGCGCCAACAGTTGCAACGCGCGGGCATCGCTGGTGATGTGCTCTGCCAGCAACACGGTTTCCAACTGCATGCGGATCTGTTCCACGTCCATAGCTTTAAGATGGAATTGCAGGCAGCGGGAAAGAATAGTGACTGGCAGCTTCTGTGGATCGGTGGTCGCCAGCAGGAACTTGACGTGCGCGGGTGGCTCTTCCAGCGTTTTCAGCAACGCATTGAAACTGTGGCGCGAGAGCATGTGGACTTCATCGATCAGGTAAACCTTGAAACGGCCACGCGCCGGGGCGTATTGCACGTTATCGAGCAGATCGCGAGTATCTTCCACTTTGGTTCTGGAGGCAGCATCGATCTCGATCAGATCGACAAAGCGCCCCTGTTCAATCTCGCGGCAGTTATCACATTGGCCACAGGGCGTCGCGGTGATGCCCGTTTCGCAGTTCAAACCTTTGGCCAGCAGCCGCGCAATGGTGGTTTTACCCACGCCGCGCGTGCCGGAGAACAGATAGGCGTGATGGATCCGCCCCAGAGAGAGACCATTAGCCAGCGCCGTCAGGACATGCTCTTGTCCGACAACCTCTGCAAACGTTTGGGGGCGCCACTTACGGGCAAGAACCTGATAGCTCATTAAGACTTCATCACTGATTTATGGAGTAATTTCAACCCAAGTAGTACATCACAACGTCGAGGACATTGCCCTGTGTGCAGCCTGCTGGGTACCGAGGTTGAACCGATACCCTTTTATCGTCTGACAGCCACTCACACGTTAGTGTAACAGTACGCCCGCCGTCATTCCTATAACTTTGCATCATGCTTGCCAGACGCGAGCTTGGGGGCTAGTTAATAACAGGGAAACACCTTGGCAAAGGTGAAAGGAAAAGAATCTGCCTGACAGAATTTATGCGGTGTTTGACAGTAAAGAGCTATCGATGAGGTTTTGTCTGCCGCCTGAAACTGGGTCTTTGCATTTTTAGCTAACCATCAAGTGGCCAGTCGCTGCTGAAAATAGCGCCATATTGGAACGGCCAACGAACGCCAGCCGTTAAAGATTTAGTGGCGGATCTGGGCCAGTTCGTCTTCGGTCAATCCCGTTGCCTCAAGCACGGCTTCACGTGCCATGCCCATTTTTAGCAGGCTACGGGCTACGTCCAGCTTGCCTAGCAGAACGCCTTCTTCGCGGCCTTTCTCGACGCCAATCTGAACGCCTTTCTCTATGCCTTTCTCGATGCCTTTCTGCTCCAGCTGTTGTGCGATAGTCATTAGTTCGTCTCCGTGTTCGGGCACTCGTTGTGCCAGCTCGCGTACAAAGGCTTCAGCGTCGGCGGTTTCGCCAGCCTGTACTAAATAGTGTACCAACGATATCACCTGTTGCGAAGAAAGATATCCCGCCAGCAGGATAGTCGCCAACCGGCCAGTCAGTTCCGCGATATCGCGCTGATGGATATTTTTCTGCAACAGTGTGAGTGCAGCCATGCTGCGGTGATTCATGATTTCATCGTCGGGAATAACGGTGACATCCACCAGTGGAAAATCAGTACCATAGAGCTTTTTCGCCAGCTCAGGATCGTCAAACTTCTGCAGCCAGTTGGTTGAATACGGGTACGGGCTACGTTTACCGGTGTAGAACAATATCGGAACAACCAATGGTAGCTTTTTGTGTCCAGCCGCAAGATGACGCTGCATGGCGGCAATGGCGTAACGCAGCAGCCTGAAGGCCATATGTTGATCTGGTGTTGACTGATGTTCGATAAGCACATGAATGTACCCATCACCCGCCGTGGTTTTCAGGCTGTAGAGGACATCACTGAAATACTGGCGTAGATCGTCCTCAACAAAAGAACCGGATTCAAGCTTCAGAGTGCTGAGGTCGCAAATCTTGCGTAGCTCTGCTGGCAGATGGATTTCGAGGAAATCCTGTGCTGTCCCTGGGTGCATTAGAAACTGTTTGAATACCGCATCGTGTAAATTGAGTTTGCTGTTTTCTTTCATAATCGCTCACTTTCCAACCATTCCTGAATGAACTTTATCATATGAGGCCGTAGGTTAAAACGTTGCCGCGAGCCAGAGGATTGACGTTTTCAGCAATGAATTGATGAGAATAGAAGACAGTAGAGAATGCGGGGATGTAGCTGTTAAACGTCAACCCCGCAGCGAACCACGGGGTTGTCTATCGAAAGTATCAATGCCCGGCGAAGTCGAGCAGGCAGTAGCAATCAATACCCAGATTATTCAGGCGCGTTTCGCCCCCGAGATCCGGCAGGTTGATAATAAATGCCGCATCTGTCACTTCACCACCCAGGCGGCGGATCAGCGTGGCGGTGGCTTCGATCGTGCCGCCGGTGGCCAGCAGATCGTCAACGACCAGAACTTTGTCGCCAGCAACGATGGCGTCGGTGTGAATTTCCAACTTGTCGGTGCCGTATTCCAGCTCATAGCTTTCGCTCAGCGTCGCACGCGGCAATTTGCCCGGTTTGCGAACCGGCACAAAGCCAACGCCCAGCGCCAACGCCACCGGTGCGCCGAACAGGAAACCACGCGCTTCAGTACCCACCACCTTGGTGACGCCCGTATCGCGGTAACGTTCAACCAGCAGTTCAATGCTGGAAGCATACGCCAGCGGGTTTTCCAACAGGCTGGTCACGTCACGGAACAGAATGCCCGGCTTCGGATAGTCGGGGATGGTTTTGATACTGTCTCTAATATACTGAAGCTGTTGCGCAGTCGCGGTCATAGTTATTGCCTGATAAAACTTCCTGGTAACTTCCACACAGGCCATCAACTGCCACGCCTTGAACAAAAAAACGGCGGGAGGAAACCTGCGCACGAAAACGCCCAAATCTATGCAAAATGGCGGATAAATGCAACTGACGCCGCACGATCAGCGCTGTTTTTGTTGCGACAGGTCAATAACTGGCAGTCGGAGCATAAAGGTCAGTAAAATAACCAGGATCGCCAGCAGTACACCTCGTACCCACCACAGCTTCACCAGCCAGAGGGAAACGGCAAACGTCAGTATAATGAGCAGCACCGCTTTCCACTTGGCTCCGGGCGGTAACGCCTTATGCTGTTGCCAATGGCGCAAATAAGAACCAAACCACGAGCGATACAGCAACCAATAGTGAAAGCGCGGTGAAGAGCGTGCAAAGCACCAGGCGGCCAACAACAGAAATGGAGTCGTTGGCAGCAGCGGCAGCGCCACGCCCAACGTTGCCAGCACGACGGCCAACCACCCCAGTATAATCAACAACCAACGAGTCATGCTGTCTCTTCTTCACCGCTATTTGGTGGCACCCTAGCGCTTGGCGGCCCACTGCAAAAATCACCAATAGCGCATTACTGATAATGAATTTCACCGAAGTAGTCTGATAAGACACTATAGCGACAATATTCAAAAGGTTCATTCTCATCGCGGAGGAACGTCTGACGTGCGACCGATAACAGCGGCATATCAGCACTAATCTGCAAGCGTTCACATAATTCAGGCGAAGGCATAACAGCGTCAATCTTCTCCACCGCGGAACCGATGGTGATCTGATAGCGATTTTCCAGCAATTGATAGAGCGATTGTTGTGCCAAATCCTCTGGCACCAGTTGCAAACCGGGGAAGAACGACAGGTTAATGTAAATTTTTTCGTGGTTGAACGGCTTGCCTTTGGCATAACGCACGCGGGAGATAAACAGATACTTGTTCTTGGCTGGCAGATTCAGCCCATCAAGCAACGCCTCTTTGGCGCTACGTGGTGCCACCATCAGGATCTGATTTTCTATGCGTATCTGGGAAAAGCTCAGGTCGGAGGTAATACCGCGAAACGTGTGCCCATAGCTGACCCCTTCCGGCAGCGCATTCACCACCGAACCGGTGCCACGCTGCGAGACGATGATCCCGCTGTTCACCAAATCGTTCCAGGCCTGTTTGACGACAATAAGCGAAACATCAAATTGGCGCGCAATTTCCTTTTGCGTCGGTAAGCGATCGCCCAGGCTGTATGTGCCATCGAGGATCTGATGACAGATGATCGAATACAACTGCTTATACAGCGGCGTATAGCTCGCCTTGTCTACCACCACCGGATGACCTCATCTTGTTTACAGGGGAAAGAGCACGCCCCCTTCCCCCTATCTGGCACTTAGTGCGTGATTGAACCCGCCAACGCCTCCAAAGAGAAGTGGTTCATGCGATCCAATGTACTCAGGTAGTCTGCGGGCAATGCTGCTGCACCGTGGAATGCGCCGGAGATGGCACCTACCATGGTAGCAACCGTATCCGTATCATTGCCGATATTCACTGCGGAAACAATAGCATCAACCGGATTGGTGGCGCAGCAGGCGAATAGGCCAAATGCAGCCGGTACCGCTTCACTGACATGCAACCCGGTGCCGATGATATCGTTGAGCTCGACGATCGCCGTTTCCCAGTGCAGATGGCGTTTGCCAATGGTGACGGCCAACTCGATTCGCCGCCCCACGGATGGCCCTGCTATCGCTGCCGCGCCTTGTTCGGCAGCCAGAGCCAACCCCTTATCGGCGCCATAAATGCCGGCGACAATAATCGAGTCACGGCTGGCCGAGGTGGATAAGGCCTCGCTGATCGCCGCCGCCATGGCCGCAGCCCCCGACATCGCCAACACGTTGTTATGGGTAAAGCGGGCAATATCCAGAGCGCACTGGATCGCCCGATCAATCTCTGCCGGGTGCAACACCGCTGCTGGCCAGATTTTCATCGCCGAACCGTTAGTCGCAGCAGCATTGCCTCCGTTGATAATCTGCACCGACTGCTTCTCGCCTTCCAGCTCACCCTGTAAAGAAGCGCGATTATCGTTAAAAATCGCCTTCATCGCCGCGCGGGTCGTGGGGCCGGTAAAGTTGGCATAAAATGGATAATCCAGCCAACGTTGGAAAGCTTCCCGCATTGCCATATCAGAAACCTGACGCCCATGGGCCAGCAGAGCATCCATAATGTATTTCGCCTGGAGGAAGTCATCGGTGCACATCCCAGCCTCGTTACAACGGCCAAAGGTATCCGCCGGAGGCTTTAGAAAGGTCGTCACCCAGCCACCAAAAGTTTCCTTGATTTGTTGTTGAGTGCGTACTTCTGTCGCCGCTCCCATCGCATCGGCGGCAGCTGCGCCGATCAGGCAACCCAGTACTTTGTCATAATTTGCGTTCATTCAAGTCTCCTCGGTGTCATTTGCAACAGCAGCCTGGCAGGATGAGGCCGCATAAAAATCAGCCAGTTGCCCGGCAGTAGGTAAAGCGGTCATGGCACCTTTCTGCGTCACCGCCGCTGCGCCGCAATAATTGGCGGTCAACAGGGCATCGGCCAGTGACTCATGACGTCAATCTTCTTGTTGTGCCAGGCAGCTCAGCAAGCCGCCAACAAAGGCATCCCCAGCTCCCGTGGTATCGATAACCTCTACCGCAATAGCCGGAAAATACTGTTCTTGCCCCTGATGAATGACATAAGCCCCCTCGGCACCGAGCGAGATCACCGTCGTCATACACCCCAAATCACGGGCGTAGTAACGAGCACTGCGCCAGTCCGGTTGGGCCGACAGACGGCACAACTCATCGGCAGAAATCTTGCAGATATCGGCTTGCGCAATGGCGGCGGTCACCTGCGGCAGAATTTCCTCCGGCTGGTCCCACATTGCCTCCCGCAGATTGACGTCAAACAACACCGAGCCTCCTGCTCGTTGCATTTGGCGTACTCCTGCCAGACAGGCGTTACGCGAAGGCTCCCGGATTAACCCGATCGAATTGAAGTAGAACCACTCATTGGCAGCGAAAACCGGCAGGTCCTGTTCACAGACAAAGCTGTCGGCACTGGGGGTCACCAGATAACTGAAGGAGCGCTCACCGTCCTCTTCCAGCGAAACGATCAGCACGGCGGTTTTCAACGCAGGATCGAGCCGTAGACTGCTGATATCCACCCCTTCGCGCCGCAGGGTCTGTGCCAGAAAATGGCCGACTGGATCCAGCCCCAAGCGGCCAATGAACCCACACTGCCCTGCCAGTCTGGCCACACACACCGCCACGTTGGCAGACGCGCCGCCGGGGCATTTCAGATAACGCTGTTGATCGTCAGGCACCAGGTCAACCGAAGCGTCGCCAATCACCCATACCTTGTTGTTGCTGCTCATCTCACCCTCGCTTGGCCAAGGCCAGTTTCAATTCAGCGTAATAGTGATTATTAATGACATAACGTTTCATCAATAGGCCGATGATTAAATGGAATAATGCCGGAATTATCGTCATCATCATGGCAATGCCGGTTAATGCATTGGCCGTCTGCTGCACGTCGGGTTGATAGCCGAAATGACTCAGCAGGAAGCCTAATAGCCCACCGGCGATCCCCATACCAAACTTCTGGAAAAATAAAATGCCGCCAAATGCCAGACCGGAAACCCGCTTACCCGTCTTGTTTTCGCCATAATCTACTGCTTCGGCAATCGAGGACCAGAATATCGGCATCTGCATATCGCAGAAGTAGTTAATCAGGAAATAAAATACGAATGCCAACCACAGGTTATTTTGTCCAACCAGGAAAAACATGCCCAGACTCAAAACAAAGGTCATCAACTGGGTATAACGGAACAGCTTTATTTTGTCGTACACCCGGGTGATATAGGTGGTGGAGATCATGGCCAGTATCGAGGCCACGACCCCTACGGTCAGGAACGGGGAAATCAGGGCATCCCCACCTTCAAGGTAATACTTGGCATAGTAGGCAGCCACGGAACCACGGATAACATAGCCGCACATCAGTAACATGATCACTACGCCCAACAGTAACCACTGATCGTTGCGCAGCAACAGCCTGAACTGCTCGGGCAGGCGCATGGTGGGAATTTCCGGGCGGCTGCGTTCACGGGTGGTCATAAAGCAGAAGATGAACAGCACCGCTCCCATCACGCCCATCAATCCCATTGAGAGTTGATAACCATGAGCCTTATTACCTTGACCAAGCCACACGGCCATCAACGGCACTACAATAGTCACCAGGAACGCCGCAATTTTAGTCATCACAAACCGGTAACCATTGGCACTCAACCGCTCCAGTGGATCGTCGGTAATGACCCCAATCATGGAAATATAGGGGATGGTAATCGCCGTATAGATAACGGTCATTAAAATATAGGTGAAGTAGGCCCATGCCAATTTCGCGGTGTAATCCACATCTGGCGTGATGAACATCAGATAAACGGCAAAGCCAAACGGAATGGCGAACCACAATAGGTAGGGACGATAGCGCCCCCAGCGGGTGTTGACTTTATCAGTTAACACTCCCATGAGCGGATCGATAATCGCATCAATCAAACGCACAACCACAAATAAGACGCCAACATCGGCGGCATGTAAACCATAGATATCGGTGTAGAAATACGCAAGTAATAACTGCATGGCGATAATAATGATATTAATAGCCATGTCACCGGCGCCAAATCCTATCTTTTCGAGGACTGATAATTTCATGTGAGCACCTTTTCTTGAGATCTGTTAACGATGTCGCCTGTTAACAACAGGTCATTTTCATGGGTTAATGCAAATCGCTAATGCCACATAACGCTTATCCGAACGGCAGTTATCTTCCGCCTTGTTCAACGGTGGATAATTTTCCCTGAAATGTTGGCACAGATTCAGTGTACCCTTAAAGCAAAAAACATAAAGGTATACTATTATACTTTTTGATCGTCATCACAAAGATTTCACTCGATAGGATCCTGCGAAAAGCATCTGACCGCTCCCGGTGCGGGTTTGGCAGAAAGACATTTGCCGCTTGTCTGATCGCCCTTTCACGGGCAAGCTTAGGCACCTACTGCCTTATCGAAGGATCTCACGTGACTACGCACCGCTTATTACAGGCGCTTGAACAACAGATCGCCGCCTTGGCCAGCGAAATCCAACCGCGAGGTGATGCCCCAATCTCGCAGGCACGTTTTGACGTAGCGCTGTTCTCCAACCACGGCACGCGGTTACGAGATTATCTGGCCGAGATACAAAAGAACTTTGCCCAGCTACAAACGGCAGTAAAAGACAGCCGTACCGCCCACGTTGCCTTTCTGGCGGAAAAGCTGGTGGCGCAGCTCACCGCGTTACAGCGCGAAATGGCGACCCAGACGATACGGCGCAAAAATCAGCCAAAGGAAGTGGCGGTGGTCGATTTGTATCATAAGCTCGCCGAACATCAGGATTATGAACGCCGCCTGATCGCCATGATCCAGGATCGCGAAAGCCTGTTAGGGCAACAAACCACCTTCGCCGCGCAGAAAAAATTACAGCAGGAACTGGCCGCATTTGAAGGCAGATTAGTGCGTTGTCGGCAAGCATTGGCACGTATAGAGCGCAGCATCGAGCGAAAAGAAAACGGTTTTTGAATATTTGTCACATTATTTTAATGATTATTCCCCTCCCCGCGCCAGGTTCACTATACTCAGCCCAAGCACAATCTCGTCTCTCCTGCGTTTAAAACACGGGAAGATCCCTTCACTAATACAAACGTTGGACTTATGTCGCTAGATAATGCCTCCCCAGAATTACAACTGGCGGTAGACTTGATTTACCTGCTGGAATGTAACGAGATCGATCCAGCAACGGCGCTGGCCGCGCTGGATATCGTCAGAAAAGATTATCAGGAAAAGATGCAGCGTGCGGGCATCACCTCACCGTATTTGCCCGCGGGCCAATGATCTTGGCCCGCTTGCGCTATTGTCAGGTTCCTACACCGCAGGTTGATCACCGATGCCAGGAACCTGCGCCCGCTTGACCTCCTGCACCTCATTGCCCTGCTGGTTATGCAGATATACTTCCAACTGGTTGAAGGCAATATTAATGTCGTTCTCACGGCACAGGCGGTCAATCGCCCGGTTCAGTTCATCCACGGTATAGCTGCGATCGCGCAACTCACGCACATACAACCTCAGCTCATGATCCAGCGTGCTGGCGCCAAAGTTGAGGAAAAAGACCATCGGCTCAGGATCCGTCATCACGCGCGGATTTTCATGCGCCGCCCGCAACAGCACCGCCTTCACCTTGTCCAGATCCGAACCATAGGCCACCCCTACTTTAATCAGCACGCGGGTAATGGTGTCTGACAGTGACCAGTTAATCAGCCGCTCGGTGACAAACGCTTTGTTAGGAATGATCACTTCTTTACGGTCAAAGTCCGTAATGGTGGTAGCGCGAATACGGATCTTGCTGACCGTCCCGGAGTACGTGCCGATGGTGATGGTATCGCCGATCCGTACCGGGCGTTCAAACAGGATAATCAGGCCGGAAACGAAGTTGGCAAAGATTTCCTGTAAACCGAAGCCCAACCCCACCGATAGCGCCGCCACCAGCCACTGTAGTTTGTCCCACGAGACGCCTAGCGATCCTAATGCGGTGATGGTACCCACCGCCGTGATCAGATAGGTCAGAATGGTGGTGATGGCATAAGACGCCCCCTGTCGCAGCTGCAGACGGGATAACACCAGCACTTCCAGCAGCCCCGGCAGGTTACGCGTCATAACGTAAGCGACGATCACCGCCAAGACAGCCACCATCATATTACCCAGCGTCACCGCCTGCGGTATCACACTGCCCGCTACGCTGCTGGAGTAATGCCACAGGGTAACGCTATCGAGATAGGAGATCACCGTCACCAGATCCGACCATATCGCATAAAACGCACTGGCGAAGATCAGAAACAGCACCATGGTGGTCAAACGCAGCGACTGCTGGTTGATTTGATCCAGTGCCAGAGGGGGTTCCTCTACCGGCTCGTTACCTTCGGCTCCCTCTTTCTCTTTGGCCAGGTTTTGGCGGCGCGCCAGGGCACGGCGATAGGCCAACCGACGAGCTGCGACGCTCAGGCCACGGATCGCGGCCAGATAAACGATATTCCATAGGAAGAACAGATACAGGCTGTCGATCCAACGGCCAGCCAAACGTAACGTGGTATAGAAGTAACCGGCAAACATCAGCCCAAGCAGGATCACCGGTGTGGCAGCCAGCGCGGTGACCATCAGCAACCGCACCGTATGGGAGTCTTTTTCGCGCCAGTGGTCGCGGCAGATGGGAAACACCAGCACCGCTAATAGCGCCAACGTCAGGATCACCACCACCTGGCCAATAACATCTTCGACCAATCTCAGCGGGGCTTTTTCGCCCAGCACTGACCAGAAGATCAGCGGTAACAGGGCCAGCCCCAACCTGAAGGTCTGACGGCGATAGTGCGCACAGCGATCGGCCGGGGTATTAAAATGCCGCTCCGAAATGCCACCGGGGGCCAGCATGCGGAAGGTGAAGCCAAACACTAGCCAGAACAGCGCCAGCTGTTGTGACAAGGCCCAGATAAAATCGCTGATGCTGAAATCGGCCCGATAGAACCAGAACCCGGCACCGAGCAGCAGTAACGAGCCCGGTAACACCTTTAATAAGGTCAGCAGGATGGCTTTCGGCGTATGCAATTGGCTATCACGCTTTAGCTGGCCGACATCATTGGCCAGTTTTTGCAGATGCCGGTCAATCAGGCGATAGCGCCAGCGCAGTAGGCCAATCACTATCAGTAACGGGATCAGGAACACCAGGGCATGCAGCCCGCCCAACAGCATTTGGCCAGGTTCGAATTTGAAATCCAGCCCGGCCAGCTGTTCTTTCACCGCGCCCGGCAGCCCCTTGAGCCAAGCGAAATCGATCGGTTTGTTGCTGTTAACCCAGAAAATCTGCTGGGTAAGCGTGTCCTGTACCGAGCTATAGACGCTGGTCAGTTGCTGCTGATTAATCTGCAGGTTGATAGCCAACGACAGTTGGTTATTGAGCTGTTTATTCAGTTGATCGAGCAGCTCACGGCGCATGTCGACAATTTCATTCAACGCATCAAGCACGTCACCGCTGGCCTTTTCCTTACTGTCCGCCACCAGTTTGTTGATGAAGTCATCGCCCTTGAACAACTCATCGCGCTGTTGATTGATCTCAAACTGCTCCAACCGTAAGTCCGCAATATGGGTGCTCATATCCGCCACCAGCGTGCCCGGCGGCAGGTTTTGCTGCTGCTGATAAAGAATGCGCGACAGCACCAGGCTGCCCTTCAGCACCTGGATCTGCTCTTTCAGGTTTTGTTCCGATTGCAGGCCGCGATCGAGCCAGTTTTTCACCTGAATATTTTGCTGGAACAGGGTATTACTCTCTTGCGTGGCGGTGATCAGCCGCTGGCTGATTTGCCGGTTGATGTTCAGCTCCTTGCTCACCAGTTTGTCGCTCTGGATATCGCTGGCATCTTCCGGATTCTGCGCCTCTTTCGCCGTTTTTTCCGACAGCGTCAGCCGTTTGCTATTTACCACATCCTGCAACACCTGCACCCGGTGATCCAGGGCATCGATGTTCATGGTGGTGTAATCGCGCTGCTTCTGGAGCAGATCTTGTAGCGTGGTATTGGCCTCCAGACTTCTGCGCTGCAGGTCTATCTCGGCATTCAGCAACACCTGCTCCGTATTGAGCATGACCTGTTGAGTGCTGCGTAGCGCCTCTTGCGCCGGCGCTCGATCGCTAAGGAGGTTACGAATTTCCTGTAAGCGCTGGGAGGCAGCGTACATACTGCTCTGCACACGCTCGGGCTGGGTCTGTAGTGAGATGAGTTGGCTGTTGTAGGTTGAGAGGCTTTCCTGAGTGTCCTGCAGTTCGTCCAACGTTTGGTACAGGCGGCTTTCCAACTGGCGTAGGGAAAGCGGCAGCAATTCGGCTCGCGTTACCGCTTCATCAGCCGGGTTCTTCAGCGATTCCAGATCGCGCGTGACCTGCTGTAATTTGGCAGGTGCCTGCTGAACCTGCTGTTTAAGCTGGTTAACCTCTTGCTTGGTGCGATCGAGGCCGTCAAGCAACTCCATCGTACGGGTTAAATCCTGCAGGGATTGTTTTTCGATCGGCGTCAGGTTTTTTTGCTTGTTCAGCGTCTCTATCTGGCTCTGAATATCGCTGCGCGCAGGGAGATCGCTGCTCTGTGCCGCGAACGCGCCCAAGGGCAGAGCCAGTGCCGCCAACAACAAAAACCATAGCGTGATAATGCGGAATTGACCCGCAGAGTAAGAGAAGGAAACCGTTTGGACAGCGGGGAGAATACGCCTGCGACTCATGATTTAACGTCGGTTTAACAATGAAGCGCCAAGGTTATCACGATCGCAGGTTGGCAATGAATAAGAAAAGCGTTGCAGATGATGAATGGCAAATCCCCGTCGTCTTGCAAGCTACAGCGTTGTTAACGCTCTTGTCGCCTAGCTGTAGCTCGAAATCCATAGGGGATATGTAGAGTACCGTTGTGGATTAGAAAGTCAGCACTTTCTCCGCCGTCAGCGTCCACTGAGCCAATTCCACCAGCGTGCCAATTTCCACGCCATCGGCCAGCTTCAGTTGGCTCACGCCACGGGCATCGGCACAGGTTTTACACAGTTTGACCGGTACCTGCTGCGCCGTCAGGATCTCCAGCATCTGCTGCAAATGATAGCCTTCACGCGGCTGTTGACCGGCAATGCCTGCCACGACCGCATCGGACATCAAAAACAGTTTCAACTGCAGGCCGGGCTGCTGTTCTTTCAAGGTGATAGCCAGACGTAGCGCATTAAACAACGATTCCTGACCATAGGCCGCACCGTTGGCAATCAGTAACAGAGATGACATTGGGATTCTCCTTATCTAGGTCTACCGGGCTGACGCATTCACACGCAAAGAAGGGCTAAGCTGCGCCATTTCGAGGAAGCTGTCGACCAAGATACTCGCCTCTGCTTTGAGATCAAAGCTTTCCGGCATAAACAACCAGTTCTCCATCAGGCCGGTGAGGTACGCACGCAGGATGATTGCGGCCCGGCGGGTGTGGAGATCGGCAGGGAGTTGGCCATGATCGATACTCTTGCGTAACACGCGTTCGATACGCTCATAACTTTCAAGGTAAAGCACCTTGCGAGCATCATGTAATGGCATCATTTCGCCGATAAACTCGCATTTATGGAACACGATCTCCATCAATGCCCGGCGCCGACTGTCATCGACCGTAGCGGTGAGAATGTAAATCAGAATCTCTCTTAAAATACGCAGTGGATTATCAGGATACTTTGTCTGATACTCTATCTCCAGATCGCCTACTTTCGACTCTGAGAGCTCCCAAACTTCATTAAACAGGTCTACTTTATTCTTGAAGTGCCAGTAAATTGCACCACGTGTCACCCCTGCAGCGGTGGCGATATCTGTCAGTGAGGTTGCTGATACGCCACGTTCAGAGAATTCCCTCACCGCAGCGTCGAGGATCTGTTGTCGTGTTTCTTGCGCCTGCTGTTTGGTTTTTCGTGCCATGGTGTTGTTTTTTACAGGGAGTTTGATTTACATACATTCGCGAATGTATGTACCATAGCACGCAGATAAAATTAACGCAGCAATGGGTTTAAAAGCTTGTGATCCATTGATCAATTTGAAATCGGACACTTGAGGTTTTTCTATGAACAAAAACAGAGGGTTAACGCCTCTGGCGGCAGTTCTGATGCTTTCAGGCAGCTTAGTGCTTACAGGATGTAATGATAAAGAAACCCAGCAACAAGCCCAACACCAGGCTCCTGCCGTGGGTGTGGTGACATTGAAGGCTGAACCTCTCAATATTACTACCGATCTTCCTGGCCGTACCGCAGCATACCGCATCGCCGAAGTTCGCCCTCAGGTAGGTGGCATCATCCTGAAACGCAACTTTATTGAGGGCAGCGATATCAAGGCGGGTGTTTCACTGTATCAAATCGATCCAGCGACCTATCAGGCAGCCTATGACAGTGCCAAAGGCGACCTGGCCAAAGCCCAGGCTGCTGCAGAAATCGCGCGTCTGACGGTAACCCGTTACAAGCCGTTGCTGGGTACCAGCTACATCAGTAAGCAAGAGTTCGATAACGCCACCTCCACCCTGCTGCAGGCTAACGCCGCAGTGGTAGCTGCCAAGGCAGCTGTGGAAACCGCACGTATCAATCTGGCTTACACCAAAGTGACTTCACCTATCTCTGGTCGTATTGGTAAATCAGCGGTCACCGAAGGGGCCCTGGTCACTACCGGTCAGGCCACTGCGTTGGCTACCGTGCAGCAACTGGATCCGATGTATGTCGACGTGACCCAGTCAAGCAACGACTATCTGCGCCTGAAACAAGAGCTGGCTAACGGCACTCTGAAACAGGAAAACGGCAAGGCTAAAGTGAAGCTGCTGCTGGAAAACGGCCAGGAATATGCGCAAGAAGGAACGCTTGAGTTCTCTGACGTAACCGTTGATGAAACCACCGGTTCCATCACTATTCGTGCCATTTTCCCTAACCCGAATGATGCCTTGCTGCCAGGTATGTTCGTACGCGCCCGTCTGGATGAAGGCGTGCGTAGCGATGCCTTGCTGGTTCCGCAAGAAGGCGTCACCCGTAACCCACGTGGCGAAGCTACCGCGATGGTTGTAGGTGCGGACGATAAAGTGGAAGTACGTACGCTGACTGCCGCGCAGGCGATTGGCAACAAGTGGTTGGTGACGGCTGGTTTGAAACCGGGCGATCGCGTGATTGTCACTGGCTTGCAAAAAATCAGGCCTGGCGTTCAGGTGAAAGCGCAGGAAGCTGATAGCAGCAAGCCGCAGACTGCGTCTGAACCCGAGAAGAAGTCATAAAAAGGAGCCGGTAATACATGGCTAAGTTCTTTATAGATCGCCCCATATTTGCATGGGTAATCGCCATCATCATCATG
>NZ_JBKJYW010000210.1:0-6476 GCF_046715635.1 Serratia sp. (in: enterobacteria)
TTATCATTGAACCCATACAGCAGCTGTGCATCTTCACGCACCACGAATTGGGTAAACACGATAGCCTCTTGCCCCAGCTCCGGCAGTTCGTAAAAGCAGGTCATCGGCATATGCACTTCATACCCGACGCCATTGGTTTCAAGTAACACCAGCGGTGGCTGCTTTTCCAGAATAATTCCTCTGAGACGACCTATCATTACCCCTCCTGAATGGTTCCCTGTAGGTGGCGAACTGCCACACAGTATTGATACAGCTTATACCATAAAAAAGGCTGGATGAATATCCAGCCTCCGATTGAGAACAAAATGGCTATGCCTCGGCGGGCGCAGCATGCGGCGGCCCCGACGTTACAGATCTCTAACGCAAACGCCCGCGCGCCAGATTCAACCGCCCTTCACTCATACGCAGCACGTTCTGGCTGAGATGACAGTGGGTAATGGCGATAGCCAGCGCATCCGCGGCATCCGCCTGTGGATTGGCGGACAGCTTCAGCAATGAGCGAACCATATGTTGCACCTGGGACTTTTCCGCCGCGCCGGTACCAACCACCGTCTGTTTTACCTGGCGCGCCGCGTACTCAAACACTTCCAGGTTCTGATTAACGGCGGCGACAATCGCCACGCCCCGCGCCTGCCCCAACTTCAGCGCCGAGTCCGGGTTCTTGGCCATAAACACCTGTTCGATGGCGAAGAAATCCGGTTGAAACTGGGTGATGATTTCGCTTACGCCAGCATAAATCAGCTTCAGGCGCGTCGGCATATCATCCACCACGGTACGAATACAACCGCTGGCAACATAGGTCAGTTGGCGGCCCTGTTGGCGGATAAGGCCATAGCCGGTGACGCGCGAGCCGGGATCGATACCCAGTATGATCGCCATTGCTACCACCACCCTGCATTGATTGTTGCCTGGCGTTGCCGGTCGGCAACGCCATCGTTCACCTGCATTACAACGTTGCAGCGATCTCGTCGGAGATCTCACCGTTATGGTAAACCTCCTGCACGTCGTCACAGTCTTCCAGCATGTCGATCAAACGCAGTAACTTAGGCGCCGTTTCCGCATCCATATCCGCTTTGGTGGACGGGATCATGGAAACCTCGGCCGAGTCTGCCTCGAAGCCTGCAGCGGTCAACGCGTCTTTCACTTCACCCAGGTTTTCCCAGGCAGTGAAGACGTCAATGACACCGTCGTCATAGGTCTGAATATCTTCGGCACCCGCTTCCAACGCGGCTTCCATCACCGTGTCTTCATCCAGACCCGGTGCGTAGGTGATCACGCCTTTTTTGGTGAACAGATAGGCCACAGAACCGTCGGTACCCAGGTTGCCACCACACTTGGTGAAGGCATGGCGCACTTCTGCCACGGTACGGTTACGGTTGTCACTCAGACACTCGATCATTACCGCCGTACCGCCAGGGCCGTAACCTTCATAGATGATGGTTTCCATATTGGTATCATCATCACCGCCTACGCCACGGGCGATAGCACGGTTCAGGGTATCGCGCGTCATGTTGTTGGACAGCGCTTTATCGATAGCCGCACGCAGACGCGGGTTCGAACCCGGATCGCCGCCGCCCAATTTGGCGGCAGTCACCAGCTCACGGATAATTTTAGTGAAAATCTTACCGCGTTTGGAATCTTGTGCAGCTTTGCGGTGTTTGGTGTTGGCCCATTTACTATGACCTGCCATAAAAAATATCTCCAAAAAGAACTACTGGACAGAATGGATCACAAACTCTTCAATCGCCTGCTGATTACTCCAGGACTTGGTCAGTTTGACCGCCTCAGACGCCTCAAGCCATTGGTAAGCATGATGCTCGGTCAGGACCGGATCGCGCTCATCAGGTAACGCCAGACAGAACCAGTGCTCTTTATTACGTGTGGTTCCCGGCGCATAGCGGTGTCGCAAATGGACAAAGAGTTCAAATTCCACACAGCGCTGGCAATCGAGCAACGGCAGACCCTCTGCTGCGATATCGATGCCAATCTCTTCCATGACTTCGCGCTGTGCGGCATGCGGCGGCGACTCGGCGTCTTCAAGGCTGCCGGTGACCGACTGCCAGAACTCCGTATCGTCACGCCGCTGTAACATCAGCACCCGGCCACTGGATTTTGCATAAATCACCACCAGAATAGACTCGGGCCGCTTGTAATTCATCACTCGCTCTCTTGTTCGGCTGAGGCTTTCTTCACCACGCTGATCGCCAGTTCCTGCAACGAAGCCGGGTTGGCGAAGCTTGGTGCATCGGTCATCAGACAGGCGGCCGCGGTGGTTTTCGGGAAGGCGATAACGTCACGGATGTTCTCGGTACCGGTTACCAACATCACCAGGCGATCCAGACCGAAGGCCAAACCGGCGTGCGGAGGAGTGCCGTACTTCAGCGCATCCAGCAGGAAGCCGAACTTCTCACGCTGCTCTTGTTCATTGATACCAAGAATGCCGAATACCGTCTGCTGCATTTCACTGCGGTGAATACGCACGGAACCACCACCGACTTCATAGCCGTTCAGCACCATATCGTAAGCATTGGCGATGGCTGAGGTAGGATCTTTTTGCAGCTCTTCCGGGCTCATATCGCGCGGTGCGGTAAACGGATGGTGCATCGCCGCCAGGCCACCTTCGCCGTCTTCTTCGAACATTGGGAAATCGACCACCCACAGCGGTGCCCAGCTGTCGAGCTTGGTCAGGCCCAGATCGCGGCCGATTTTCAAGCGCAGCGCGCCCATGGCGTCGGTAACGATTTTAAAGCTGTCGGCACCGAAGAACAGAATGTCGCCGGTTTGCGCATTGGTGCGCGCCAGGATCGCTTCCAGCACTTCGGCACTGAGGAATTTGGCAATCGGGCTTTGCACGCCTTCCATACCCGCAGCACGATCGTTAACCTTCAACCATGCCAAGCCTTTGGCACCGTAGATATTAACGAAAGCGCCGTATTCGTCGATCTGCTTACGGGTCAGTTGTGCGCCACCCGGAACACAAATCGCGGCCACGCGGCCTTTGGCATCGTTCGCCGGGCCAGAGAACACTTTAAACTCAACGTCTTTAACCAGGTCGGCAACGTCCACCAGCTCCAGCGGGTTACGCAGGTCTGGCTTATCGGAACCGTAACGGCGCATCGCTTCGGCAAAGGTCATGATCGGGAATTTACCCAGATCGACGCCCTTCACGTCCAGCCACAGTTCATGCACCAGTTGCTCCATCACTTCACGCACCTGTTCGGCGCTCATGAAAGAGGTTTCCACGTCGATCTGGGTGAATTCCGGCTGGCGATCGGCGCGCAGGTCTTCGTCACGGAAGCACTTGACGATCTGGTAGTAGCGGTCGAAGCCAGACATCATCAACAGCTGTTTAAACAACTGTGGGGACTGCGGCAACGCGTAGAATTTACCTTTGTGTACGCGGCTTGGTACCAGATAGTCACGGGCACCTTCCGGCGTGGCTTTGGTCAGCATTGGGGTTTCGATATCCAGGAAACCGTGGCTATCCATAAAGCGGCGTACAAAGCTGGTGATCTTGGCACGGGTTTTCAGGCGGTCGGCCATTTCTGGGCGACGCAGATCCAGGTAGCGATATTTCAGGCGCGCTTCTTCGCTGTTGGTCTGGTTCGAGTCCAACGGCAGCGGTTCGGAGCGGTTGATGATCTCCAGCACGTGAGCAAATACCTCAACTTCGCCAGTCGTCATATCCTTGTTGACCTGGCTTTCCGGGCGCGCGCGCACGGTACCAACGATCTGGATGCAGAACTCGTTACGCAGTTCGAAGGCTTTGTCGAAGGCCGCTTTCTGATCCGGATCGAAGAACACCTGCACGATGCCTTCGCGGTCACGCATATCAATAAAGATCAGGCCACCCAGATCGCGGCGGCGGTTGACCCAACCACACAAAGTGACTTCCTGGCCGACGTGGGCCAGATTCAACTGCCCGCAATATTCAGTACGCATACGCTATCCTTTTGACTTAAGCCGATTCGGCCGGAGGTTGGCAGCAGTTGCTGTTTCCGCACGGCTATTATCTGACGAATTGTTATTTATCGCCCGGTTTGAAGTCTGTTGCATACCAGCCGGTGCCCTTTAACTGGAAACCGCTGGCAGAGATCAACTTGGTCAGTGCGGGCTGCCCACACGCCGGACATTGAGTCAAAGGCGCGTCGGAAAATTTTTGTAGTTTCTCTAATCGATGTTGGCATGAGCCACATGCATATTCATAAATCGGCATAGATCGCTGGATTAAAGATTGGTGAAAAAAGGCGGTCATTATAAAGGAAATTCATGCGCCAGATAAGAGCGAACACGGCATTGTTGCAATGCTAAATGGTGCTAAGCGCCAAGAAACAACACATCGGTTAACAAATTTCCCATTAACTAGCAGCAGTTTTATCACGTAGCCTGTAACCCTCGTCTTTCAAATGCTAGTGACGCAACCTAATCCACTTTAACCCAGAGACGCTCCCAATGCTGAAACTTGATGCCCAAACCACCGCCCTGGTCCTGATCGATCTGCAAAACGGCATTTTACCTTACGCCGCTGGCCCGCACAGTGCCAGCCAAGTCGTCACCCATGCGGCCCATCTGGCTGGTCGTTTCCGCGCGCTGAATGCCCCCGTGTTTCTGGTGCGCGTCGGCTGGTCCGATTCCTTTGCCGAAGCGCTCAAGCAGCCGGTAGATAAACCTTCACCGTCTCCGGTCGGCGGGCTGCCCGCGTCCTGGTGGGAATTCCCAGAAGAACTGGCGGTACAAGACAGTGATGTGCTGATCACCAAACGCCAATGGGGCGCATTCTATGGCACCGACCTGGACCTGCAACTGCGCCGCCGGGGCATCAAATCGGTAGTATTGGGCGGTATTGCGACCAATATTGGCGTGGAGTCTACCGCACGAGCAGCCTGGGAACATGGCTACGAGTTGGTGATCGCCGAAGACATGTGCAGCACTTACAGCGCCGAGATGCACCAGTTCGCCTTCGATAATATCTTCCCGCGTATCGCCCGTGTGCGCAGCACCAGCGAAATTCTCGCCGCGTTGTGATCATACATTTGCTATCTTGGCTTGAAAGGCCATGGCGACAAAGGTAAATTTTATACCCTATGAATTTCGAGTTGGCCGCTCTTGCGCATCCATGCGCTCGCGGCATTCGTACATCCCTGTACAGCATAGCTAGGCGACAAGCTATCTCATCCCCAGGAGCTTACGTTTAGTAAGTGACTGGGGTGTGATAGCGCAGGTAACAACGCTACAACTTGAAAGACGACGGGTATAACAGGGAAGATGAGCGTTTGATGTATATTGGACTGCCGCAATGGCAACACCCAGCCTGGAACCGCATCGGCCTGCGCGATCTGGCGGACTACAGCCGCTATTTCAACTGCGTGGAAGGTAACACTACCTTCTACGCTCTGCCGAAGGCGGAAATTGTGCATCGCTGGCGCGACATGACCGGCGATGATTTCCGCTTTTGCTTTAAATTCCCTTCAGCGATCAGCCATAAAGCAGCACTGCGCAACTGTGAAGCCGATATCCGGGCATTTTATGATTGCCTGCGCCCTCTTGAAGGACGTATCGGACAGCTGTGGTTGCAGTTGCCCGCCGCCTTTGCACCCGAGCATCTGGGCATTCTATGGGCATTTCTTGATGCCTTACCGCCGGAGTTCACCTACGGAGTCGAGGTCCGTCATCTGGAGTTTTTCGCCAAGGGTGACGCGGAGCGCCAACTGAATCAGGGTTTGCATCAACGCGGTATTAACCGAACGATCCTGGATAGCCGCCCGCTGCACCATGCCAAGCCGCACAGCCCAGCGATCCGCGATGCACAGCAGAAAAAACCCAAGCTACCGGTGCATGCAGTGGTAACGGCCAACAACCCGCTGATCCGTTTTATCGGCGGTGACGTGCTGGCGGACAATCAGCGCTGGTTTGAGTCATGGCAACAGAGGCTGCCGGACTGGGCGCAGCAACATCAGCCTTATCTGTTTATTCATACGCCAGATAACAGCGACTCACCGCAGCAGGCGCAAAAAATCTGGCAACGGCTACACGGCATAATTCCGAATTTAGCGCTGCCTCCGGACTGGCCAGAGCAAGAAGCCTTGTTTTAACCTATTAATCTGCTGGATCGCATCGGATATTTCCTCGCGACAGTAGCGATAATGGCAGTTATGATGCTCGCTGCCAGATTTGGTTATGAATGGAGTTAAAAATGGTAAGCGCGCTCTATGTGGTGCTTGGCGCATTGTTGTTGATCAAACTCTCTTTTGACGTGGTCAGGTTGAGAATGCAGTACCGAGTCGCCTACGGTGACGGTGGGTTCTACGAGCTGCAAACCGCGATCCGCGTACACGGTAACGCCGTGGAGTACATCCCGATCGCCGCCATCCTGTTGGTGATCATGGAGATGAACGGTGCCGAAGTCTGGATGGTGCATCTGTGTGGTTTGCTGCTGATGGCAGGCCGCCTGGTTCACTACTACGGTTTGCGTAACC
>NZ_JBKJYW010000211.1:0-4263 GCF_046715635.1 Serratia sp. (in: enterobacteria)
GATGATGAACAGGCTAACTATCAGGCGTTTCCACATGTTGATGCCTTGCGCGAACGATGGATTAAATGAGTTCCAAGGCTACTTTACCTGCCCGGCAGACGCAAGCGGCGCGCCCTTTGTCGTAGGCATTACGCTGTATTTTTCAGCATATTCCGGTCTTGGCTTGAGAACCGGGCCTGACTAACAGGCCCGATGAGGAACTTAGAACGAGGTACGCTTGTAGATACGATACTGCGGGCGCCAGAAGTTATGCTCGATGGCTTTAGACAACGCCTCTTCCGACGTCACCACTGCTACACCCTGCAACTGAGCGGCTTTGCCCACTTCCATCGCGATACATTTGGATACGCCCTGAATATCATCGATATTCGGCAGCAGTGCGCCGTGGCCGTCGGTAGCCAGCGGAGAGCAGTCGGCCAAGGCACGGCTGGCGGCCATCAGCATGGCATCGGTGACCCGTTTTGCCCCTGCTGCCAGTACGCCAAGGCCAATCCCCGGGAAGATATAGGAGTTGTTGCACTGGGCAATCGGGAACAGCTGGTCTTTATAGGTTACCGGTGAGAACGGGCTGCCGGTGGCGACCAGTGCGGCACCGTCGGTCCAATTGATGATATCTTCTGGCCGAGCTTCCACGCGGGAGGTTGGGTTGGACAGCGGCATCACGATCGGACGCGGACAGTGCTTGTGCATCTCGCGGATCAGCTCTTCGGTAAACAGCCCCGGCTGGCCAGAGACGCCGATCAGCACGGTCGGCTTGGCGTTGCGCACCACTTCCAGCAGGGAGATCGCATCGCTTTCCACCTGCCATTGCTGCAGACTGGCACTTTTCTGTACCAGCTTGCTCTGGAAATCGAGCAGGTTTGGCAGCTTATCCGTCAGCAGCCCAAAACGGTCAACCATAAACACGCGGGCGCGGGCTTCCTCTTCGCTCAGCCCTTCGGATTTCATCTGGGCGATGATCTGTTCGGCAATCCCACAACCTGCGGAACCGGCACCCAGGAAGGCGACGGTTTGATCGCGCAGTTGGCTGCCAGCAGCACGGCTGGCGGCGATCAGGCTGCCCAGCGTCACGGCGGCGGTGCCTTGGATATCGTCGTTAAAGCAGCACAGCTCGTCACGATAGCGATTAAGCAGCGGCGTGGCGTTGTTCTGGGCGAAATCTTCAAACTGCAATAGCACGTTCGGCCAACGGCGTTTCACCGCCTGGATGAACTCTTCCACAAAGGCGTGATATTCATCGCCAGAAATACGCGGATGACGCCACCCCATATAGAGCGGATCGTTCAGGCGCTGCGGATTGTTGGTGCCCACGTCCAGCACCACTGGCAAGGTATAGGCCGGGCTGATACCGCCACAGGCGGTGTACAGGGAGAGCTTACCAATTGGAATACCCATGCCCCCGATGCCCTGGTCGCCCAGGCCAAGGATGCGTTCCCCGTCGGTGACCACAATCACCTTAACGTTCTGCTTGGTGGCATTTTGCAGCATATCGTCGATGCGATCGCGGTTCGGGTAGGAGATAAACAACCCACGCGCACGGCGATAGATATCGGAGAAATGCTCACAGGCTTCACCCACGGTTGGCGTATAGATGATGGGCATCATCTCGCTCAGGTGCGAATCCAGCAGGCGATAGAACAGCGTTTCGTTGGTGTCCTGGATATTGCGCAGGTAGATGTGCTTGTCGTTATCGTTCTTGAAATCCTGATACTGACGGTAAGCGCGTTCCACCTGTTCTTCGATGGTTTCTATCGCTTCCGGCAGCAGGCCGTGCAGGTTGAAGTTACTGCGTTCTTCTTCGGAAAAGGCGCTGCCTTTGTTCAGCAACGGGAACTCCAACAGAATGGGGCCAGCGTAGGGGATGTAGAGAGGGCGTTTGCTTTCGTATTCCAGTTCCATCAGTTTTACTCTTTGCTTAGGGTAAGCTTTATTACCGCCGATCCTAAGAGATCGGCAAAATATGTACAGCATTTGTTAGTAAATAATGGGGAATTGTCGTTTGTTGCTGGTTTTTTAGCCGGATTGCGGCGGAGCACGGTGGCTCCGCCTGAGGGATCAGAAGGTGACGCGTTGGACGTCTTCGCAGCCCAAGGCCGCCAGGGTGGCGCGGGTGGCATCCCACTGGGTCAGGATTGCGCCTTCCGCTTCGGCCAATACGGCACGGCGAATTTTCTGGCAATCACCGCCGGAGACATTCATCAGGATCAGGGCGGCCTGCAATGGTGGCAGGCTAGGGTTGAACGCGGCGTTTTCTGCATAGCGGCCAGCGTAAACCTTGCCGTCTTCGGCTTCCAGCGCTACGCCGCTATGGGCGGTGCTGTATGGAGCATGGCTGCGGTTGGCGGCATCCAGGGCAGCTTTCGCCAGTTCATCATCCAGCGTCAGTTGGAAACCGTGATCGACCGGATCCATCAGCAACTCGCTGATTTGCAGATCTTTCGGGCCGAAGGAGTAAGGCAGGTAGTCACCCAGCGTGGCGGTTGCCCGTGCAGGCAGGTGGATCTCCAACTCGGTGCCGCTGTTAAGCTCATTCATAAACTGACGGCAGTGGCCGCAAGGCGAGTAGTTGACGGTGACCGCAACCAGTTTGGCTTCACCACGCAGCCAGGCATGCGTGACTGCGCACTGTTCTGCGTGCACGGTTTGTTGCATAGGTGCACCACGGAATTCCATGTTGCCACCAAAATACCAGTTGCCACTGACGCCACGTGCGACAGCCCCAACGTGAAAATGCGAAATCGGCGTTAACGAGCAGGCAGCCGCCAATGGCAGCAGAGCAAAGGCCAGAGCATCGTCATCCAACCCGCACTGTTGCTTGATTGCCTCGATCTGCTCGGCCTTGAACATGGCTGCAAAATCGGGCGCATCTAAATAAGGCAGCAGGGCGGATTGCAAGGCCGTGGGTAATTCGCCATAGGCGGTATGAAAGCGAGCATGCATAAATGAGTCTCTCTACGAGTAACGGTTTAACATTTTAGGTAACAGGCTCACAATAAAGTGTGATTTATATCTATTTTTTAATGAAACATGTGCAATGAAATCCATAAATGCGAGACTTATCGCAAGTTTTTGGCCGTTAACCAAACAGTCGCAGCAGTATCGGGAATACAAATGGCGCGGTCAGCGAAGTGATAATCCCGCAGATAACCAGAGCTAGCGAACTGAATGCGCCCTGTTGGTAATCCATTTCTACGCAGCGCGCGGTACCCAACGCGTGCGAGGCGGTACCCATCGCCAAACCGCGCGATGAATTGGTGTTGATCCGCAACAGGCCAAGCAGTGAATGGCCGAAAACCGCCCCCAGAATACCGACAAAAATCACGCATACCGCGCTGATGGCCGGGATACCACCAATCGACTCGGCTACTGCCATGGCTATCGGGGTCGTCACCGACTTTGGCAAGATCGAGGCGGCAATTTCGGGTTTGGCCCCCATCAGCAGGGCAATGGCACCGCCGCTGATCATCGCGGCCATGCTGCCAATAAAACAGACGGTGATGATGGATTTCCAACGCGCGCGGATCTGATGGATCTGCTCGTATAGCGGAAAGGCAAGGGCGACCACCGCCGGTTGCAGCAGATCGTTGAGGATTTTGCTGCCTTGAAAATAGCGTTCATAAGGGATGCCGGTCAGCAACAGCAACGGAATGATCACCGCCATCGAGACCAATAATGGATTCAGCAATGGCATGTTGAGCTTTTGTGCCAGCTTGCGTGCCGCGTAAAACACCGCCAGGGTCAGCGGTAAAGACCACCAGATATTTTGCATCATTGTTCATCCTCCGCATTTTTTGCTTTACCGAGGATGGGGCGCTCGCGGTGGAAGTAATGTGAAGTATAGCCGACCACCACAAACACCAGCAGCGTGCTGATCAGGCAAGACACGATCAGCGGAGCCAGATCCTCAACTATCTGGTCGTAATACTTCATGATGCCGACGCCGATTGGCACGAACAGCAGCACCATATAGCGGATTAACAGATGGCAGCCGGGCTTGACCCATTTGGCCGGTAGAATTTGTGAGGTGAGCAGGGCAAACAGGATCAACATCCCGATAATGCTGCCGGGGATGGCGATCGGCAGCAGCGCCGCAATGGCGTTACCGGCGAACAGGCTGAGGTAGATCAGCACGATCGCCCTGACATATTTCCAACACAGATTAAATAGGTTGCCCATAGTGCATTCTCGTTGATGTTGACGCATTCATCATACAATTAAACTGTGAGCTACGCCACAAAACGCATCATGAATTCTCGCTATGCC
>NZ_JBKJYW010000212.1:0-4894 GCF_046715635.1 Serratia sp. (in: enterobacteria)
ATCCTGCTGCGTATGCTGGATGATGACGGTAACGTCATTCCCCCCAACGAATTTCTACCGGTGGTACACGAGTTTGGTTTAGCTTACCAGTTGGATATGTGGGTACTGCGCCAAACCTTGCAGTTTATGCAACTTCATCGTGAAGGCATGCCTAGCGCGCGCTTTGCCGTGAATCTGTCACCGTCCTCGCTGTGTCGCCCGAGCCTGTGCAAAGACGTGCGCGATGCCTTGCGGCAATACCAGATTGAGCCTTATCAACTGGTGCTGGAAGTGACAGAGTCTCATCTGGTGCAGGACGTAAAATATGCCAAGAACTCGCTCAAAGAGCTGCGCCAATTGGGTTGCCGCATCGCTCTGGATGATTTCGGCACCGGCTATGCCACCTACGATCGCCTGAAAGAGCTGCATGTCGATATCTTGAAGATCGACGGCAGTTTTGTGCAGGATATGCTGACCAGCAAGGTGGATTACCAAATCATTGCGTCAATCTGTAAGGTGGCGCTGATGAGAAGGTTGTCGATTGTGGCGGAATATGTCGAGTCGGCCGAGCAGCGCGATGCGTTGAAAGGCTTGGGCGTGGATTATATGCAGGGCTATTTTATCGGTAAACCGCAGCCGCTGGCGTCTTTAGTGCCGATGGTGCAACTGGCGGAAGACGAAGAGTCTGACTGAGAGAATGGCCCCTCACCCTAACCCTCTCCCACAGGGAGAGGGGACCGATCGAGTTCGCTGATTTTTCTGCGCCATACCCCATCCTCGTTCTTCTTACTCCGTATTTACCGAAGCAGCACAGGCCAACTAAGTACTCCGGTCAGCTCCCTCTCCCTGTGGGAGAGGGTTGGGGTGAGGGGTTACGCCGCAGGTTTTGCGTCTGCGTCCTGCTCACCTTCTTCTTCTATCACCAGTTTCCAGCCAACCACGTCATTCCAGTATTCCTGCTCACGCTCAAAATCGAGCTGTACCAGGTTGTTCCGCGTCAGATAGCCCGCCGGGAAGCGCAGCGTCCAGTGATTATCATCCGTTGCCAGGCGCAGGGTTTCCGGCGTGGTGGTGGCCTGACGCTGATTGTTAAGCAGGGTGCTCAGACGTAACAACTGGATCAGCGGCAGATAATATTTCTTCTTGAACAGGTTCAAGCGGGGTAACTCTTCGAGCTTGATCCCTTTACGCTGGAAACGCACCAACGCCGACAGCAGCAACTGCTGCTCCTGGTTGAAGCCTGGCAGGTTGGTATTTTGCAGAATATAGGCGGAATGGCGGTGCATGCCGCTATGGTTGATGCTCAGCCCCACCTCATGCAGCATGGCGGCCCATTTCAGCAACGCTTCCAACTGTGGTTGCACCAGCTTGGTATTTTGCGCCATCCACTGGGCGTACAGCAGCTCGGTGGTTTCCAGCACACGCTTGGCCTGCTCGCGGTCGATATTATAGTGATCGGCCAGGCTTTTGGCGGTGCGGCTGCGAATATCCTGGTGGCGGAAGCGGCCTTCCATTTCATACAGCACGCCTTCGCGCAGGGCACCGTCAGACAAGCGTAGATCGCGGATCGCCAACGCATCAAACACACCACACAGGATCGCCAGCCCCGGCACAAACACCGATTGACGATCTTCCGACAGGCCAGGCAGGCTCAGGGCGCTGAAATTTTTAAACTGCAACACCTGCTCGACTAGCAACTCCAGCCGTTCAAGGGTAATCAAACCGTCTTTTTCACCCATGGCGACCAGAACCTCATGAGCGGCCTTGATGGTACCAGATGCCCCTAAGGCATATTGCCAGCCCTGGATGCGGTATTGCCAGGCCAGGGTTTCCAATTTTTGTGCGGCGGCCAGGCGTGCCCGCTTAAAGTTGGTTTTGCTGATCTCTCCTTCAGGGAAGAACAAGTGGGCAAAGCTCACGCAACCCATGCGGCGGCTCTCTGCCAGCAGAGGCTCGAAATCCTCCCCGATCACCAGTTCGGTGGAGCCACCGCCGATGTCGATCACCAGCTTGCGGCCTTTTTCCGGCTGAGTATGTTCGACCCCCATAAAAATCAGACGGGCCTCTTCCTGCCCGGCGATGATTTCGATCGGATAAGGGATCACTTTTTCCGCCCGCTTGAGGAACACCTCGGCATTCACCGCCTGACGCAGGGTGTGGGTACCCACTATAGTGACGTTATCCGCCGGGAAACCCTGTAACCGCTCGGCAAATAGCGCCAGGCAGGCCAAGCCCCGCTCCATGGCTTCTTCACTGAGCACGTTGTTGCTGTCCAACCCATCGGCAAGGTGTACCCGCTGTTTTAAACGGCCTAACACCTGTAAGGCGCCGTTAACGACGCGGGCGATCACCATATGGAAACTGTTCGAGCCAAGATCGATGGCAGCGATTTCCTGTGGCTTATTATTGGTTGCAGTGCTTTTTAGCGGCATAGTGGCTGGCCTAGTTGTCCGGTTGTTCCAGAGCTTTTAAATACTCATAAATGGCCACCTGTGCACGGACCTTACGGCGATTGCCTCGCGGTACATACTGGTTGCTCAGTTCTTTATCGATATAGCGGGCCTTGACCGTATCGCTAAACAGCAGCTCCAGAATGTCCAGAACGCGCTGCTTGAGCGCCGGATCCAGCAGCGATACTGCTACCTCGATGCGGTAATCTATGTTGCGGGTCATCCAGTCGGCGGAAGAGAGATAAACCCGTTTGTCACCTTTGTTCTCGAAAACGTACACCCGATCGTGTTCCAGATAACGGTCGACGATGCTGATAACCTGAATATTGTCGCTGATTCCCGGCAGGTTGGGGATCAGCGAACACATGCCGCGTACCAACAGACGGATTTTCACGCCGGCAGCGGCAGCGGTATATAACCGATCTACCAGCCCTTTATCCACCAGATTATTTATTTTCAACATAATAGCGGCGTTTTCACCGGCTAGTGCGTTGGCAATTTCACGATCGATCAGATCGTACAGCATGCGGCGGGAGTTCTGCGGCGAAACCATCAGGTTGTCGAAGGAGACCGGCCGGTACGGATTTTCAATAAAATTGAATACCCGGCGTACTTCGTTAGTGATGCGCGAATCGGCGGTCAGCAGCGAGTAGTCGGTGTAGATACGGGCGGTTTTTTCGTTAAAGTTGCCGGTACCAATATGAGCATAGCGCACAATATCGTCGCCTTCACGGCGCGAGATCAGGAATAGTTTGGCGTGGATCTTCAGCCCCGGTGCGGAGAAAATGACGTGCACTCCGGCCTCGGTCAAACGTTTGGCCCAGTGGATGTTGGCCTCTTCGTCGAAGCGTGCCTGTAGCTCCACCACCACGGTCACTTTCTTGCCGTTATGCGCCGCATGGATCATCGATTCGATAATGCGCGAGTCTTTAGCTACCCGATAGATATTGATTTTTATCGCCAGCACGCTGGGATCGAACGATGCCTGGCGCAGCAGCTCCAGCACGTGTTCAAAGGTGTGATACGGGTAGTACAGCAGCACGTCTTTTTCGCGGATGGCATCGAAGCCGTTGCGGAATTTATCGAACCAGATATGCCGCAGGCGCGGTAGCGGGCGGTTAACCAGATTGGCTTTGCCGACGTTCGGGAAGCTGATGAAGTCTTTAAAATTGTGATAGCGGCCACCGGCGATCACCGAATCGTAGTTGGATATCCCCAGCTTGTTACGCAGCAGTTCCACCATCTCATTAGGCATATCGCGCTGATACACAAAGCGCACCGGTTCGGCGGTTAGGCGCTGTTTCAGGCTCGACGACATCAGTTCCAACAGGCTGGATTCCATTTCGGTCACCAGATCGTATTCCGCATCGCGCGTCATTTTCATCGAATAGGCGTTGAGCGCGTCATAGTCGAAGAAGCCCTTGAAGATGTCGTCCAGGCAATAGCGCAGGATGTTATCCAGCAGGATCATCGGTTTGCGGCGGCGGGGAGCTTCCGGCGGCAGGTTGACGAAACGGGGTACTTTGTCGGAAGGAATTTCCAGCAACGCATAATCGATGCGCGTACCGCGAATGATCTCCACCGCCAGATAAGTGTAATCGTCCTTCAGGAACTGCACCAGATTGGTGTCGTGATTGATCAGGATCGGCGTGATGTGCTGGCGCAAATGATGCTTGAAGTATTGCCGCAGCCAGATTTGCTGGTTCTCCGACACCTGACGCTCGTTGATCAGGAAGATCTGGTTGCGCGCCATCTCCAGCAGCAGATCGTTGTACAGGCTGTCGAACTCCTGATCGGTCTTCAGCACCTTGGCCTGAATTTTTTTCAGCAAATGACGTGACGCGCCACCTGAACCCTGTTCTTCGCTGATCAAGATGCGCCGTTTCAGATCGGCAAAACGGACTTTATAGAATTCATCCAGGTTATTGGAGTAAATGCCCAGAAACCGCATGCGCTCAATCAAGGGATTGCTCTTATCTGCGGCTTCCTGCAACACGCGTTCATTAAAGGATAACCAGCTTAATTCTTTGTCGATGTAGAGCTTTTCCTGACCCATTGCTACTCCAGTTCAATTTTAGAAAAGGATCGGACTTATCGCCGAATACCGCTCTAGTGTCCTGCTTCATTATTGCGAGAGATTGACAACAATGTCCAACATATCTGCGGAGTTATCCCGCCGCATTGCCTGCCGCAAATTGTTATTCCTCCATCATGGCCCCGGCAACTTTGTCATGCAAACGTCACAAAACTGACATAAGATGCCCGGTTATCTTTGGGCGCAAGCCCGACAACGGAACCGACGACAGGCAAATGGCACAGACAACGCTTAACCAACATCCCCGGGATCGCCTGCGTGCGCACGTTGATCGTGGCGTACAAGGGGCCGTGACCGTCAGCGGGCTGCTGGTATTGATGACGCTGATGCTGATCTTTGTCTATCTATTGCTTTCGGTTTTACCGCTGTT
>NZ_JBKJYW010000213.1:0-12560 GCF_046715635.1 Serratia sp. (in: enterobacteria)
CCACGTTTCTATAAAATCAATTTTTGCGTGGTGACTTTCAACGTCATTCTGATCTTTGTTGTCGGCCTCGCCTGGTGGAAATTGCTAGGGTACTATTGATCGCTATCACCGAATCAGGCGTCATGGATATAGCGCCTGATTCATTCAAGGTATTCACTACCAGTAACCAACCAAGGAATAGCCATCGTGGATCCGGCTGGCGTCAATACAGGGACAGACACCTACCGCGCACAAACAAAGCGCTACGTACATCTGCTTTTTGCCCTTCAGGCGATAGGTGCATCCTCGCCTGCGATTATCATCTCGTTAGGCGGATTGGTGGGTGAGACATTAAGCAGTAATAAAGCCTTATCCACGCTACCGGTCAGTCTCTTCAACATTGGCCTGGCCCTGTCGGTGTTACCTGTAGGAGCCCTGATAGCCCGCTTTGGGCGTGTTAACGCCTATACCCTTGGTGCGCTCAGTGCGTTCATCGGGGGGATAATAGCCGCATGGGGCGTCATAAACGGCTCCTTCATCCTGTTCTGTCTGGGCTGCCTGATGGCTGGGGGTTACGCGGCGTGCGTACAAAGTTACCGTTTTGCGATAACGGATTATGTCGCCAAACCTGAGCAACCCGTGGCGATCTCCCGGGTTATGCTCGGCGGACTGTTGGCAGCGGTGATTGGCCCACAACTGGTGATCTGGACGCAACACCTGTTGCCAGTACCGCTGTCGGCCAGTTTCCTCGGGCAGTCTCTGCTGGCGTTGATTGCGTTACTGCTTTTATGGCAAATGAGGCGCATGACCGCTCGTTTGGCGACTCAACAAAACCCGCTTTCCGAACCCGCTCACCACAGTGAAACCACATCAACAGATAAAGTCCGCTCTCTGAGGGAAATCACCGGCTCATTGCGCTTTATCACCACCGCGGTGGCGGCCTTGGTCTCTTATGGACTGATGACGTTTATGATGACCGCAACGCCGCTGGCGATGATCCATCACGGGCACAGCCTGTCCACCGCCACCTTAGGTATCCAATGGCATATTCTGGCCATGTACGCGCCGGCGTTTATCACTGGCAGGCTGATATCGCGTTTCGGGCCTCGTATCATCTGCGCCAGCGGGCTGTTGCTGACGGCCGGAGCCGCTGCGTTTTCCATGATAGGCACCGAGGTCATCTGGTTCTGGGGCGGATTAATCCTGCTGGGTGTCGGCTGGAACTTTGGTTTTGTCAGCGCGACCGTCATGCTGAGCGCTTGTTACACACATCAAGAACGGCTGAAGGTGCAATCACTGAATGACTCTTTTGTCTTCGGTACCACTGCATTAGCCTCTCTGTTATCTGGGCAGATGATGCATATTCTCGGCTGGTTCTGGCTGAATATGCTGGTGTTTATTCCCGTCGTCATCGCGTTGGGATTATTGGTGATCCAGGGTATGGCGGAAAAAAAAGCTGCTGGATGACCCTGCGCTGGCGTATGGCAGGGTCAACGGAAATATTTCAGCGTAAGCCACCAAAACAGCAACGCAGTTAGGCTTACCGCTGCGCCCAACCAGCATACGCCGAGCCAACCCACCCACGCATAGATATGGCTACCGGCAAAGGCGCCTAACCCACTGCCAACGGCATAAAACAGCATGTAACACCCGACCAGGCGACTGTGGGATTGCGGGTGCGCAGTGAAAATCAGGCTCTGGTTGAGGACATGGATTGCCTGCCCGGCCAGATCCAGCAGAATGATGCCGCCAATCAGATACGCCATCCCTCGCTCCATCAACCCAAGCGGCAGCCAGGCGATCATCAGCAACAACAGGCACATCCCGCTAGCTCTCTGCCCCCAGCCTTGGTCAGCTAGATGCCCGGCTCTCATCGCCGCCAGCGCACCGACTGCCCCTACCAGCCCAAATGCACCAATGGTCGAATGAGAAAATAGAAATGGGGGTTGGCTCAGCGGCAGAACCAACGTACTCCAGAAGATGCTGAACGCCGCGAACATTAGCAACGCCAGCATACCGCGCACCTGCAAGATCCGGTCATGGCGCAACAGGCTCAGCATTGAACTGAGCAATTGCCAATAGCTTAACTTCAACTCGCAAGCAGGCTGCTTTGGCAATAAACGAGCCAAAACAGGAAGTAATATCAGGGTAATAGCCGCTGAGAAAAAGTAGACGGTTCGCCAACCGCCAATATCCGCCAGCAACCCAGAGAGGGTGCGGGCCAGCAGTAAACCCATCACCACTCCGCCCTGAGCGGCCCCCACCACGCGTCCACGCTCCTGCGGGGAGGCCAACGTAGCGGCAAAGGCGATCAATCCCTGCGTCATCGCGGTTCCCAACAATCCCACCAGCAGCATAGCCGCCAGTAATGCCAGGCTGCTGCTCGATACTCCGACCATTAGCAACGCTAACATCAACAGGATTTGTTGCACAGCCAGTAAACGATGGCGATCCAGCAAATCCCCCAAAGGAACCACCAATAACAGCGCGCAGGCACAACCGACCTGGGTCGCAGCGATCACCATCCCTACTCTTGCCTGGCTGATATTAAAATCCACCGCAATGGCATCAAGCAGTGGTTGCGCGTAATAAACATTGGCCACGCTGAAAGCGCAGGCTGCAGCCAACAGCAGCACCAGTGACGTAGGCAAAAGCTCAACAGACGGTGAGCGGAAGGTCTCCAGCGATTTGTCACTCATCATGTGCCTCGTTAAAGTGGTTTCATTATTAAACCCAATGCACTTTAGTGAAAGAGGTTTTATAATGCAACCAGAATAACTCTGGAGCCGCACCATGAAACGAAAAAGCCTTGAGGATGCTCAATGCCCAGTAGCACGAACCTTGGATGTGCTGGGTGATTGGTGGTCTTTGCTGATCATCCGCGACGCCTTTGACGGCATCAGCCGGTTTAGTGAGTTTCAAAAGAATCTGGGGATGGCAAAAAATATTCTGTCCACTCGGCTACGCACGTTGGTCGCCCAGGGGATTTTGCAAGTTAGCCCTGCCGCCGATGGCAGCGCCTATCAGGAGTATTTGCTGACCGATAAAGGCCGCGAGATTTTCCCGATTATCGTTGCGCTGCGCCAATGGGGGGAAGACCATCTTTTTGCGGCGGGAGAGGATTATTCTCGTCTGGTGGAGAACGACAGCGGCCAGCCAATACCTCGCATGATGCCAATCGGCCATGCCGGGCAAGCACTCAACTTAGGCAATACCCGAGTCGTAAAAGTGGATGAAGAATAAAAATGCTGAAAGTCATTGCCGAAGATTTTATCAAGGTTGAAGCGATAGAAACGGTGTTACCGCTTTATCACGAGCTGGTTGAAGCCACCAAGCAGGAACCCCGCTGTATCGCTTATGATCTGTATGTTGATCAAAAGGATGCCGGGCACTTTATCTTTATCGAAGAGTGGCCCGATCGCGCGGCGTTGGATGCTCACTGCGCCAGCGAACACTTTAAACGCCTGGTGCCGTTAATTGATCAACATAAACGTAAGGATGCCAGCTATATATTGATGGACACTTTTCAGAAGTAGCAAAGCAATGACTGTCAGGCTGGCCTGAGTCCGTTTGAATACCGAACTCAGGCCTGGTTAACCACTTGATGCAGATCAACCAAATTTATGGGCTCAGTTAAAAATTATTGAGCCAATACAAATAGTTATCTTTTAGTGGTTCCCAATGTGACTATAGCCTCATTGCCAGAAACGTATAACGAATAGTTCTTATTAGAGGATACCGGCTTAATGCCTTTTTCTCTCATCCCTGCAAGCCTATTCATATTGGCTTGTTCATCACCGTAACCATGCAGCGTTTGCGTCAATCCCTTATTAATCAACTGAAAAGATGCAATAAACTCTGAGGCCGGGCTAAGAAAATGGCCAATCAGCGGCTTGTTTTCCATGATTAATTTTGTTCTTTCGTTAATCCTCACTTGCCCAACAGTGCCGATAGACTCTATGTTTGGGTAGCTCAGCATTTCTCTGGCAATCATGTTAAAAACAAAATCTTCATATTCACGCTGTGACTTGATGGCGCTACTTAGCTGAGCACTGAATGCAAAAACCGTGATTAGAGGGACGAGCGACAGGTATTTTAATCTAGGAGAAAAACACATGATCGGAATGGCAATAATGACCAATATCACCGAAAACGAAACCAATGTCCTAGGGAATACGGGAGCCTCTTGCAGAAGGATTGTTGGCCCCATTAGAGACACCAAGAAAATAAAGCATGACAGCAAAGCATATATCATGAATGAAGCTACTTTCTTTTTATGTGCATAATTTCCGACTATCATGAATACCAAAGCAACCACCATAGGTACCAGGAAGTAAATATACACAGGGCCGTAAAAATACGATAAAACCAATTCCTTTAATCCCTTTACCGTATTTAACAGTTGCTCCCCTCCCTCAGCGTTTGGCTGAATAAGGTCCGAACGAGAGTTGTTTTTTACAGCAAAAAAAAGCATGTAAACAAGATAAAAACAAACCAATGTCACGGCCTTGTTTATTATTAATTTTATGGCTTGGGCTGTTGTTGATTCACTTTTAACTGCAATAATTATCATATCAATAGCGAGCAGGCCGATGAAAATATTCGCGCAGGGTTGATATAGAGTTAGCGATAACACACCCGCTATTATTTTTATTGAGCCTTCACGAATTATGCTCTCGTTCCTATAAGTATAGGCTAACACGGCAAGAAACAAGGCAATAACCATGCCTAAAGAGTCGTATCTATAGGCAATATTTTGTAATAGGTAGGGATTGAAAATCAACAGTGCCGCAACAAGCTTGGCATGCGGAACATCCATTTTAACCAAATGTTTAAAAAGCAATAAGGAAGCGGCACCTATAAACAGACAAGATGCAATCATTGTGTAGGGAAACAGGTCAAGATTATAGCGACCACTCGCCGATAGGATTTTCATCAGAATATCCGCAATTGGCCGCCCTAATCCACGCCATCCATATTGACCTGTAATTGCTCGGTCTAAGTCATCCCTGTAAAACACCCCAGCTTGAATAAGAGGATATATAAACAGCAGAGCCAACCCTGAATACAAGGCTAATGTTTTTTTATCGTCTTTGCAGATCATCTGATTTTCCATCTCACTTTTTAACTATGTAACGCGGCCTACGTTTGGTTTCTATGTAAATCCGTCCTACATATTCACCTAGTACACCTATTCCTATTAGCTGCACACCTCCAAGGAAGAGGATGGAAACTATGATAGATGAATAGCCCGGCACCGGATTGCCCCAAATTAATTTATCCAGAATCATCCACACACCAAAAATGAAGGATAAAGTAGCAGCGAAAAAACCGATATATGCCCATACTCGGAGGGGAAAGGTCGAAAAACTGGTGATGCCTTCTATCGCCAGATTCCACAACTTCCAGCCATTGAATTTACTTGTCCCAGCAACTCGCTGAGCTCTAGAATACTCAACTATGTCAACTTTCCCACCGACCCAGCTTAATATCCCTTTCATAAACAGGTTTCTTTCAGGAAGTAATTTAATATTATCCACGACTTCTCGAGACATCAACCTAAAATCGCCGACGTTTTCTTCTATGGCCGGTTTGCTTATTTTGTTGTGAACCCGATAAAACCATTCTGCCGTTTTACGCTTCATTCTTCCATCGCACTGCCTATCCATGCGTTTGGCTAAAACAACTTCCGCACCATTTTCCCATTTATTTAACAATAGCGGGATAACATCTATTGGATCCTGGAGATCTACATCAATAGGAATGATGACATCACCCGAAGAGGCTTCCAACCCAGCAAACAAGGCGGGTTCTTTCCCAAAATTACGCGTGAAATTTATAACTTTGATTTTCTCATCAGCGATAGACAAGGCAGATATTATGCTCTCTGTTTTATCAGAGCTTCCATCGTTTATAAACACAATCTCTATATCTTTGTCTGCGAATTCTTTATATTCACGAACGGACTTATAGAAGAGAGGGATTGCCTCCTCTTCATTAAAGACAGGAACCACCAGCGATATTTTCATTTATCATCCTTGAAGACAACTAGTTTAGAATAAATGAAGCCACATATCAGGCTTACTGCAGAAAAAGTAATCAGTGTGACTATTGGGTTAGCGTTTACTTTGTCTGCGATCCAGCCTACGCAAAATGCCATGCCCCCCATAAACAGCACATACGCCATGTAGCGGACAGTAGTCGCTTCTTTTTTAAAGGTCCACCTGGCGTTTGCAAAGAACGAGAAGGTCACCGCGATGCAAAAGGCAACAACGTTGGATATTGATTGTGAGAAACCACTAAAAAATATGAGCGCAAACACAGCCCAGTGAACAAAGGTGTTCAGCACACCTACAGATGCATAACGTAAAAAAGTATTCAATGCGATAAATTCTTAAAATTTTGTTTGCCATATTCTGCCACCACATCATGCCGATGGCAAAACTTTCGAGGCTAACACAATGAATGCTCGCTGAAAAAGAAAAATCCCCTGTAAAACAGAGGATTTTCATTCTATTCAAGCTATCGAGTGAGGCTGATATTAACTTATCATTCCCACTCAATCGTCGCCGGTGGCTTCCCGCTGATATCATAAACTACACGCGAAATACCGTTGACTTCGTTGATGATACGGTTAGATACACGGCCAAGGAAATCATAGGGCAGGTGTGCCCAATGCGCGGTCATAAAGTCGATGGTTTCTACCGCACGCAGTGAGACTACCCAATCGTATTTACGGCCATCGCCCATCACGCCGACGGAACGCACCGGCAGGAACACGGTGAACGCCTGGCTGACCTTATTGTACAGATCGGCTTTGTGCAGCTCTTCGATAAAGATCGCATCGGCACGGCGCAGCAGATCGCAATACTCTTTCTTCACTTCGCCCAATACGCGCACGCCCAGACCTGGCCCTGGGAACGGGTGACGGTACAGCATGTCGTACGGCAGGCCCAGCTCCAGACCAATCTTGCGCACTTCGTCTTTGAACAGCTCTTTCAGCGGTTCCACCAGCCCCAGTTTCATCTCTTTCGGCAGGCCACCGACGTTGTGGTGCGATTTGATCACGTGCGCTTTGCCAGTAGCGGAAGCGGCGGATTCGATCACATCCGGGTAGATGGTGCCCTGAGCCAGCCACTTCACGGCGCTCTGCTTGCAGGCTTCTTCATCAAACACTTCGACAAAGACGCGGCCAATGATCTTACGTTTGGCTTCTGGCTCATCCACACCCGCCAGCGCACTCAGGAAGCGGTTCTCTGCCGCAACGTGTACGATGTTCAGCCCGAAGTGGTCACCGAACATTTCCAACACCTGGTCAGCTTCGTTCAGGCGCAGCAGGCCGTTATCCACGAATACGCAGGTCAGGCGCTTGCCAATGGCGCGGTGCAGCAACATAGCGGTAACGGATGAGTCCACGCCGCCAGACAGGCCGAGGATCACGTGATCTTCACCAACCTGCTCACGAATACGCGCAACGGCATCTTCGATGATGGTGGCAGGCGTCCACAGTGCTTCACAACCACAGATATCCAGCACGAAACGCTCCAGGATACGCTGGCCTTGGCGGGTATGGGTCACTTCCGGGTGGAACTGTACGCCATAGAAGCGCTTTTCCTCGTTGGCCATAATGGCAAACGGACAGGTATCGGTGCTGGCAACGGTAACGAAATCTGACGGGATAGCGGTAACTTTATCGCCGTGGCTCATCCACACGTCTAATACCGGTTTGCCTGCCGGGCTGATCGCGTCTTCGATATCGCGGATCAGGGCGCTTGGTTGGGTGATTTCCACCTGCGCATAACCGAACTCACGCTCGGTTGAACCCTGTACATGGCCGCCCAACTGCATCGCCATGGTCTGCATGCCGTAGCACACGCCCAATACCGGTACACCGGCGGTGAAGACATATTCTGGCGCACGCGGGCTGCTCAGTTCGGTGGTGCTTTCCGGGCCACCGGAGAGAATGATACCGCTTGGATTGAATTCGCGGATCTGCTCTTCGCTGACGTCCCAGGCCCACAGCTCACAGTAAACACCAATCTCACGCACACGGCGGGCAATCAGTTGGGTGTATTGTGAACCGAAATCCAGGATCAGGATGCGATGCTTATGAATATTTTTTGTCATGTGTGGCAAATTCCAGCAACAGAGAAAAAGAGCAAAAAGGGTATTTGGGACGAGAGGCTGCCCCCTCATCCCTGCCCCTCTCCCGCAGGAGAGAGGTTAAAACATTAACCCATGCGGTAGTTTGGTGATTCTTTGGTGATGGTTACGTCATGCACATGGCTTTCTTGAATACCAGCACCGCTGATGCGCACAAACTCGGCTTTGGTACGCAGTTCGTCGATGGTCGCACAGCCGGTCAGGCCCATGCAGGAACGCAGGCCGCCCATCTGCTGATGTACAATCGCTTTCAGCATGCCTTTGTAGGCCACACGGCCTTCGATACCTTCCGGCACCAGTTTATCAGCGGCGTTATCGGTCTGGAAGTAACGGTCCGAGGAACCTTTGGACATCGCGCCCAGAGAACCCATCCCACGGTAAGATTTGAACGAACGGCCCTGATACAGCTCGATTTCGCCCGGAGATTCCTCCGTACCCGCCAGCATTGAGCCAACCATCACGCAGGACGCACCGGCAGCAATCGCTTTGGCGATATCGCCAGAGAAGCGGATACCACCGTCAGCGATAACTGGGATACCTGTCCCTTCCAGCGCTTCGACCGCATCGGCGATAGCGGTGATCTGCGGAACACCTACGCCGGTTACGATACGCGTCGTACAGATAGAGCCAGGACCGATACCGACTTTCACCGCGCTCACGCCAGCTTCCATCAGGGCTTTGGCACCAGCCCCGGTCGCAACGTTGCCGCCAAGGATTTGCAGATCTGGGTATTTGGCACGGGTTTCGCGGATGCGCTGTAACACACCTTCGGAATGACCGTGTGAAGAATCGATGAGCAGTACGTCAACACCGGCAGCGACCAGCGCATCAACACGCTCTTCGTTACCGGCACCGGCCCCCACCGCAGCGCCTACGCGCAGACGGCCATGCTCATCTTTACAGGCGTTAGGTTTACGCTCTGCTTTCTGGAAGTCTTTAACGGTGATCATGCCCAGCAGGTGGAAGCTGTCGTCCACCACCAGCGCTTTTTCAACGCGTTTTTCGTGCATTTTTTGCAGCACCACTTCACGCGCTTCGCCTTCCTTGACGGTGACCAGGCGCTCTTTTGGCGTCATCACTGCGGTGACAGGCTGAGTCAGATCGGTTACGAAGCGCACGTCACGGCCGGTAATGATCCCCACCAGTTCGTTTTCTTCGGTCACGACCGGATAACCGGCAAAGCCGTTACGCGCGGTTAACTCTTTCACTTCAGCCAGCGTGGTGGAGGGAGTAACGGCCTGTGGGTCCGTGACCACGCCGCTTTCATGTTTTTTCACCCGGCGAACTTCTTCCGCCTGGCGCTCAATGGACATGTTTTTGTGAATGAAGCCCAGACCGCCTTCCTGCGCCAGCGCAATGGCCAGGTTGGATTCGGTTACGGTATCCATGGCTGCGGACAGCATAGGGATATTCAGGCGGATGGATTTGGTCAGTTGGGTGCCAAGATCTGCGGTATTAGGCAGAACTGTGGAGTGGGCTGGAACCAGGAGAACGTCATCAAACGTTAGAGCTTCTTTTACAATACGTAGCATGGGCAATATCTCACCAAGGTGGATGCGGAAAAGATAAAATATTGCCGTGGCATTATACAGAGCGTAATCGGTTGCCTCCAGCACTTTCTTACAAAAACTCTTGATTACCTTTCGCCGAGCTGTAATATCGACCAATTAAGTGCTTGTTTTGAAATTTGATCTGGGTCACATGTCACTACCTACTTCACCGTCCATTTTTACCGTAAGCCGCCTCAATCAGACGGTTCGACAGCTGCTGGAAATGGAAATGGGGCAGATTTGGCTCTCCGCCGAGATCTCCAACTTCTCCCAGCCCTCCTCCGGCCACTGGTATTTCACGCTGAAAGATGACCGTGCCCAGGTGCGTTGTGCGATGTTCCGCAACAGCAACCGCCGCACCACATTTCGCCCGCAAAATGGCCAGCAGGTTCTGGTGCGGGCCAGCATCACCCTGTATGAGCCACGCGGTGATTACCAGCTGATTGCCGAAAGCATGCAGCCTGCCGGTGACGGCCTGCTGCAACAGCAATTCGAACAGTTAAAACAGCGCCTGGCCGCCGAAGGTTTGTTTGATCAGCAGTTCAAGCAACCGCTGCCAAGCCCGGCCAAACGCGTTGGGGTCATCACTTCCGCCAGCGGCGCAGCGCTGCATGATATTTTGCAAGTGCTACAGCGGCGCGATCCTTCACTGCCGATCGTGATTTATCCCACGTCTGTGCAGGGCGCAGAAGCTCCGCTGCAGATTGTCCGTGCGATCGAAACTGCCAACCGCCGCGATGAGTGTGACGTGCTGATCGTCGGGCGTGGAGGTGGCTCGTTAGAGGATTTGTGGAGTTTTAACGACGAACGCGTCGCAAAGGCTATTTTTGCCAGCCATATCCCGATAGTCAGCGCCGTCGGCCATGAAACCGACGTCACCATTGCCGACTTTGTTGCCGATCTGCGGGCACCTACCCCTTCCGCAGCGGCGGAGTTGGTCAGCCGTAATCAGCTTGAGCTGTTGCGCCAATTACAGTCACAGCAACAGCGGCTGGAAATGGCGATGGACTATTATCTGGCGCAGCGCCAGCAGCAGTTCACCCGCATCAACCACCGTCTGCAACAACAGCATCCACACCTGCGGCTGGCACGGCAGCAAACGCTGCTCTTCAAGCTACAGCGCCGTCTTGAAGAAGGGATGCAACAGCAATTACGGCTATCTTCTCGCCGCAGTGAACGCGTGCAGCAGCGCCTGGCACAGGTGCAGCCGATGGGCCGCATCCACCGCTTGCAGCAGCGCGTTCAGCAGCAGGAATACCGTTTGCAACAGGGGATGGAGCGGCAACTCAATGGCTATCGCCAACGCTTTGGCGTCGCCTGTAGTCAGTTGGAGGCGGTTAGTCCACTGGCAACCTTGGCTCGCGGCTATAGCGTAACGCAGACGCCACAGGGTGAATTACTGAAAACCACCAAGCAGACACAGGTTGGGGAAATGCTGAAAACCCGCCTGCAGGATGGCTGGGTAGAGAGCGAAGTCAAAACCGTCACCGTGGCGAAAAAGCCGCGTAAGAAACGCGTGGTGGAATAGCCGTTAGTGGCAGAGCTGATCGACCTCTTCTGCGGAAAGGCCGGTCAGTTCTATCACTTTTGCGCGATCAAAACCACTAGACAGCATGGAACGGGCTATTTTTACTGCCTCCTCAAGTTTGCCTTCTCGACGCCCTTCGAGCCGTCCTTTTTGCTCAAGATATTCTGCAATAGTCATCAATTCCTCCTCATGCGATGGCGCACGACTTGCCAACTCACGGAGCAACCTCTCCGGTTCGGTCGTGCTGCCCATGTGCAACATATAGTTCACCAACGATATGAGCTGCTCTTTAGTAGTGTATCCGGCCAGTAATAATGTGACCAGTTGTTCCTGCAGTTCAGCCAGGTCTCGTAGGCGCACGTGCTTTTGCAGCAACTCCAGAATCGCCATGCGGCGATGTTGCATAATCTCATCGTCAGTAATCACGGTCACATCAACCAACGGAAAATGCCCCGCATAGAGTTGCCTGGCTAGTTCTGGCTCACTGAATTCTTCTAACCAACTCATGGAATAGGGATAAGGCGTCACCTGACCGTGATAAAAGAGTATTAGGATCACCAGCGGAAGCCGATCGTTCCCCGCCTCAAGGTGGCGTTGCATTGCCGCAATGGCATAACGTATTAAACGAAAGGCCATATGCTTATCGTGAGAGCTCTGGTGTTCGATCAAGACATACGCATAGCCGTCTCCCCTGTTGGTTTGCAACGAGTAGAGCACGTCAGAGTAATAGGCACGCAGGTCACTTTCGATAAAACTGCCGGACTCCAGTTTTAACGTGCTTAAATCGCAAGCTTGCAGCAATACAGGCGGCAAGTGCAACTCCAGAAAGTCACGAGCCGTGTCTGGGTGGGTCAGAAACTGTTTGAATACTGCATCATGCAGAGTGGGGGTGGTTTTTTTCATGTTGGTCATCCCTGGACTTAGCATAAAAAAACCTACCACAGACTTTCACCGGTTAACATTATGGCCGAACTAGCTCTGGATCCGACTCGCAAAGTCTCTTGATCACAACCTCTGATCAAGAGACCGTTCCAATGGATAAGGCACTCAGTTACAGCACATAAGTATCCCGGCGAAACCCATTCACCCACAGCTCGCGAGTCTCGCCTGCTGGCAACACAATGTTCAGCGCCTGACACGTCGGTTTGAAATGCCCCTCGTGGGTGAAGGTCAGTTCGATGCGCTGATTGTCACTCACCGCCTCCCAGCGGAGCCACAGCGCATTATTCTGCTGCCAACCATGGCTTTCCCCGTCGTCTTCAAACAGCAGGCCTGAGGACCATCCGCAGCCCTTGGTGGGGAACAGCCGCAGTTCCCGGCGATCGTCTGCCGCATTGTCT
>NZ_JBKJYW010000214.1:0-9293 GCF_046715635.1 Serratia sp. (in: enterobacteria)
GTATCGCCCGATTGCAGTCCGCGTCTTAACAAGGCGGCACCTAGACGGTCGGAAAGCTGTTCCAGTTGGCGGTAGCTTAAGCTGCGTTGTGGGTCGATCATGGCAACGGCGTCATTGTTGGCCTGACGGGACAAAATGTCGGTCAATGGCCGATCGATCCAATAGCCGCGTTCGCGGTAACGGCGCGCGAACTCTTCAGGCCAGGGGGTAAAAGCAATAGTCATGAGGGACTCTCTATCCTTGATTAAGACCGAACGCACGCAGAATGGTGCTGAGTTTGGTGCCAGTTTCGTGCCATTCGGACTGCGGGGAAGAGTCCTGCACGATGCCCGCACCGGCAAACAGGCGTACCTGATTACCATTCACGGTGCCGCAACGGATGGTGACGACCCATTCTCCGTTGCCCTCGGCGTCACACCAGCCGACGATGCCACCAAACAGCTGCCGGTCAAACGGCTCAAGCTGTTCGATGAGATCGCGAGCTGCCAGCGTTGGGGTACCGCATAATGCCGGCGTCGGGTGCAGCAGACAGGCTAGTGACAGGGCATTCTCTGCCCGATCGGCCACTTCACCGTCGATTGGCGTCGAAAGATGCCATAACGTAGTGGTGCTGAGCAGCTCCGGGATAGCGGGAATATTTAAATGACTGCAACGCCCAATCAGGACCTGGCGCATGCCTTCGGTCACGATTTGGTGCTCATAGCGGTCTTTGCCTGAAACCAACAGCTGTTCGCTGACGGCCCGATCCCGCTGCGGATCGCTTTCGCGCCGTGCCGAACCTGCCAGCGGATTGGAATGGAACTGATCGCCAAATTTACGCAACAGCAGCTCCGGGCTGGCTCCCACCAATGCCCCCTCTGCCAGCGGCACGTGGAAATGGAAGCCGTTCGGATTCTGGGCAATGATGCGCGCCATCAGCGCTGCGTGGTCTACCGGCTTGCTGGTTTCAATGTCCAACAGGCGGGCGAGCACGACCTTATCCATTTGATCACCGATCGTTGCCTGTACGGCATCGCTAACCATCTGCATAAACTGCGGTTGCGCTGGCAACTCGGTTTGGCGGACTATCTCTGGGATCGGGCCAGCCGCAGGCGCCAAACTGGCCAGCAGGGTTTCACGATCGAACCATTGCGTCTGTTGCGGGATAAACAGTGACGAGGGTTGACGAGTATCGAAAGGGATCGCGCCACACAGCAGCGGATCCTTGATGCCTGCCTTGCGGGCTTGCGCAAAGGCCTGCTGTATCGCCAGCTGGAATTGGCCCTGCAGGTCATCACCATCAACCGCTGGCAAGGTGATGCGGGCAAAGCATCCCTGGGTGCTCAGACTGCGAAAAGGCGAGGTAAAAAAGAAACCTGAAGTCGGGGATATTGTGGCGGCCTGTGCCAGATCTACACCCTGTTGCAGGTCCTTTTGCGCAGCGCCCTTAACGACTACGTCCATAGGTACTTCCTCTTGTTTCATTAACAATAACCAATATAATAATGATTATCATTTGTATTGCATCCGCGATAAAGTACCTGCCAGAACTGGCCATGTCAATAAACGTAACCTCTTCTGCTAACCCACATTAAGGGGTAAACTTGGTGGTTTCTGACTAATGAATGATAATCATTCTGATTAAAAGGATCTCACCGATGTCAATTCCCCTACGGCTCAGCCTGGCGCTGTTTGGCCTGCTGACGTTGAGCGTGGCCCAAGCCGAGACTCAAGCCTGGCCGCGCAGTATCGAAACCTCGCACGGCGTTATCACCCTTAACCAGCCACCACAGCGCATCGTTTCCACCAGCGTGACGGTCACCGGTACGCTATTGGCGATCGACGCCCCGGTGATCGCCAGCGGAGCCACCAGCCCAAACAATCGGCTGTCGGATCGGCAGGGCTTTTTCCACCAGTGGGGGGAGATTGCGGCCAAACGTGGAGTGAAGCGGTTATATATTGGTGAACCCAACGCCGAGGCGATCGCCGGTGAGGCACCGGACCTGATTGTGATGTCCGCAACCGGGGCCGACTCTGCGGTGCGTCTGTACGATCAGCTGTCGGCCATCGCTCCGGTGCTGGTGGTGAACTACGACGATAAAAGCTGGCAGGAACTGGCTAACATCCTCGGCGTAGCGACCGGCCATGAAGGGCAAGCGGAGAAAATCGTCAGCGAGTTTGATCGCCGCGAGAAAACGCTGAAACAGCAGATGACATTGCCTCCGCAGCCCATAACGGCACTGGTGTTTCGCAGCGATGGCAAAAACGCCAACCTGTGGACCGCCGATTCATCTCAAGGGCAACTGCTGCAACAGCTAGGCTTTACCCTGGCGACCTTACCGCCAAAACTCAACGCAAGCACCAGCCAAGGAGCACGTAAAGACATCGTGCAGCTCGGCGGTGAAAACCTGGCAGAAGGCTTGAATGGTCAAACGCTGCTATTATTCGCCAACGATGAAAGTGATGCGCAGCGGCTGATGAGCAACAGTTTCCTGGCTCATCTGCCAGCAGTGGAGAATAAGCGGGTATACCCACTGGGGAACGACACCTTCCGCCTGGATTATTACAGCGCCAGCAACTTGCTGACGCGTCTGGAAAAGCTGTTTATTTCTCCGTAGCCGCAGTGGTGGGTTGGAGTTTCTCGCTCTGCCCGCCCATGCTCACGTTGCGCAGACCACGCATGGCAAACGCCAGCACTACGGCCAGCAGTGCCGCACCAAAACCAAAGCTGGTCGAGCTCATCGCTGGCAGCATAAATGCCCCCATCGCGCCGAGCAGCAAGGCGCCTAACGCATCCCCCACCACGTTCTGTGCAGTCCACAAGCCGTTAATCCGGCCCAGAAATGCGTCCGGCGTCAGGTTCTGTATCAAGCCGTATTGCAGCAGCGAGTTCAACGCGCTGAGGTAGCCAAACACCACCAGGCATAACAGCGCCATGCCGTACCAAGGCATCAGGCCAAACAACCCCACAGCCACGAAAGCCGCTATTGCCGTTATCAACATCATCCAACCTGGCCGTGCCACCTGAGCCACCCGGCCACTGGTAAATGCGCCAATCGCTGCCCCCAGTGGCACTGCCGCATACATGATCCCCAGGCTCTGGGTGGTGACCTGCCACGTACCCGAGATAGCCGGGTATAACACGCGCACCGCGCTAGCCATGGTCATCAGCGCTCCAATCAGCGCCACCATGCCAATCACCTTGTTCTGGAACAGGAAGGTAAAACCGCCGATCAATGCCCGCAGCGGGTGTTCACGGGGCTGCGGCGGTGGCGGTAACTGGGGCAGTTTTAATAGCGGGATCAAAGTGATCAACGTCCCCAAGGCCGCCAGCGCATAGTTCCAACTGATACCGGCCCCGGCGATCACCAACCCGCCGATAGCAGGCGACAGGATCGAACCAAAGCGCACGGTCAGCATGCTGATGGCCCCAGCCTGCACGATATTCTCACGGCCAACGATCGCCGGTGTCGCCGCCAACAACGCCGTCACGCCCACCGCACCAAAAAATCCGTCCCATACCGCTAGCAGATAGATCGCCGTTAGCGAAGGCGCGGGCAACGCGGCATTGAGGCACAGGCCAAGAAAACCCACGCCACAGGTTGAGCGCGCAAACAGGATCAGGCGACGGCGTTCGTAGCGGTCGGCCAGCACCCCACCCATCAGCAAACCGGCAAACATTCCGCTGCCCGCCAGGGTCACTGCAAGCCCGACCAACAGGGTCGAACCGGTTAACGCCTGGATCTGCACCGGAATGGCGATCGCCATCAGGCCTAATGCCAGGATCGAAATAAAACGGGCGCAGAAAACGGCACGAAAAGCGGGGTTGGTCCTAAGCAGGCTAAAATCGAGCAAAATAGAGGGTTTATTCATTTTGTTATCACCACAACTTATATCCTTGATCTTCCACAAACAACGACACGATATTCGATAGGCACAGCGCTAGTGCTGGTTAGGCTGCCATGCTACCATAGATAAATACAATCAATAATGATAATAGATATCATTGATATTCAGTTAAAATGGGCTGTCATGTTCCGGCTTACACCTAATTGCTCTCCCCCGCTCCCTGACCGTAGGGGCATACTGTTTCTGGGGCTATCCCGCTCCTTTTGGCAGCGCCTGTTTGGCCTGCTGTTTGCCGTAGCCGTGCTGCTGCTGGTGATGATGCTCAGCCTGTCGCTGGGGGCTAAATCCATTCCTTTCAGTAACGTCGTTGCGGCACTGAGCGGCCAATGCAACGGCTCAGACTGCGTTATCATTACCGAAGCCCGCCTGCCACGCACGCTGATCGGCGTATTGGCTGGCATCGCGCTTGGGTTAGCCGGCGCGCTGATGCAAACCCTCACCCGCAACCCGCTGGCAGATCCCGGTATCTTAGGGGTTAACTCCGGGGCCGGTTTCGCCGTGGTGTTGGGCATTACCTTCTTTGGTGCGACCAACGTCAGCCAATATCTGTGGTTCGCCTTTGCCGGTGCGCTGTTTGCCTCGCTGTTGGTGGCGTTAGTCGGCGCATTGGGTGGCAGCCGCGTGAATCCTGTGCGCCTGACGCTGGCCGGGGTGGCGCTGGCCGCGGTGCTTGAAGGGATGACCACCGGCATCGCTCTGCTCAACCCTTTGGTGTTCGATCAGTTGCGTTTCTGGCAAGCCGGTTCACTCGACATTCAGAATATGGCGGTGGTGCGCACCGTAGTATTGCCGATCCTGCTGGGCACCCTAATCACCTTGTGGCTTAGCAAGGCGCTAAACAGCTTGAGCATGGGGAGTGAGCTTGCAGCGGCGCTCGGCACCGGTATTATCCGTACCCAACTGCTTGGCCTGTTAGCTATTACGCTGCTGTGTGGCGGAGCTACCGCCGCCGTTGGCCCTATCGCCTTTGTCGGGCTGATGATGCCCCACATTGCCCGCCGCTTGGCGGGCTCCGAATTAAGCTGGATGCTGCCCTGGACGCTGGTTTTAACGCCGATCCTGCTACTGAGCGCTGATTTACTGGGGCGTTTTCTGGTCGCGGGGGAACTGCGGGTCTCCATCGTACTTTCCCTGATCGGCGCACCGATGTTGATTATGTTGGTGCGTCAGCGCCGTATGTTCCGGCGAGGAGGATAAGATGAGCCTGTTGGTTTCCCGCCTGATCCTCGCCAAAAAGCCGTTTCGGCTGGCGCGCCCGTTGACGACTGCCCTGCTGCTGTTATTCGCCTGTCTGGCACTGGCGGTTTATGCCCTCGGTTCTGGTACCTTGCAGCTCAGCGCTGCGCAAGTGATCGACGCGTTACGCGGCGAAGGCCCGAGCAATCTTGCGGTGATCGTCACCCAGTGGCGTTTGCCACGTGTCGCCATGGCTTTACTGTTAGGAGCGGCGCTCGGCCTCAGCGGTGCGATTTTCCAGTCACTATTGCGTAACCCACTCGGCAGCCCTGACGTGATTGGTTTCAATACGGGAGCCTATAGCGGCGTGCTGGTCGCCATCGTGCTGTTTAACAGCAGCGTTATCGGCATTACCTCAGGGGCGTTGGCCGGTGGCCTGCTTACCGCCGGGGTGGTTTATCTGTTGGCATGGAACAACGGGGTAGAAACCTTCCGCCGGATTATTGTCGGGATTGCCGTTCGCGCCCTGTTGCTGGCAGCCAATACCTGGATGATTGTCAGTGCCTCACTGGAAGCCTCCATGACCGCCGGGTTGTGGAACGCCGGCTCCCTCAACGGCATCACCTGGGCAAAAAGCCTGCCAGTGCTGGCGGTACTGCTGCTGGCGGTACTGATGTTGCTGACCTTGACACGGCGTATGCGGCTGCTGGAAATGGGGGACGATACCGCCTGCGCACTCGGCGTTGGCGTAGAACGTTCTCGTCTGCTGCTGTTGCTGACAGGCGTGGTGCTAACCGCTGCCGCCACCGCCGTGGCCGGGCCTATTTCCTTTATTGCCCTGGTCGCCCCGCAAATTGCCCGCCGCCTGTGCGCCAACCAGAACGTCCTGCTGCTCACCGCGCTGACCGGTGCCTTATTATTGCTGGCGGCCGATGTGGCAGCGCAGCGCCTGTTTATGCCTTATCAGTTGCCGGTCGGCGTGTTGACCGTCAGCATCGGTGGCATTTATCTGATTTGGTTACTAATCCGTGAGTCACGAAAAAAATGAATGCTGAAACCCCGTTAACCGCACCACTGCGTGCCGAAAACCTGACGCTGAGCTACGACAAGAAAATCGTCGCACGCGATCTTTCAGTGTCTATTCCTCATGGCGAACTGACTGTCATTATCGGGCCAAACGCCTGTGGTAAATCCACACTGCTGCGCACCCTCAGCCGCCTGATGCAACCCCAGGCGGGTTCAGTCTGGCTGAATGGCCGTCAAATCCGCGAATATCCCACCAAGGAAGTCGCACGCCAACTGGGCCTGTTACCGCAAAGCTCGATTGCTCCAGGCGATATCACCGTGTTCGATCTGGTTGCCCGTGGCCGCTACCCTCATCAGAGCCTGTTCAGCCGCTGGCGCGAAGAAGATCAGCAGGCAGTGGAGCAGGCTATGCGCTCCACCGGCGTAGCACAGTTGGCCGATCAACCCGTCGATACCCTTTCCGGTGGCCAACGCCAGCGGGTGTGGATCGCCATGGTGTTGGCCCAGCAAACGCCGCTGCTGCTGCTGGATGAACCAACCACCTGGCTGGACATCACCCATCAAATCGATCTGCTGGAGCTGCTGCGCCAGTTGAACCGGGAGAATAATTACACGCTGGTGGTGGTGCTGCACGATCTCAACCATGCCTGCCGTTATGCCACCCACCTGATCGCCATGCGCGACGGCCAAGTGGTGGCCGAGGGCGCGCCAAAAGACATTGTAACGCCAGAGTTGATCGAGGAAGTTTACGGGCTGAAGTGCGTGATCATCGACGATCCGGTTTCGCATACTCCGCTGGTGGTGCCGTTGGGGAAATAGCGGCCAGGAAACTCACGATGAAAGTAGGGCCATCGGCTGATAGCCGATGGCCCTACTTATACCTCATCTACTGGGTAAACGGGTCCAGTTTATATGACCCTTTACGCAGGCAGCCACAACCGTGCTCCGTTTACTTGGCCGGTGTGACATCCAATATCGTTACGTTATAGACCATGGTCGATCCCGGCAGAATATCGGGGGGCAGACCTTTATCGCCGTAAGCCAAGCTTGGCGGCACGACCATCGTGATACTGCCGTGATTTTGCAGCTTCGAGATCGCCGTTCTGAAGATCGGTGGATAGCTGCTCAGTAACTGGGTAACCGAGGTGCCTGCCGCCTGCATATCCTTGATGACTTTGCCGTTGATCAGGCTCTCTTTTACCGCCACGCTGATCATGGTATTGGCACCGATGGCCCCCTTGCCAGCCTTATCGATCCGGTAGAAGTAGCCTAAAGCCTCTTTTTTCACCTGTTTTTGCTTGGCAAATTGCTCGATGTAACGTGCACCTGCTTTTTCGGTATCCAACTTTTGCTGTTGTTCATTCTGGTGCAGCAAATTTTCGCTAGCGTCCAACGCCTTGTCGATCTGCTCCGGCTGCAGCTTAAGCTTGCCCGCGAAGGTATCTTGCACCCCCGCCAGCGCCAGACGGCTGTCCACTTCAACCCCCTGAGCCGCCCGCTCTTTGAGCAAAGCCAACATGTCTTCCGCCAGGGAAGTGCCGATGGCATAATCACGGATCTCAAGCTCTGACTTCGGCTCTATGATTTCTCGTGGTTGCGTAGCCAACTGTTGCTGCAGCCGGCTGTTTTCCACCTGTTGTTGTTCGTTGGCTACCTTCAGCATCGCCAGCTGGTTCTGCAGGCTTTCATCCAGCGCAATCTGCAAGATAGGCTTAGCTTGAGTTTTTGCCGATAACTCGGCCAACGCCTGTTTCGCCTGCTCGGCCTGTTGACGGCTGGCGTTCAACTCGGCCTGCAACGCTTTGTTTTCCTGACCATTATCGGTTTGTGCTTTGGCCAGGGCAGCCAACTGTTTCTGCAACGCCGAGCTCTGTTGGCGGCTTTGGTCCAGCGCCTGCTGCAGCCTACCGTTTTCGTTTGAGTTCTCACCTTTTGCCGTCGCGGCAGCCACCATATCCTGCTGCATCTGCTCCGTCGCCTGCAAATTTTCCTGCAGGGTCTGTTTCAACTGACTAATTTCAGCGCGAGCATCCGCATCCTGCTGTGCCGCCTGACGCAGTTGCAGCAGCTCTTGGTCCCGTTGGGCAAGGGCAGCATTTAACTGTTTGATTTGCATTTGCAGGTCCGCTGACTCGCGGGTCTTGGTCTTCGCGGACGGTGTGCTCACTTTCCTTTCTGCGGGAGGGCCGATCGCATTCAGCTGTGAAGGGCTCAACAGCAGCAACGCCGGGGCTTCACTCTCTTGGCTGGTGATCGCTTCCAAGGCCTGGAGCGTGCTGGCCCTGTCAGCCTTGAGTTGATCGGCACCCAATGCGCAGCCCACAGGCAGCGTCAGGCTCAAGGCCAAACCATACTTTAACCCCAGCTTCATTTCACGCTCTCCATTTTGCGGATCAGTCCGTTAAGCAAGTCCTGCCCAATCTCTGCACACAATTGATTGGTTTTATATTTATACAGTGCGTCTACCGTATTTTTGGTCAACGCGTTCACATCACCGCGTACCCCGCTGTAAAACGAGGCGTTGCTCAGCAGACTGTCAAAATTGGCCTTCCGGACGGCATAGGCCCGAGGACTAACGGTTTGCAATGCGGCAAGATCGCTCTGACAGCGGCTTAAAGGCGTTGGTTGTGGCGGGGGGGGCGGAGTTTCTACGACAACGGGAGCAGGCTCCGCTGCTGGTGTGACAAGCGAGGTGACCGGGCTTTCACTCGCGCAGCCCGCCATCAGCAGGGCATTGCTGACGATCAGACAGGCAAGCAGTGGCTGCCGGTATCCACGGTTTTTCTGAAGTTGTTTCAAATTATATTCCTTCCTGACTGGATATTGTCCGTCACCGCTGCCCGTGCGCACGCGGATCGCCTCCGTTGGCGGGCAATATTGTATTGCCCGTTGGGGGATGATAAGACAGGTCATACTTGGTGGCAACAGCAACAGGGCTACAGCCACGTTAGATCTCCAGTCACTAATCACATAATTCTGCTAAGAAGTGTTCTTTCTCAGCGAGAATAATTCGCTGTCGTTTTTAACCTGTAGTTTGCGCATGGCATTACATTTATGCGCGCTGATGGTCTTGATGCTACGGTGTTGCAGTTCAGCAATTTCCCGCAGGCTCATCCCGTTGAACAAGAACGTCAGCACATCATTTTCGCAACGGGTCAGATGATGCAAACTTGAAACATCGTCAGGATCGTTACGCGCCAGAT
>NZ_JBKJYW010000215.1:0-16535 GCF_046715635.1 Serratia sp. (in: enterobacteria)
TATGGCCGACCGCAGCGTGACACCCTGGAAATCGGCGATCTGGTCGATGGCTGGAAGGTGATCACCAAGAAACCATTACGGCAGTTGGCATTGATGTTCGGGATGAAAGCGCCGGGGCTTGGCCGTCTGACCTTCAGCATCAAAGACCTGGGCGATCGCCGCCAGCTCGATGTCCGCGCCTGGTGGCATCCTGCCGGTTTCAGCGGGCTGTTATACTGGTTTGTCATGATGCCCGCTCACCTGTTTATTTTCCGTGGCATGGCCAAACGGATTGCCCAATTGGCCGAAGAGTACGATAACCAGCGCCCTCATTAGTCCAAATGTCGATCAACCGCACAGTTTGCTGCTGCGGTTAGGTCCTTTCTCATTGCATAGCGCACAAAATCACGAAAGAATGGCACCTTATTTGCTGGGGCGCGCTAAAACGCCCTCAGCATTCTGATTTTGGGTGAGAACAGAGTGAGTTATGAAGGTATTGGTCACCGGTGCAACCAGTGGGTTAGGCCGTAACGCCGTTGAATATCTCCGCCGCCAAGGCATAAAAGTGCGTGCCACCGGGCGCAATCAGGCCATGGGTCGCCTGCTGGAAAAACTGGGTGCCGAATTCATCCATTGCGATCTCACCAACCTGATCTCTTCACAGGCCAAAGCCATGCTGGTGGATGTGGACGTGCTGTGGCACTGCTCCGGTTTCACTTCCCCATGGGGCACGGAAGAAGCCTTCGAACTGGCCAACGTACGCGCGACTCGCCGCCTGGGAGAATGGGCTGCGGCCTACGGCGTGGAACGGTTTATTCATATTTCGTCGCCGGCGATTTACTTTGATTATCACCATCACCGCAATGTGGATGAAGACTTCCGCCCGGTTCGTTATGCCAACGAGTTTGCTCGCAGCAAGGCCGCCGGAGAACAGGTAGTGCAACAGTTGGCGCTGTCCAACCCGCAAACCCACTTCACCATTCTGCGCCCACAGGGGTTATTTGGCCCACATGACAAGATCATGCTGCCGCGCCTGCTGCATATGATCAAACATTATGGCAGCCTGCTGTTGCCGCGTGGCGGGGATGCACTGGTCGATATGACCTATCTGGATAATGCGGTACACGCCATGTGGCTGGCCACCGTGAAGGAAGACACCCCTTCAGGGCGGGCCTACAACATCTCCAACCAGCAAGCCTGCCCGTTGCGCGTCGTACTGCAACAGTTGATCGATGAATTGGGCATGAAGTGCCGCATCCGCTCGGTGCCCTACCCGATGCTGGATATGATGGCGCGTGGCATGGAAAAGCTGGGCAGTAAAAGCGATAAAGAACCCGTCTTGACCCATTACAGCGTCGCCAAGCTCAATTTCGATCTGACGTTGAACACCACTCGTGCACAGCAGGAACTTGGTTATCAACCCGTGGTTTCGCTAGAAGAAGGCATTAGCCGTACCGCTCGCTGGTTGAAAGAGCACGGTAATCTGCACGGGCTATAACTCCCCCTCACCCCAACCCTCTCCCACGGGGAGAGGGAGTTGTTAGCCCCTGCTCATTTGTCAGTAAAGAGATAATCTCAGCAAACTCCATCGCCCACTCATCCAAAGTGCGCCACCGAATTTTCAAACCCACTCGAACGGTCCCCTTCCACAGGGAGAGGCAGTTGTTAGCCCCTGCTCATTTGTCAGTAAAGAGATAATCTCAGCAAACTTGATCGCCCACTCATCCAAAGTGCGCACCGAATTTTCAAACCCACTATGGGGGTTAGGGGGAGGACATTTTTTTGGCGTTAGCGCATAGCTCCGTATTTGCTTAGCAACGCCTCAATAATCGCCTCGCTTTGCGCATCTGGCTCACCGCGATAATCGCTGGGCCGGAAATGCATCTGAAACGCCGCCACCAGATTGCTCTGCTGCTTGGCATCCCAGGTGGGATCGACGCCATAGCCGTAGCGCGCCAGCTTTTCCAACAGTGATGCCATCACCACCGGCGCATGCTTGTCACGACCGGCCAGATAACGTTCCACCTCCCGCTCATCCGGCCAGGCACCAATGCCTGCCTGCGCCAGTTGTTGCCATGGGAAGAGTGGGCCAGGATCCTGTTTGCGCTGCGGGGCGATGTCACTGTGCCCTACTACGTCCGTCGGTTGCAGCGCGTAACGCTGCACAATATCGCGGCTAAGCTGGATCAATAACGCAATTTGCTCTGGCGTATAGGGCTGCCAGTCTGTCTCCAGCAAGTTATGGGTAAAGCCCTGGTTGACGATCTCAATGCCGATCGAGGTGTCGTTCAAATTGGTACGCCCACGCCAATTGCTGGCCCCCGCATGCCAGGCGCGCAACTTTTCAGGAACCAGTTGATAAGCCACAGGTTTACCGTTTTGCCGTGGCGGATGGGCGGGCAGCAAATAATGGGCGCTGACGTGCTCGTCCGTCAGCGTTTTTAGCGATGAGTGAAAGTCTTCTGCGGTGTAATGCATCACCAGGAAACGGATACGCTGATCGGCCCCTGGAGCCTGATGCAGGGTTTCCAACTGATAGCTGCCGTGATCCACCAGCGTGCTGGTGGATTGCTGTTGGCAACCCGTCAAAACTCCAATCGCAGCGATCCACAACCACTTAACCAAAATATGCTCCTTCCTGCTGTGAAATGCCGCCATCAGGATATAGCGGAATCTGACGCAGTCTCTGCCGCACGCAATTGCTGCAACAGCTTTTGTCTACCGTAATAGCTCTTGACCCACGTAACCAGACAGTACAGCCCAAGCGCGGCCTCAATCGAATGATATATGGGGTCAAACTCACCGGTAAAGAACTTAAGCAGAGCCATTCCAAGCGTGACAGCGCCCCCGATCAACAACCAAGTCATCAACTTGGTCAGTTGGCTAATTTTCTGTTGCAGTTCATTACTGATCTTTGTGGTATTTTCCATTTAACTTCCTTGTTATCACACGGCACTGCCGCTGAATGGGTTGGGGATCGCACATATTTAACCGTAGGGGCGCCGCATGCTGCGCCCGCTTAATAGCGTTGTTCACCTGTCGGTGAATGTCAGCGGCTGACTTTAACCGCAGTGCCACTGACGCTGACCATCAGCATGGTGCTGTCTTTACCCACGGTTTGATAATCGATATCAATGCCGACTATTGCGTTGGCCCCCAGTTCTTTGGCCTGCTCCTGCATCTCCTGAAAGGCCAACTGACGCGCCTTGCGCAGCTCTTTCTCGTAGGCACCGGAACGACCGCCAACGATATCACGCACGCCAGCAAAAAAATCGCGGAAAATATTGGCACCCAGAATCGCTTCGCCGGTGACAACGCCGCAATATTCGGTGATGGTAAACCCTTCCAGGGTGTGGGTAGTGGACAATTGCATCAAGAACTCCTTATAAAATCAAATCATTGCTGCGTTATGACAGCTAATTTAAGCGGATGTTCTGTGGCACAATGGCACACAGCACCAATGCAAGGACCAAAAACGCCTTTATACTGTAGGCTATGTTCCGAGGTTTTCGGTCTTCATGGTTGAGAGACTTTTACATAAGGTTATGAGATGAAAACAAAAACGCTTGCTGTTGTTTTACCCTTGGCCCTGTTCTTAAGCGCCTGTACCACCGTCGATCCAGCCTTTAAGGATGTTGGCGTTCGCACTGGCGCCTGCGTGGAAGGTGGCCCGGATACGGTGGCCCAGAAATTCTATGACCTGCGCATTCAGCAAGGCCCAAGCACCGCACTACCGGACAGCAGCCGTCTGGCACAGTTGCAACCTTACCTGAGCCAGGTGCTGTATCAGGATCTGGTCAGTGCTGCTCAGCACCCGGGCAAGCATGCCATCACCGGCGATCTGTTCTCTGGCAATGCCCAGGGGCCAACCAGCGCAACGGTTGCCAGCGCCTCCACCATTCCTAACACCGATGCCAAAAACATCCCGCTGCGTGTACAGCTGACCCACCAGAAAGAGGGTGCCAGTGAAATCAACTGGCAGGACGAAGTGCTGATGGTTCGTGAAGGCACCTGCTGGGTGGTTGACGACATCCGCTTCCTCAACATCCCGCCGCATGCTGCCAGCGGTACGCTGCGTCAGGTCCTTGAGAACCAGTAACAGCAAAAGATGGCAGCCGGGTGTAGTACCTTCCCGGTTGCCAATTAACCCCTTCAAAAGCGCTCAAAAATCCATCACTTTGAGAAAATTAGCTAGCTATCTCACCGTGTGCGCGACAAATCCGCCGTTCAGCCAGCACTCACGGTATCTTCTGCTATTATTTAGTCATTCTGCGACGTACTAATAAATTTTAACTCACAAAGATTGCATAAGTATTCTGTGGAAGTTACCATTCACGGCATCAATGTCTATTCAATTTCAGCGCATGAGTATTCAACTAAAAGATATCAACTGCTTTTACGGCGCACATCAGGCGCTGTTCAACATTACACTGGATTGCCCTGCCGGCGAGACTCTGGTGCTGCTTGGTCCAAGCGGCGCGGGTAAGAGTTCGTTGCTGCGGGTGCTTAACCTGCTCGAAATGCCACGCTCTGGCCACCTGCAAATTGCGGGTAATCAGTTCGACTTTAAACAGTCGCCGGGGGAGAAATCCATCCGCGAACTGCGCCAAAACGTGGGTATGGTGTTCCAGCAGTACAATCTTTGGCCACATCTGAGCGTGGTGCAAAACCTGATCGAAGCGCCCTGCCGCGTACTTGGCCTGACCAAGGCCCAGGCGATGGCGCGTGCCGACAAGTTGCTGACCCGGCTACGTCTGACCGATTTTGCCGATCGTTTCCCACTGCATCTTTCCGGTGGCCAACAACAGCGCGTAGCCATTGCCCGTGCGCTGATGATGGAACCTCAGGTTCTGCTGTTCGATGAGCCTACGGCCGCACTGGATCCGGAAATCACCGCGCAGATCGTCAGCATCATTCGTGAGTTGGCGGGCACCGGCATTACCCAGGTGATCGTCACCCATGAGGTTGAAGTAGCGCGTAAAACCGCCAGCCGCGTGGTGTATATGGAAAATGGCCATATCGTCGAACAGGGCGATGCCAGCCACTTTGCGCAACCGCAAACCGTAGAGTTTGCCAATTACTTATCACACTAATAGCGATATTTGCTGTTCTCAGGGAGTTTGCGATGAAAAAACTACTAATCGCCGCCGTTCTGGCTGGCATCAGCGTTTCTGCCTCAGCAGCCGAAACTATCCGTTTCGCTACCGAAGCTTCCTACCCTCCGTTCGAATTTGTCGCAGCGGATAACAAGATCCAGGGCTTCGACGTCGATCTGGCCAACGCTCTGTGTAAAGAGATGCAGGCTGAGTGTACCTTTACCAACCAGGGCTTCGACAGCCTGATCCCAAGCCTGAAGTTCAAGCGTTTCGACGCCGTGATGGCCGGTATGGATATAACCCCTGAGCGCGAAAAGCAGGTACTGTTCAGCAAGCCTTACTACGATAACTCGGCCCTGTTTATTGCCGAGAAAGGCAAAGTGGCAGACGTTGCCGCGCTGAAAGGCAAACGCGTTGGTGTGCAAAACGGCACCACGCACCAAAAATTCCTTAACGATAAACACCCGGAAATCACCACCGTGGGTTACGACAGCTACCAGAACGCCATTCTGGATCTGAAAAATGGCCGTGTTGATGCGGTGTTCGGTGATACCGCCGTGGTTAACGAGTGGCTGAAAGAAAACGCTGCGCTGACCGCCGTGGGCGATAAAGTGACGGATAAAGACTATTTCGGTAGCGGTCTGGGCATTGCCATGCGCCTGCAAAATACCGAACTGCAGGGCAAATTCAACGCCGCCCTGGATAAAATCAAGCAGGATGGGACTTACGAAACCATCTACAAAAAATGGTTCCAGCAGTAATCATTACCCATGAATGAAATCCAACCTTTAGCTAGCGCCGCCGGGATGACCGTCGGCCTTGCCGTTTGTGCCCTGGTCCTCGGCCTGATCCTGGCGATGCTGTTTGCCGTCTGGGAGTCATCCCGCTGGAAAGCGGTCAGCTGGCTCGGCACCGCCTGGGTGACCCTGCTGCGCGGCTTGCCAGAAATTCTGGTGGTGCTGTTTATCTATTTCGGCTCTTCACAGCTGCTGATGATGCTGTCCGACGGTTTCGTCCTGAACTTCGGCCTGTTCCAACTGCCGGTACAGCTGTCCATCGATAATTTCGAAGTCAGCCCGTTCCTGTGCGGCGTTATCGCCCTGGCCCTGCTCTATTCCGCCTATGCGTCGCAAACGCTGCGTGGGGCGCTGAAAGCGGTGCCACAGGGCCAGTGGGAGTCCGGCCAGGCTCTGGGGCTAAGCAAGACAGCTATCTTCTTCCGCTTGATCATGCCGCAAATGTGGCGTCACGCACTGCCGGGGCTGGGTAACCAGTGGCTGGTGCTGCTGAAAGATACCGCGCTGGTATCATTGATCAGCGTTAACGATTTGATGTTGCAGACCAAAAGCATTGCCACCCGCACCCAGGAGCCGTTTACTTGGTATGTGATTGCGGCGGCGATCTATCTGGTTGTCACCCTGCTGAGCCAGTACATCCTTAAGCGGATCGAGCTGCGCACAACGCGTTTTGAGCGGGGGCCAGCCTGATGCTTGAATTCATCCCCGACATCATCAAAGGCTTGCATACCAGCCTGTCGCTGACGATCGTCGCACTGATTGTTGCCTTGCTGATGTCGCTAGTGCTGACGGTGATCCTGACGTTAAAAACGCCGGTGCTGACGCAGTTGGTGAAGGTCTACATTACGTTGTTCACCGGTACGCCGTTGCTGGTGCAGATCTTCCTGATTTACTACGGTCCTGGCCAGTTCCCGGCGATCCGTGAATATCCCTGGTTGTGGAACCTGCTGTCGCAACCTTGGCTCTGCGCAATGATTGCATTGGCGCTGAACAGTGCGGCCTACACCACCCTGCTGTTCCATGGGGCGGTACGCGCTATCCCGGCGGGCCAATGGCAATCCTGTGAAGCACTGGGCATGTCACGTCAGCAAACGCTGCGTATTCTGCTGCCGTATGCCTTCAAGCGCGCCTTGTCATCCTATTCCAATGAAGTGGTTCTGGTGTTCAAGAGTACCTCGCTTGCCTATACCATTACGCTGATGGAGGTGATGGGCTACAGCCAACTGATGTATGGCCGGACTTATGACGTGATGGTATTCGGTGCCGCTGGCATTGTGTACCTGTGCGTCAATGGCCTGCTGACATTATTGATGCGTCTGGTTGAACGCCGCGCGTTGGCGTTTGAACGTCGTAACTGAGCCACGCCTCGCTGAACTAGCCCTGCCCATGCGCGGGGCTTTTTTATGGCCAGGAATAATTTTTTAGTCATTTATATTGCATAGTAATTCACTAAATGGCATTGTTATCGGCATAGCCACTCACCATGCCCTTGGGTCATTGTCAGAAAAAGGTGGCGAGACAAAAATCAAATTTACGACAGGAGCCGTACCGATGAAAAAGCTGTTACTTGCCGCCACCATTCTCGCCGGGATCACCTTTAACGCTGCCGCCGCAGACACTATTCGTTTCGCCTCTTCAGCGACCTACCCGCCGTTTGAATCTCTGGATGCCAATAACCAGATCGTCGGTTTTGATATCGATTTGGCCAAGGCCTTGTGCAAACAGATGCAGGCCGACTGCACCTTTACCAACCAGGCCTTTGACAGCCTGATCGCCGCGCTGAAATTCAAAAAATATGACGCGGTGATTTCCGGTATGGACATCACGCCAGAGCGCAGCAAACAGGTGACTTTTACCCAGCCCTATTATGCCAACTCGGCCATCGTCATTGCTCAGAAAGGCAAGTTCACCACGCTGGCGGATTTGAAGGGCAAAAAGCTAGGGATGGAAAACGGCACCACGCATCAAAAATACTTGCAGGACAAGCACCCGGAAATCAATACCGTGTCTTATGACAGCTACCAAAACGCCGTGCTGGAGCTGAAGAATGGCCGTATTGATGGCGTGTTCGGTGACACTGCGGTGGTTAATGAATGGCTGAAGAATAACCCGGAACTGGCTGCCGTAGGCGAGCATGTAACCGATGCGCAGTACTTTGGTACCGGCCTGGGCATTGCCGTACGCCCGGATAATCAGGCGCTACTGGCCAAGCTGAATGCAGCGCTGGATGCGATCAAGGCGGATGGGACCTACAAGGCGATCAACGATAAGTGGTTCCCACAATAATTCCCCTCACCCCAACCCCACAGGGAGAGGGAGCTGTTCGGAGTGCGTAGTTAGCCCATGCAACTTCGGAAAGCAGGGAGTAAGAACGAGAAAGACAAGGTATTACTCAGAACAATCAACAAACTCGATCGGTCCCCTCTCCCTGTGGGTTAGGGTGAGGGGCAACTATTTCCGGATCAGCAGCGTTAATACTTCGTAATGGGCAGTGTGCGGGAACATATCAAACAGTTGCACGCGCTCGACGCGGTAATCGGGCAACATCGCCAAATCCTTCGCCATACTTAACGCATTACAGCTGGAATAAAGAATATAACCCGGCGCCATGCGGTTGAGATAATCGCACAGCTCCTTGCCAATTCCCCGGCGCGGCGGGTTCACCAAGACCAACTCAGGAACTTCCCCCTCTGCGGTGGCAAATCGGGTCGAATCCAGCGCCTGGAAATCAACCTGCTGCAAACCTAGGGTTTGCGCCGACTGTTTGGCACAGGCGATCGCCTCTGCGCTGATTTCAATGCCGGTCAGCCTGGTTTGCGGCTGTGCGCAATGCAACCCGAAGCCGCCAACGCCACAAAACAGATCCCACATGCTGGCGATACCCAGCGCGCGTACCCAATCCCGTGCGGTGGCATACAGCTGGCTAGCTACCTGCGGATTAGTTTGAAAAAAGCTCTGCGGGCGAATGTACAACGGCACCTGATTGAATCGCTCTTCCAGCGCCTGCTGTTCGGTCAGCGGGATTTCATGCTCGCCTTCCATTATCGCCATATGCACCGGTTGAATATTGGCAGAGATCACCTTCAACTGCGGCAACTGTTGCTGTAACCAGGGTAAGGCAGCACGCAGTTGCGCCAGCTTACTCTCAGAACGCAGCACAAAGCGTAGCATCAGGCCGCCGCTGAAGGTGCTTTCCGTCAACAGCAAATACTTCAATTCGCCACGCTTGCGCGCCACGTTATAAGGCGTTAACCCGGCGCGGGGGATAAAGTCTTTTAAGACCGCTAAAATCGGGGCAAAACTGGCCGGATACAACGGACAATCACACAGGTCTACCGGCGTGCCATCGCGGTGCAACATGCCAAGCAAGGGCCGCTCAACGCTACCGCTGACCACCATTTTCGCCTTGTTGCGAAATGCGCTCTGTTCACCCGTCACCGGTTCCAACCACTGCGCGACATCGCGATCCGCTAGCAAGGATTGCAGATGATGTTGTTTTTCTTCCAGTTGCTGGGAATAAGGCTTTTCCAGCCACTGGCAGGAACGGCAGGTGCCCGCCGAGTACAAAGCGCAATGCATGAATAGTAACCGTTAAATCAGGATGACCAATGAGGGCGCAGATTGTACCACCCAACGCGGATAAAAACTTATTTACCAGGCCAGCAGAAGATAAAACGCCGCCCGGTCAGGCGGCGCTTGAGGTTCGATTAATCGTCAACAGCATTAGCCACGAGCGGCCCTTTGCAGTTCACGCGCACGCTGTTTTTCCGCCCGCGCCATAAACCACCAGGCAATAAACCCGATGATCCCCACCACCAGCAGGATCAGCGTTGCCAAGGCGTTGATCTCCGGGTTAACCCCCATCCGCACGCTGGAGAATACCAGCATTGGCAAGGTGGTGGCCCCAGGCCCGGCTACGAAACTGGCAATCACCAGATCGTCCAACGAGAGAGTAAACGCCAGCATCCAGCCGGAGATCAGCGCCGGGGCAATCATCGGCAAGGTGATCACGGAAAACACTTTCAGTGGCGTTGCGCCCAAATCCATCGCCGCCTCTTCGATCGAACGATCCAGCTCACGCAGGCGCGAACTGATAACGACCGACACATAGGCGGTACAGAAGGTGACGTGCGCCAGCCAGATAGTGAACATCCCGCGCTCCGAAGGCCAACCAAAGGTATGCCCCATCGCCACAAACAGCAGCAGCAGCGACAAACCGGTGATCACGTCTGGCATAACCAACGGTGCGGTGAGCATAAAGGCAAACCCGGTCGAACCCCGGAAACGCCCAAAGCGCACCATCACCATCGCGGCAATGGTGCCGAGGATCACCGCCGCCGTAGCGGAGGCCGCCGCAATGGTCAAACTCAGGCCAACCGCGCTGATCATCGCCGAATCGTGGAACAGTTCGATATACCAACGGAACGACCACCCCGCCCACACGGTAACCAGCTTGGAACTGTTGAACGAGTAGATCACCAGCATCAGCATCGGCGCGTACAAGAAGGTGAAACCGATCACCAGAATCGCTATGCGCCACGGTGAGCGCACTACCGGCAAGTTATTCATCCCTGCCCTCCCATTTCCTTGTTCTGGTGCTTGTGGAACCAGAGAATAGGTACAATCAGCAACAGCAGCATCACGGTCGCAACCGCCGAGGCGACCGGCCAGTCACGGTTATTGAAGAACTCTTGCCAGAGCACGCGACCAATCATGATGCTGTCTGGTCCGCCGAGCAGTTCCGGGATCACAAACTCCCCCACCGCCGGGATAAACACCAGCATCGAGCCGGCAATAATGCCGCCACGCGTCAACGGCATAATCACGCTGAAGAAGGTTTTCAACGGCTTGGCCCCCAGATCCAGCGAGGCTTCAACCAACGAATAGTCAAGGCGCGTTAACGCGGTATAAATTGGCAACACCATAAACGGCAGATAGGAATAAACGATGCCGATATACACCGCCAGATTGGTATGCAGGATCACCAGTGGCTGATCGATCACTCCTAACCACATCAGGAAGTTGTTCAATACCCCGTTGTTCTTCAGTATCCCCATCCAGGCATACACGCGGATCAGGAATGACGTCCAGGAAGGCAGGATCACCAACAGCAGCAGAATGTTACGGGTCGACGGTTTACTGTGCGCCACTGCCCACGCCAGCGGATAGCCGATCACCAGGCAGCACAGCGTTGAAACCGCCGCGATCTGCAGGGATTGCAGATAGGCATCAATGTATAGCGGATCATCGGTCAACTGCAGGTAGTTGGCAAAGTTCAGCGCAATATCAAGTTTGCCGTCTGCCCAACTCATCAGGTCGGTATAAGGCGGTACCGCCAAGGCCAGCTCCGACAGACTGATCTTGAACACGATCAGGAACGGCAGCATAAACAGCAGCAGCAGCCACAGCAGCGGCAGCGCGATCACCAGCTTGCGGCCATGGGCCATCTGCAAACGTTGGATAAACGCCTTAATCGGACCGGGTACTCTTGCCGGAGGCTCCGGCGAACGTTCAGAAAGCAATGTCATGGTAGTTACTCCTCACTTTCTCAACTACACCGTCAGAACCACACAACTGTCGGTTTCCCAACACAGGCGCACTTCATCACCCCAGGTAGGCATCCCTTTACGGAAGCGATGGCCGTTCTGCAATTGCGCACTGATCATCTGCCCGCTGAGCAGCTTGACGTGGTAGATCGACAGATCGCCCAGATAGGCGATGTTCACCACCTCACCCACCGCAAAGTTGCAGCCGTCTTCCGGTACTTCCTCACACAGCATGATCTTTTCCGGGCGGAGCGCGACCTGAATAGGCACGCCGTCCACTACCGAAGAATCAGGATCGACCTTGAGCGCATGGCGTAAACCCGGGCTTTGCAGGATCAGCGCATCGTCCCGCCGCTCCAGCAACACGCAATCGAACACGTTGACCGAACCGATAAACTCGGCGCTGAAACGGCTGTTCGGGTGCTCGTAAATCTCTTCCGGCTCACCGATTTGCACAAACTTGCCGCGGTTCATGATGGCGATACGGCCAGCCATGGTCATCGCTTCTTCCTGATCGTGCGTCACCATGACACAGGTCGCGCCCACGCGTTCCAGGATATCCACCACTTCCAGCTGCATGCGATCGCGCAGTTTCTTATCCAGCGCGCCCATCGGCTCGTCCAGCAGCAACAGCTTTGGCCGTTTGGCCAGGCTGCGAGCCAGTGCTACACGCTGACGCTGACCGCCGGAAAGCTGGTGAGGCTTGCGCTTGGCGTATTCCTGCATGTGCACCAGGGTGAGCATTTCGGTGACACGTTCGTTAATTTCCGCGCGTGGCATTTTATCCTGCTTGAGGCCAAACGCGATGTTCTGCTCCACCGTCATATGGGGGAACAGCGCGTAGGACTGGAACATCATATTGACCGGGCGCTGATATGGCGGCACGTGGGACATGTCCTGGCCATCGAGGACAATTTGCCCTTCCGTCGGCTGTTCAAAACCGGCCAACATACGCAGCAACGTGGATTTTCCGCAGCCAGAAGGCCCCAGTAGCGCAAAGATTTCGCCCTTGTAGATCGTCAGGCTGACGTCTTCTACCGCATTCTGGCCGTCAAAGGTTTTGGTGAGGTTACGGATTTCCAGCAGAGGGGTGAAAACCTTCTGCGATTTGGCTTGCGGACGAGGGATAACGTCGTTCAATCGGGGTGCTCTCCGGCTAAAGCAGTGCGAACAACCACAGCAATTGCCATGGCCCAAAATGGCAATGCAGGCGGGTTAACCCCACCTGCTTATCAATACCGGGTCCAGCATGCTGAGCCCTTACATCTACGCATCATTTACCGCTTTTAACTTTAGTCCATGCACGGGTAACAACACGGTCAAGTTTCGGCGTCTGTACGTTCAGCGTGTACAGTTTGCCGCGAATATCTGCCGGTGGGTAAACGTTCGGGTTATCACGCACCTCGGCATTCACCAGCGGCGTAGCGTCTTTCACCGCGTTCGCATAAAACACGTGGTTGCTGATATCCGCGATCACTTCTGGCTTAAGCAGGAAGTTCAGGAACTGATAGGCAGCATCTTTGTTTTTAGCATCGGCTGGCATCGCAAACATGTCAAAGTAGGTCAGCGCCCCTTCTTTTGGAATGGAGTAAGCCACATTGACGCCGTTCTTGGCTTCCTTGGCACGGTTGGCGGCCTGCATAATATCGCCAGACCAGCCTATGGCCACGCAAATATCCCCGTTAGCCAGATCGTTAATGTACTGGGAAGAGTGGAAGTAGCGGATATTCGGGCGCAGCTTCATCAGCAGATCGTTGGCCGCACCGGTGTAATCTTCCGCACTGGTGCTGTTAGGATCTTTGCCCAGATAGTGTAAAACGGTGGCATAGACTTCGCTTGGCGCATCCAGGAAGGAGACACCACAGCTTTTCAGCTTCTCCAGGTTTTCCGGTTTGAGGATCAGGTCCCAGCTATCGACCGGGGCATCTTTACCCAGCACCGCTTTGACCTTATCGACGTTATAGCCAATGCCGGTGGTCACCATCATGTAAGGGATACCGTACTTATTCTCCTTGTCGTTTTGCGCAACCAGTTGCAGCATCTCGGGATCAAGGTTTTTGTAATTAGGTATCTTGCTCTTGTCCAGCGCTTCAAAAATTCCGGCTTTGGACTGGCGCTCAAGGAAGTTGGAGGAAGGAACCACCAAGTCATAACCGGTGCTGCCCGCCATCAGTTTGCCTTCCAGAACCTCGTTGGAATCAAAGACGTCATACACCACTTTAATGCCGGTTTCTTTCTGGAATTTGGCCAGGGTATCCGGCGCAATGTAGTCGGACCAATTGTAGATGTGCAGCGTATTGTCTGCGGCCGACGCGGTGAGGCAAGCCGTCATCAGCAAGCTGCCAACCACACCCGATAACCACTTTTTACGTTGGGTGACCATCCGTAACTTCCTCCAAAACAAGGGGTAAATTTGTATCCTGAAATGATACAACGCCTTTGATTAGCCGAGCGCACTCGTTGCGATCGCGAGTGAATAGCTATGCAGTTGATTGCATGCGATTTTCTCACCTGCCAGCTCACGAGGTCACAAACAGGAGCGTGAGCCTTTAGCAAGATCAGCAGCATAACCGGAGTTGCCAGACGGTGCCAGCCTCCAGGGTAAAAAATGCCTTTTATCGATTAATTATGCACGGGTTCTGGATGTGATGCGGCAATAACGCCCTAAAAGACGAGAAATATCTGGCAATAAGGGGAGAAACACAGAATATCTGGTTGTGGGGGAAAGCCCAGGCTGCGTGCCGCCAGATCTGCGGCACACATAATGTACAGCGAAGATTAATGCAGCATCGGTTGGCTGGCGACGGTAGCCGGGTTCTCTTCTTCATCACCCATAAACAGCAGATCGTTCGCCCTGGCTTCCAGGATCACCATCGAGATCTGTTCTTCGCCCTGTTGCATAAAGTGGGCAAACTGCTCATAGGCCACGCCCACGGCAATGCTCAAAGACTGGCACACGATCAGCTTTGGCAAGTTATCGTCTTGAATATCAACAAAGGCCTTGATGGTCAACGAGCTGGCATTGATTTGACTGAGATCGGCAACCAGCGGGATCAGTGCGGTTGGCTTGACTTCGGCCAGCGCAGAAAACAGGATCACGCTATCCACCAGATCGAGCTTGGCATCGAATACGCCGTCAAAGTTTTGCATGTGCGGCAGGTGTAACGCCTGGCAAGAATCACATTCAAAAAACGAGATCCCCAATTGATCCAACCAACGTCGTAATAACGCCAAATCGGGGACGATGAGTGAATCCATAAATTACCAGCCTCACAGGGTTCAAAAACATGAAAAGGCGCATAGCTTACGGAATATTCAATCGAGATGCCACGATCAAAGCCGCTTAATTCACTAATACGACAACATTGTACGGAGTATCCGCAACAGCTATCCCACGTATACGCTTGGCGCAACAGAGGAAAGCGCCATTTCTCACCCGCCAGATTTCAGACGAAAGCCAGGCCGGGCTCGTTGCTCAATGTACTCGATCATCATGCCTGCAATATCCAACCCGGTAGTGGTTTCTACGCCTTCCAACCCCGGTGAAGCATTCACTTCCATCACCAGTGGGCCACGATCGGCCCGCAGGATATCGACCCCGGCGACATCCAGCCCCAGCGTCTCCACGGCCTTGATCGCGGTAGCACGCTCCTTGCTGGTGATATGCACTTTACGGGCCGTACCGCCACGGTGCAGGTTCGAACGAAATTCCCCAGGCTTTGCCTGACGCTCAATCGCAGCAACTACCCTGCCCCCAACGACCAGGCAGCGGATATCACAGCCGTTGGCTTCACGAATGTACTCCTGCACCAGGATGTGGGCGTTCAGGCCACGAAAGGCGTCGATCACGCTCTCCGCCGCCTGGCGGGTTTCGGCCAATACCACGCCGATCCCCTGGGTCCCTTCAACCAGTTTCACCACCAGCGGTGCGCCCCCCACCAGTTCGATCAAATCACCGGTATCATCCGGTGAATGCGCAAAGCCGGTAATAGGCAGATCAATCCCCTGGCGCGCCAGCAGTTGCAGCGAACGCAGCTTGTCACGCGCGCGGGTAATGGCCACGGACTCATTGAGCGGAAAGCTGCCGAGCAGTTCGAACTGACGCAGCACGGCGGTGCCATAAAACGTAATAGCGGAACCGATACGCGGGATCACCGCATCGTAACGTTCTAACTGGCGGCCACGATAATGAATGCTCGGTGCCGCCGGGTTGATATTCATATAGCAAGACTGCGGATCGATAACATCGATACAGTGCCCACGTTGCTCTGCGGCCTCACGCAGTCTTTTACATGAGTACAGCGAACCATCGCGTGAAAGAATGGCAATTTTCACTCGTCACCCCTAAAGGCGTTGATCACCTGCAGTGGCAGGCATTCCCCATAGCCGCGTTTAGTCTTGCGGTCCCTGGTCTTGTTTATCTTTCGGCGGTGTACGCCGATCGTTCTGCGGCGGCAAGCCACCGCGCAGTAGCGGGCTGAACCCTTGTACTACGCGCCAGACTAAAAACGCGGCGGCAGGAACCATCATGAAGACGCCAAGAAAGATCATGCCAACCGCCGCCTGCTGCGAAGCCAGCATGCCCGGCAAACGCACGTAGTCATGAATGCTCAGATAAGAGAGAATCAATAACACCATGCCCAGCCCTTCAAGCACCAGCACCGAACGCGGTAAGTCACCGAATGAACGCATATTTTTTTCTCCAGACTCACTGTGCTCAGTGTAGTTAATTCACCCTCGTAGCAACAGCCCTAGTTGATTAATCGGTTCTATAAATCAGACCAAGAGGCAGATCCTGCTTTTTTTTAGCTCAGCCAACGGGCATAGTAAGCGGCAGACGTGAGTGATAGCGCAACTGAAGTCTTTTTATGACGGAAGGAATGTCGTTACAATAGCGGTTAATTATTAATAACAGACTAGGAGTGTTACATGTTTGCTGTAATCTTCGGGCGTCCGGGCTGTCCTTACTGTGTCCGTGCTAAAGAGCTGGCAGAGAAATTGACTGAAGAGCGTGACGATTTCAACTTCCGTTATGTTGATATCCACGCAGAAGGCATCACCAAGGCCGATTTGGAAAAAACCGTGGGCAAACCGGTAGAAACCGTGCCACAGATCTT
>NZ_JBKJYW010000216.1:0-10820 GCF_046715635.1 Serratia sp. (in: enterobacteria)
CAGTCAGGAAGAGATAAAATAGATGGGCGATAAGACCAATGTCACTGAAACAGATTTCGTTGATCGTTTAATCCAGGAATGGTTAGACACGGTACCCACTTTAGATTTGTCTGGCCTACCGGTGATCGCCAGAATTGTGCGCATGAGCCACTATATCTCGCAGTTTGTCGATGCCAACTTCGCACGTTATAACCTGACTATTGGCGAATTCGAAGTGCTGGCCGCCCTGGCCCGCAACCCCGACCGCCAGCTTTCTCCCAAAGATCTGCAAGAGAAAATCCTGATTTCCTCCGGTGGCTTATCCAACCGGATTAATCGCCTGGAAAATAAAAAGTATATTGTCCGCATGCCCGATCCTTCAGACCGGCGTGGCGTGATCGTTAAAATCACGCCGGCAGGCCGTAAATTAACCCTGGAAACGGTAGAAACCCATGTGGCAATCGAAAAAGCTCTGATCCAGGGGTTAGGCGCAGAAGATCAAGAGCAGTTGGCGGAGCTACTGAAAAAATTGATCCTCTCGCAGAAATCACAGCTGAATGAAAAAACCAAATCAGCCTGATGTCACTCGGCTAAAGTTAGCCAGAATGACTCTTGCCCCTCACCCCAACCCTCTCCCACAGGGCGAGGGGGCTGACCGGAGCACTGGATTAGCCCGTGCAGCTTCGGAAAGTATAGTAATATCAACGAACTCGATCGGTTCCCTCTCCTGAGGGAGAGGGTTAGGGTGAGGGCGCCTATTGATTAGCCGCTCTCTCACCGCGCAATACCAACCACAGCCCGGCCAGAATCAGGCATAGTCCACCAAAGGCCAGCATGCTGATTGGCTCCCTAGCCACCAAGATCGCCAGCGCAAAGGCCACGATCGGCTCAAATAGCCCCAAGGCAACGCAGGTCGCCGCACTCATGTGTTTCAATGCCAGAGTAAACAGCAGGTAGGCGATGCCAGTAGTACAAATCCCCAGATAAGCGATGATCAACCAGGTTGGCAAGGTCAGTGAGGGCGTACCCGCCATCCCCCAGGCCACCGGCACGGCGATCAGCATGGCGATGGCAAAGGTGTGTTTGGTGATGGTTAACGGTGACGCGATGGCCACCAGCCGCTTGCTGAGCAAGGTATACAGCGCATAGCAAAAACCGGCCCCCAGACAGGTCATCAGCCCGATCGGGTTAATCACCCAGGAAGCCGATTGCGAAAGCACCATCCAGATCCCGCCGCTAGTGGCACACAGCACGCCTCCCCACCACAATGCGCTAGGTGACTTTCTCAACCCGACGGCCTCAAGCAAACCAGCCCAGATTGGCGCGCTACCGATCGTCGTGGCAGTGCCTACAGCAATCCCGGTGGCTTTTACCCCGGCAAAGAAGGCCAGGTTATATAGCCCCATACATACCCCAGCCCCGAACACCAAACCCCAGTACAAATGGCGCTGTGCCGCAACCTGCTGTTCTTCGGTGCTGGTCGTCGCCGTATTTTTGGCCTGGCGGTAAGCAAACAGCAGTTGGAAGAACAGGCAGGCCAGTACCAACCTCAGCGCCCCGAGCCAGTAAGGCGACGCCGAGCCAGGTGCCAGGCTTTGCGCCGTTCCCACCGTCCCCCACAAGAAAGCAGCAGATAATGTTAACAAAACGCCAATTAAAGAGAATTTTTTCATATTGGTGACTTATCCGTAGGCAGAACATCCGCAAGGAATTTATCTTCACGTTAAGATACTTTCCATGCATAGTAAATGCCGAATGCTTTTCCCAATAAGGAATTCACAATAAATGCAGTTAAGATCAAAATTACCGGTACTATTCGTTGCAGGTATTAGACAAAGATCTTACCTTCTTAAAAGTATCTTCACAGAAAGATATTTATCATGAAGATTGATGATGACAGGGGAAGCAAATGGATGTAGCACTAATAATCAGCTTGGCAGTGCTCGTGGTGGCCGGTTACGCCATTGCCAAGAACTACGACACTAAGCTGGTGTTGTTTAGCGCAGGGATCGTACTCATGTTGGCGGCGGCCACCTTGGGCTTACCTATTTTGAGTGCCGGGGCAGGAACGGGCACCGTCTGGCTGGATCCGTTAAAACAAATCGAGCTGGATTTCATCAAGCAGTTTAGCCGGGCAGGCATCATCATCATGGTGCTGTTCGGCTTTTCCGCTTATATGTCGCACATTGGCGCAAACGATGTCGCGGTTAAAATCATGTCAAAACCCATCGCGAAGATCCGCTCCCCCTATATTCTGGTGCCAATCGTATTCTGGATCGGGTCACTGCTGTCATTGATCATTCCCAGCGCCGCCTCTCTCGCCGTAATTTTAATGGCCACGCTTTACCCCATTCTGCGCGTGGCAAACATGTCCTCGCTCAGCGCCGCCGGGGTCATTGCTACCACCGCTACCATCGTGCCCACACCGCTGGGTGGCGATAATGTCGTCGCCGCCAAAATCCTGGGTTTCGAGCACGTGGTGGACTACGTCACTATGCACCATGCCGTTATCTCATTGCCGGTGCTGGTCATTATCGGCATCGCGCACTATTTCTGGCAAAAGTACATGGATAAGCGCCAGGGCGCAGCCGCGTTTACCGACGTCGATGAAAGTAAATTGACCACCAACAGCCAACTCCCTCCGGCTTACTACGCCCTGTTCCCGCTGATCCCGTTATTCCTGATCGTGGTATTTGGCCTGTTCTTCCGCCAGATCAAAATCGGCCTGGTGGAAATCACCCTGTTCTCGTTTGCACTGGCCTTTATTGTGGAACTGATCCGCAAAGGCGACCTGCGCGAACAAATGAAAAATTCGTCGCTGTTCTTCACCGGCATGGGGCAAGGCTTCTCGCAGGTGGTGGTGTTGATCGTAGCGGCCAGCACCCTGGTAGCCGGGTTGACTGCCATCGGAGCCATCAGCACCGTGGCCTCGCTAGTTAAAGAGGTTAATAACGCCGGGATCGGCCTGATGTTTATCTTCTCCGGCCTGACCGCGCTGATCACACTGATCAGCGGTAGCGGTAATGCGGTGTTCTACTCCTTTATTGAGCTGATCCCGTCCATCGCCAATCAGGCTCACGTCGATCCGGTCATGATTGCCCTGCCTATGCAGCTGACCTCAAACCTGATCCGCGCGATATCGCCAGTTTCTGCGGTGGTGATCATTGTGGCATCAGTAGTCAAAGTCAGCCCGATTGAGGTGGTCAAAAGAACCTCGGTGCCGTTGCTGGTCGGGTTTGTCGCCACCCTGATTTTCACGCTGATCCGCTACTCATTCTGAGGAGATGACAATGAGCACTATCGACCCCCGCACCCTGATTAACTGGCGGCGTCAATTTCATGCCTACCCGGAAACCGGCTGGACCGAATTTGCCACCACCGCCCGGGTGATCCAGACGCTGGAATCCATGGGGCATCAAGTATTAACCGGGACACAGGTTATCAATCCCGACTTCGTCCGTGGCTACAATCTGCAGGCGGTAAAGAACTCGCAGGCCGCCGCCAAAGCCGCAGGCATTGATGAAGGCATGCTGCTAAGGATCGGGGATTACACCGGTTGCGCCGCAGTTTTCGATACCGGCAGGCCTGGCCCGGTGGTGGCACTGCGTTTTGAACTGGATTGCGTCAACGTGCAGGAGTCAACCTGTACGTCCCATACGCCACAACAGGAAAACTTCGCCTCTACCCAACCCGGGTTGATGCATGCCTGCGGCCACGACGGCCACATGGCGATAGGACTCGGCGTGGCGCAATGGCTGATGGATCACCATGACCAACTGCATGGCTGCGTCAAGCTGCTGTTCCAACCGGCGGAAGAAGGCGTGCGGGGTGCGCGCCCGATGGCTGAAAGCGGCATTCTGGACGATGTGGACTTCTTTGCCTGCGGCCACCTGGGGTGTGACATTCCCAGCAACACCCTCGTGGCTGCGCCAGAGAAATTCCTCTCGACGCTGAAGATCGACATGAGCTTCCAAGGCAAAGCCGCCCATGCCGGTATGGAGCCCCATCTGGGGAAAAACGCCCTGGCGGCGGCCTGCCACACCACGCTGCAACTCCTCAGCCTACCAACACACGGCGAAGGTATGACGCGCGTTAACGTCGGGGTGTTACACGGCGGCGAAGGGCGCAACGTCATCCCAAGCCATGCACAAATGCAGGTCGAAGTGCGGGGCGAGAACGAAAAAATCAATAACTTCATGTATGAAGAAGCGATGCGCCGCGCCCAGGGGGCCGCGCTCAGCTTTGACGTGCAGCTCGAAACCCAGATCATGGGGGAAGCGGTCAACTTCGTGCCCGATGATGAAATGACCGAGCTGATTATGTCCATCGCCAGGGGCATCCCTTCGGTGGAACACGTGCAGCGCAGCATGAATTTTAACGGCAGCGATGACGCCACCCTGCTGATCAAGCGGGTGCAGTCTCACGGCGGCAAGGCGGCCTACTTTGTCATTGGCTCCGATTTGAAGGCTGGCCACCACCAGTCCGAGTTTGATATCGACGAAGACCAGCTGTTCACTGGCTATACCGTCTTCACCCAATTGCTTGAGCGCCTGTTGCTGGCCCGTTGAACGCGGCCTATTTTCCAAGGAGAGAGAAATGAACAAATCGACACTGGCCGTGCTATTGGCAAGCGCGCTACTCGCCCTGCCGATAGCCTCACAGGCGGGTAAACCCCAAGTCACCATCCTGGCGACCGGCGGCACCATCGCGGGCAGCTCAGCCTCCAAGACGGACACCACTGGCTATAAGGCGGGTGCCGTCGGCATCGATACCCTGATCGCCGCCGTGCCTGAAATGGCACAGGTTGCGGAGGTGAAAGGCGAGCAAATCTCCAATACCATCAGCGGCGACGTCAACGACCAGGTGCTGCTTACCCTGAGCAAGCGAGTCAATCAACTGTTGAACCAACAGGGGCAGCAGGGCGTCGTCATCACACACGGCACCGATACCCTGGAAGAAACCGCCTTCTTCCTGGATTTAACCGTGAACAGCAAGCAGCCGGTGGTGATGGTCGGCTCGATGCGCCCGGCAACGGCCATCAGTGCGGATGGCCCAATGAACCTGCTGGAAGCGGTGACGTTAGCCACGACCAGGCAGGCAGAAAACCGGGGAACGCTGGTGGTATTAAACGACCGCATCGGCTCCGCCTTTTACACCAGCAAAACCAACTCCACCACGCTGGACACCTTTAAAGCCACAGAGCCCGGCTATCTGGGGCTGTTTGTCAGCGGGCAACCCAAATTCTATTACACCGCCGCCCAGCCGATCGATAAGCGCTATTTTGACGTCAGTAAACTCACCAGCCTACCGAAGGTTGAAATACTCTATTCCTACCAGGCTCAGGACACCGCCATCCTGGATGCGGCCCTAAAGAGCGGCGCCAAAGGCATTGTCATCGCCGGTAATGGTAACGGAAACGTGTCTACCAATATGGAGGCGGCCATTGGCAAGTTACACCAGCAAGGTATCCCGGTGGTGATGTCCACGCGTACCGGCGCAGGCTATGTCAGCACCAAGTCCTTTGCCATCGGCGCAGGCTTCCTCAACCCGCAGAAATCCCGGGTTTTACTGCAATTAGCTCTGGCGAGTGGCGCAGACCTGCCGCAGATCGCCAGCTATTTTGACCATCAGCGCTAACGCCTGATCCATCCTGTATGGGAGATATTATGTCCTCTAGCTCCGCACCTATTGCCATGATCCTGGATACCGATCCCGGTATCGATGATGCCGTCGCGCTGGTTGCCGCGCTGTTTCATCCGAAAATCGACCTGCGCCTGGTGAGCACGGTGGCAGGCAATGTCAGCGTGGATAAAACCACCAACAATGCGCTGCGCCTGCTGCATTTCCTGGGCGCATCAACGCCCGTAGCTCGCGGGGCAGCGGCTCCGCTGGTACGTAAACTGGAGGATGCCAGCCATATTCACGGCAACTCCGGCCTGGATGGATACGCCTTTGAGGAGCCGACACAGCAGATCGTTGACGGTCATGCCGTTGAGGTGATGCGTGACCTGCTGCTGGCCAGCAAGGAGCCAATCGTCTTGGTGCCGATTGGCCCGTTAACCAACATCGCCCTATTGCTCACGCTCTACCCGGAATGTAAGCCATCTATCGCGCGGATCGTCATGATGGGAGGTTCCGCCGGGCGCGGTAACCATACGCCAAATGCGGAGTTTAATATCTACGTGGATCCCGAGGCCGCCAGCATGGTGTTTGCCAGCGGTATCCCAATCGTCATGTGCGGGCTGGACGTCACCAACCGGGCTACGCTCACCGCCGAGATGATCGCCAGCTTACCGACGCTGAACCGCACCGGGGCCATGCTGCATAGCCTATTCCAACACTATCGGGGTGGGAGTATGAGCCGTGGGCTGAAAATGCATGACCTGTGCGCTCTGGCCTATCTGGCAAAACCCGAGTTGTTTACCACTCAGGCCTGCCATGTGGCGGTAGAGACGCAAGGTGAGCTGACCAGAGGAACGACCTGCGTCGATCTGGCCAACCGTCTGAAACTGCCAGCCAATGCCGAAGTCTGCCTGGAAATCGATGTCGAAGGATTCCGGCAGTGGTTCGTGGAGATGCTCACGCACCCGGCCGTTCCTTGATAATGGCGCGGTTGCTGCAACGGCAACCGCTATCTATCAGCCAACCACTGCACCGGGGCGCACGCCCAGGGTATGGCAGATGGCGTAACTCATTTCCGCACGGTTGAGCGTATAGAAGTGGAAATCTTTGACCCCTTCGCGGCTCAGGATCTTCACCATATCCATGGCGATATTGGCACCGACCATCTTGCGGGTTTCCGCATCGTCATCCAGCCCGGCAAACATGCTGGTCATCCAGCTTGGCACCCGCACGTTGGTCATGGTGGCAAAGCGCTGGAGCTGCTTAAAGTTGGACACTGGCAGAATGCCCGGCACGATTTCTACGTCGATACCAGCAGTCACACAGCGGTCACGAAAACGCAGATAGCTTTCTACGTCGAAGAAGAATTGAGTGATGGCACGGTTGGCACCGGCATCGATTTTACGTTTCAGGTTGATCAGATCTGACTGGGCGCTTTTCGCTTCCGGATGCACTTCCGGGTAGGCCGCGACAGAAATATCAAAGTCGCCGACGTCTTTGAGCAGCGTGACCAGATCGGTCGCGTACATTTCCGGCTTGCCACCGCCTGGTGGTAAATCGCCACGCAGCGCAACGATGTGGCGGATACCGCTGTTCCAGTAATCGGTCGCGATATCACGCAGCTGCGCCGGGCTGGCATCAATGCAGGTCAGGTGAGGTGCCGCATCCAGGCCGGTACGCTCTTTGATCCCTTTGATGATGCTGTGGGTACGGTCGCGCTCACCCGAGTTGGCACCGTAGGTCACAGAAACAAACTTGGGTTTGAGGCTACTCAGGCGATCGATCGACTGCCACAAGGTGTCTTCCATCTCGCTGGTGCGCGGCGGGAAGAACTCGAACGACACGTTAATCTGGCCGTTTAACTCTGCCAGACTCTGATTCAGCGCTTCCCGCTGGTTTGCGTGATAAAAACTCATACCCTGTCCGCCTCTTATCGATCACTGTTTTGCTTCGTCATAATAAGCGTCTATACGTTTAGACGTCTAGATAGAAAATGCCGGATGTTGCCTGAAGAGTCAACAGGAAAGTGAGGGAGATACGATGATTAATCCTCACACTGGATGAGAGAATTTCATGATCGGTCTCTATCCGTCGCCTTTCAAGCTACAGCGTTGTTGACTGTACTGAGTTATTCGCATCCATGGGCTTCCCCTTCGAGGTCACTGTTCACCGTATTCAAATCACCCAGTCACTTAGCTAAACAAGTCCCAGGGGCAGACTAACTATTTGTTTAGTTTGGATTCAGCGTAATATTTTCACCTTGTTGTGAGACGCTAAAACGCGTTTCATAGGAATGCAACGGCGTATCAACAAGAACGCTGTAAGCTTCTCCGGGAATAAAATCAAACTCACCGATACCGGGAATGCATTTGCCAGCTTCTAAAGTTAAAGGGGCAGTAGCGTATGATGTTTCATAGGCATAAGTCTCATTACCATACTTCCATATAGCTACTTTCAAAATATTTTCATCTTTAACTATGTCTGTTTTATCAAAAAAAACACAAATTTTACCGTTTACAACCATTGACCGTGCCGGATATAGGTTAATTTTATCTCCCATCGGGCATCCAGAGAGGAAAAGAGGAAGGATGAAGCATAAATACTTTCTCATAATGGCAATCCTGCACTTCTTATCACTAGTTGAAATTTTGACAATGTATCTTCATCAACTACCCCAATGAAGTTTCTACCTCGATAACTAAAAAAGGCATTTACACCGAATTTTTTGAGATAAAAATAATCAGCAATAATAGAAGCCTGCTGTTCCATCCCATAATAGTTTAAGCGTAGCTTATCAAGTTTGTATTTATAGCTGACGGCCCAACTAAATAATCCTCTTGTTCTAACCCACATTCCTTTTTGGTGTTGCCAAACATGGCTCATTTCATGAATAAATAGATGTTGCATCGCAGGATGCTCATTCGCATAATCATTCCGATACAGTTCTCTCCGGAAATATAACTCTCCATTTGGGGTCATCGCTGTCCGTTATCTTGCATGCCTAATGGTAGATAACTACCGCAATGAATGAAAACTTTCCCATAAAAAATGGTAGTGCCATAAACTGAGTGTGCCAAGTTAACCTCACCAAGCGTTAATGCTCTTTTTATCCCCTCCTGTTGTTGTCCCATCCTGAGAACTCCCTCAAATCCATAGCAAACGATATGAGACTATTTTTTAATCAAAAATACCATAAGAGGAAGCTCAAATAATACTCGTAAATACCTGATTAACGCTCAAGTTGAGCATGGGCATAAGACGCCTTGAATGATTTTGAGTATTGCCAGGAATGGCGATGAAAACAGGAACAGGGGCAGCGAACCGCCGCCCCCTGAGGTTAGTGCGAGGATTTAAAGCAGCTGTGCCAAGCGGTTAAGGTCGGACTGGATGGCTCCAGCAGTCACGTCGCGCCCGGCCCCTGGCCCACGGATCACCAGCGGGTTGTCACGATACCAGCGGCTTTCGATGGCAAACACGTTGTCACAAGGCAGCAGCGAAGCCAGTGGATGTTCTGGCCGCACGGCCTCAACGCCAACACGCGCTTTGCCATTGGCATCGAAACGCGCCACGTGGCGCAGCACCAGGCCCATTTCGTTGGCCGCTTCGAAGCGCTGTAGCATTTGCTGATTCAGCGCATCGCCGTTCTCGAAGAACTGATCGATAGAGCCTTGCTCCGTGCCTGCAGGCACCAGCGACTCCACACGCACCTGGTTAGGTTCAATGTCATAACCCGCCTCACGCGCCAGGATCACCAGCTTACGCATCACGTCTTGCCCAGACAGGTCAACACGCGGATCCGGCTCCGTCAGCCCCTGCTGCCAAGCCTGATCCACCAGTTCGGTAAACGGCACCGTGCCATCAAACTGCAGGAACAACCAGGATAGCGTGCCAGAGAAGATACCGCTGATCGCCAGAATGCTGTCCCCGCTGTCGCGCAGATCGCGCACGGTATGGTTCACCGGTAACCCGGCCCCCACGGTGGCGTTATACAACCAGTGGCGGCCCGTTTTGGCAAACGCATCGCGGATCTGGCGGTAATTGGCACTGCACGAGGCCCCCGCCAGCTTATTGGCGCTGATCACATGGAAGCCATAGCTGGCAAAGTCCAGGTACTGTTCCGCCAAATCCTCACTGGCAGTCACGTCGAGCACCACCAGATCGTCGAACGGGTGCGCCCGCATCCACAGGAACAACGACTCTTCGTCCAGCTCCTGAGCTTCATCTTCAAAGAACGCCAGCGCGCGGCTGGCATCCAGCCCTTCGTAATTGAGCAGGCTGCGACGGCTATCCACCACCCCTGCCAGGCTAAACTCAAAGCCGCTGCGCGCAGAGATATTCTTCTGTTCGCGAGCAAACAGCTCCAACCAACGTGAACCAATATTGCCTTTGCCAAACAGCACCAGGCCAATACGCTTTTCTGCACGGAACAGCGTTTGGTGCAGGCCCTGGATCAGCAGACCGGTCGGCCCCTGACGCAGCACCGCCACCAGGCTGATACCATCCTCGGCCTGCCAGATGAACTCCACCGGCTGATCCTTCAACTGCTGATAGAAACGATGGCTATGCAGCGGATTCTTGCACACGCCCGCCCCCACCAACGCCACCAGCGCCAACCCTTCACGCAGTTGCAGCTCACCCGGTAACCCGGCCTCCTGCAAAATGCGCAGCACGCTGCCCACCACTTCAGAGGTGTAGCAAAGCTGGATCAGGTTACGGTCAGGATGAACCCCTACGGCCAACGGTTTGATCTGCGCGCGCTTGAGCACCAGATCCAACTCTTTCTGCGCCAGCTTGAAGTCATGCTGCGGCGCAACGCTGAGTTCGATCAGGCAGACATCATCGTGGCTGGTGACAATTTTGGCACCGGTACCGGAAGCCAGTACGCGCTCGATACGGGTTGAGCCCTGTTCCGGCTGATAGCTACAGCGCAGTTGCAGATCGATGTCGCTGCCAGACACTGGCTGCAAAGTACGAGTATGCAGCACCGGAGCCGCCAGGCGGGCCAGCTCGCTGGCTTCATCCAGACGCAGCAGCGGCAGCAGGCAGGCATCTTTCACTTTGCGCGGATCGGCGCTGTAAACCCCGGCCACGTCGCTCCAGATGGTGACTCGCTCCACACCGGCCAATGCGCCAACCTGCGTGGCGGAATAGTCACTGCCGTTGCGCCCCAACAGCACGGTTTCACCGCTGTCATTACGCGAAATAAAGCCGGTCACGAC
>NZ_JBKJYW010000217.1:0-12370 GCF_046715635.1 Serratia sp. (in: enterobacteria)
GCACAGGTGATCATGTCGCACGTGATGGGGTCAATGGAGGTTTACGAACAGCAAACCGCCTGGCCAAACGTCATCGACAACAGCCAACTGGTGATCCTGTGGGGCTGTAACCCGATGGTTACGCTGAAAAACAGCTGGAACGTACCCGACCACGTCGGCCAGACCGGCTTTGAGGCGCTGAAGAAGAAAGGCACCCGCATCATCAGCATCGATCCGGTGCACAGTGACAGTGCCAAATATGTCGGCGCACAGTGGATCGCTCCGCGTCCATACACCGACAGCGCGATGCTGATCGGTATCGCCCACACCCTGTTGACCGAAAAGCTGCATAACCCGGACTTCCTGAAAACCTACACCGTAGGCTTTGACAAGTTCCAGGCCTATCTGCTGGGTGAAACCGACGGTACGCCGAAAACTGCCGAGTGGGCTGCCGATATCAGCGGCGTTGATGCCGAAGTGCTGCGCCAGTTGGCACGCGATATGGCTAAACAGCGCACCATGATCATGGGCGGCTGGGGGATCCAGCGCCAGCATCACGGTGAGCAACAGCACTGGTTACTGGTGACCGTGGCGGCCATGCTTGGCCAGATCGGCCTGCCAGGCGGCGGCTTTGGCTTCAGCTATCACTACTCTTCCGGCGGCAGCCCAACGGCCAAAGGCGGCATCCTCTCCGGTATCTCTGCGGGGAATGCACCGAAAAATTCACCAACGCCAATCCCGGTGGCTCGTATCGCCGAATGCCTGACCAACCCAGGCAAGACCATTCACTTCAATGGGACCGATGTCACCTACCCAGACGTGAAGATGGTGTACGTGGCCGGGGGTAACACCTTCCACCAGCATCAGGACACCAACAATCTGGTCAAAGCCTGGCAGCGGCCGGAAACCATCGTGGTTAACGAACCGTATTGGACGGCCACCGCCAAGCATGCGGATATCGTGCTGCCTGCGACCACCAGCTATGAGCGTAACGATCTGGAGATGGGCGGCGACTACTCGCAGCTGTACGTCTTCCCGATGCATCAGTGCGTGCCACCACAGCATGAGTCACGCAACGACTTCGATATCTTCGCCGCTCTGGCCGCCAAGCTGGGCGTACTGGATGCCTTTACCGAAGGCAAAGACGAAACCCAGTGGCTGAAAGGCATGTACGACGACATGAAACTGCAGGCCCGCGCCGCCCGCGTTGCCCTACCGCCGTTTGATATGTTCTGGGCGTCGAACAACTACATTCGTTTCCCGATCCCGCAGGAAAACAAACAGTGGGTACGTTTCGCCGATTACCGTGAAAACCCACTGCTTAATCCGTTGGGGACTCCGTCCGGCAAGATTGAGATCTATTCCGATGCCATCTCGAAAATGGAGTATCTGGATTGCAAAGGTATTCCGACCTGGATGCCGCCGCATGAATGGTACCGTGGCCCAGAGGCAGCCAAATACCCGCTGTCACTGAATACCGCGCACCCAGCCAACCGCCTGCACTCACAACTCGACAACACGCCGCTGCGTAAGAAGTATGCGGTGGCCGACCGTGAAGCGATCCTGATCCATCCAGAGGATGCCAAATCGCGCAACATCACCAACGGCGACCTGGTGCGGGCGTTTAACGACCGTGGGCAGATCCTGGTTGGCGCTATTGTCAGTGAAGATGTGCGCCCAGGTGCGGTGCGGATCAGCGAAGGTGCCTGGTACGATCCCGCCGATCCGTCAACGCCGGGGTCAATCTGTAAGAACGGCAACGTCAACTGCCTGACTTTCGATATCGGCTCATCCAACCTGGCACAGGGCAACTGCGGCCAGATGGCACAGTTGGAAATTGAGAAATATCAGGGCGAAGTGCTGAAGAATACCGCGCACGACGTTCCTGCTGGCGCATAACCGCTAGCCACCAGCGCAGGGTGATGGTGACATCGCCCTGCTCTTTTCCTGCCGACAGATAAAATCTATTTACCCTTTCCTTGATTGAAACCGGTTTTTGTTTTTTTTAAACGAGCGTATTATGCGCGCGTCTCCTTTCTCTTTGGCTACTCATTCACCTTATGCGTACTTCAACTGCGGCAACGCGACGCTTGCCCGATTTAACTTCGTTGGCATTTCTGGTCGTGGCTTTTCTCACCGGGATTGCCGGTGCCTTACAGACGCCCACGCTGAGTCTTTTCCTCTCCACCGAAGTGAACGTACGGCCAACGATGGTCGGGCTGTTCTTTACCGGCAGCGCGGTGATCGGCATTTTGGTCAGCCAGTTTCTGGCCAGCCGCTCAGATAAAAGGGGCGATCGCAAATCGCTGATCTTTCTCTGCTGCATGTTAGGTGCTTTGGCTTGTGCGCTGTTCGCCTGGAACCGTAACTATTACCTGCTGCTGTTCGTCGGCGTGCTGTTGAGCAGCTTCGGCTCGACCGCCAACCCGCAGATGTTTGCCCTGGCACGGGAACATGCCGAGCACACCGGCCGGGGAACGGTGATGTTCAGTTCTATCCTGCGTGCTCAGGTTTCACTGGCTTGGGTAATTGGCCCGCCGATCGCCTTTGCGCTGGCCTTGGGGTTTGGTTTTAAGGTGATGTATCTGGCCGCCGCCGCTGCCTTTATTCTCTGCGGAGCGCTGGTATGGAAGATGTTGCCCTCCATGCCAAAAGTGCAGAATACCGGCGGGGCGACGCTGGAAGCCCCACGCCAGAACCGCCGGGATACGTTATTGCTGTTTATGGCCTGCACGTTAATGTGGACGGCCAACAGCATCTATTTGATCAATATGCCGCTGTACATGGTGCGGGAGTTGCAGTTACCGGAAAAACTGACGGGAATACTGATGGGTACCGCTGCCGGGCTGGAAATCCCGACCATGTTGCTCGCAGGCATGGTGGCCCAACGCTTTGGCAAGCGTTTCCTGATGCGCTGTGCGGTGATTGCCGGGGTGCTGTTCTATGGCGGGCTACTGTTTATTACCGGCACCTGGCAACTGATCGCTTTGCAACTGTTGAACGCACTGTTTATTGGGGTGTTGGCGGGGATTGGTATGCTCTATTTCCAGGATTTGATGCCTGGCCAGGCCGGGGCGGCCACCACGCTGTTTACCAATACCACCCGTGTTGGCTGGATTATTGCCGGTTCGATCGCCGGGGTCGTGGCCGAAATGTGGAGTTATCACGCGGTATTTTACTTCGCGTTGGCGATGGTGCTGGGTGCAGTACTGTGTATGTGGCGGCTGAAGGACACTCAAGGGGCAGTATCCGCCTCCAATTTAGCAAGATAGATCAGCGCCTCATCACGGCGGTCGTGGCACATCTCACGACTTGCTTGAAGACTGCCACAAACTTTGGGCCGCAGCGGCGAATGAAATATTCCACAGCGCAGCTGCTGGTCCAGATGGATACAACGGGTATTGGCCGGTTTGCCGTTGGGCATACCAGGGATCGGGCTGGAAATCGAAGGTGCGATACAGCAGGCACCACAGTCTGCACGGCAATCCATCTGCGATCCTATGGGGGCTGATTATGTGGCTGAGACAATAGCAGAACGCCGCATTAAGTTATACTCATTCACAATCCTTACCAATAGTGCTAGAGTTTATTTTTCATGGAGTGGAAAGCTTAGAACTATCAATGGAGTGATATCATGTCAGATAAAAATTTCAACCCGAGTTGGGAAGGCTACATGGGGGACTTCCTGAAGGGTAATGTCGGGATCAACCAGCTAAAACCCCAGCATGAGTTCCTTGATTCTATCGGCTTAGAGAAAGCCTTAAGCGATAACACGCAATATCACGTCGTTCTCACGATCGCTGAGGCAAAAGGTATTATTGATGACATCGACTCTCGCCGCCCTGGAAACCCAGGTCTGGGCCGTGGTGAAGCGTTCGCTCGGGGGCTTTGAGCAACAAAGTACCAGCCGTGGCGATGCATTTTCCAGAGGCCTTGAACCAAAGAATGTCGTCTCCTCTGTATTTAAAGTGACAGATCCTGTTTCTACTTATGCAGGCAATATAAATGATGCGCGTGGGTTATATGATGTCATCATTGAATTCAAGAGAATAGGAATAACTGCCACGGTGTTCACAGGGGCAAATGGAGTAAATCTTATTCACATATCCGGCTATGCGGGGCTTAGACGAACTATAACTGGAACGCGATATGCGGCTAACCATCCACAAATGTTAGCAATGGGTATAGGACAGCAAGGCATTAATGCCGGAATAGTCAGTGGCGTAAGATTTTGTATTCTTTTCTCTGTTGGATATCGAATTATAGAAAGTATATTTAAAGATGATTATACTCTAGCAGATTTTATCGGAAATATAACTATGGACATGGCAAAAACAGCGATTGTCGCTGCTACATCCTTTGTTGCAGGCGTATTTTTGACTACAACTGTTTTTGCTGTCAGTAGTATTATTGCTGTTGCTGCGATCGTTTTTGTTGTTGGATTAGGCACCGCCATCATCTTAGATGCGATAGATAAAAAATATGGAATAAGTGAAAAATTAATAGCATTATTAAAAGAAAAAAACAGAGTAAAACCAAGAACACCCGAAGCTAACTTTCATTTCATCCTCAATGGCCTAGGGAAATAAAAATGAATAACAAATACACTAAAATAGCACTTTCAATAATACTCTTAATACTGTTTTCACTTGCAGCATTATTAATCTGCCGATATGTTTTATCATTAGTATTTATGGAGGATGAAATCACATTTTCCGCATCTATACTTATTGTTTTTCTCTCCAGCCCAGTAATATTCTACGCCATTCTCAGCGGTATATATTTCTTTGCTTTTGATAAGCGCCCAAAATATGATAAAGGAATTACTCGATATTTGGTTTATCTAATGTTTATCTCATTTGTTATCAGTTTACCTATTTCTTTTTATGTAGATCATAAGCTGAAGAATGGAGGTTATTTAACGTGTGACAAAATATCATGGCAGTCACCTACAACTTATGTCACGAACCTATCACATTGCCAATGATACTTTCTATAAGTTAAGGATGGTCATGTGAAAAACAGACACTGGAAAATATTAGGGACATCTGCATTGCTGGCATTATTCATATGCTTATCGCTATTGATTTACAGCTACGCTATTTCATTGATATTAATGGAGGATGAAATAACTTTTTCAGCCTCTATATTTATGTGCTTCTTTGGATCACCTCTGATACTCTATGCTTTATCTGGTTCTGTCTTTGTCTTTATTTTTGACCGGCTACCTAAACATAATATGATAGTTGTTAAGCATTTAACCAGATTGGCGTTGGCATCAATAATTTTCAGTCTACCTGTATCTCTGTATGTGAACTACAAACTTAAACATGATGGTTATTTCACGTGCGATAGAATTTCTTGGATGTCACCAACGACTTATGTGAAAGATTTATCACTTTGTCAATGATTTTACTATAACATAGAGGGACTTATGGCTAATTTAATTTATGCAAGCATTAATGGTATTAAACAAGGCTTGATATCCGCTGGTTGCTCGACTCTTGACTCCATTGGCAATAGATGTCAAAAAGGACATGAGGATCAAGTTTACATTCTTGCTTTCGATCACAATATATCCAGAATGCAAAATGTATCCCATCAGCCAGTCAGAATAACCAAGCCGATTGACAAATCATCGCCCTTGCTTGGAATGGCAATATCAAATAATGAAAAATTACAAATTGCATTGTACATGTACCGTGTCAATCCGGCTGGGACTCTAGAAGTTTTTTATACTATAAAGCTTAAGGATGCCTATATCTCAGACATAACCCAGCACTGCCCAAATGCACTTACACAAAATGATGGTCAACCCTACGAGATCATTTCATTATCCTACACAAGCATTGATTGGCAGCATAATATTTCAGGCACATCGGGCTATAGTATATGGGATGAGAGAGTTTATTGATTTAGTGAATAGCCAGCAGATTTTCTGGTGGCTATTTATTGAACATATCAACATCAAGACTACTATGAATAATAAATACTTTAAAATATTGCTAGCAACAGTGCTCTTAATATTCTTTTCATTTGTAACATTATTAGTCTGGCAGTATGTTCTATCGTTAGTATTCATGGAGGATGAAATAACTTTCTCCGCATCTGTTGTTATAGGTTTCCTTACCTGCCCACTGCTAATATATGGAATGCTTAGCGGCATATACTTTTTTATTTTTAGTAAACGCCCAAAATACGACAAGGGAGTTACTCGATATTTGGTTATTCTAATGTTCGCTTCATTTATTATTGGCTTACCTATCTCTTTTTATGTTGATTATATGTTGAAAAATGCCGGTTATTTAACGTGTGATAAAATATCATGGCAGTCACCTACAACTTATGTGAAAGATTTATCACTTTGTAGATGAGTTTCATTTCCCGCTATACCCGCCAATTAAACAAAAAATACATCACAATACGTAAAGTGTCGCCCCTCACCCTAACCCTCTCCCACAGGGAGAGGGTTAGGGTGAGGGGCAAAACCACCAAAATAACGCTCCTAACCGCTGAAGATTGCACCAATCCCTCCAAATCTCCGCTTTACATGCACACATCGCGCACGTACCATTAAGCTAGTACAAAAGAACTCACGGCCAACGGCCATTCAGGAGCAACAATGTCTGCGGACACTATCCAGAAGCTTTCCCGCCCTTCCGTACTCGGTGGCGCGATGATCATTGCCGGCACCGCCGTCGGTGCAGGTATGTTCTCTATCCCTATCGTAACTTCTGGTGTGTGGTTCAGCGGCTCCGTGGCGCTGCTGATTTATACCTGGTTCTGTATGCTGATCTCCGGGCTGATGATCCTGGAAGCCACCATGAATTATCCGGCGGGCGCCAGCTTCCACACCGTGGTCAAAGATCTGCTTGGCAAGGGCTGGAATACCCTTAACGGCCTGTCGATCACCTTCGTACTCTATATTCTGACCTATGCCTATATCTCGGCGGGCGGCTCAATCATCGCCCATACACTGGAAGGCGTCTTCGGGGCCAACCAAACCCTGTCTGGCTTGGTGTTTGCCATCGTCGTGGCCTTTATCGTCTGGTTATCCACCCGTGCCGTGGATCGCCTGAGCACCATTCTGATCGGCGGGATGGTGATCACCTTTGTGTTGTCCGTTGGTGACATGTTTACCCACGTACAGCCTGCCGTGTTGTTCAACCAGGGTGGCAGCGATGCCAACTACCTGCCTTATGCGCTGGCGGCGTTGCCTTACCTGCTGACCTCGTTCGGCTACCACGGCAACGTGCCTGGCCTGGTGAAGTACTATCAAAAAGACAGCGGTGCCGTGGTGCGCAGCCTGGTATACGGTACCTTGCTGGCACTGGCGATCTATATCCTGTGGCAGTATGTGATCCAGGGCAATATCGCCCGTGATGCCTTCAAGCAGGTGATCGCCGAAGGGGGCAACATTGGCAGCCTGCTCAAGCAGATGGGTAACGTTTCCAGTAGCAATGCGGTAGGCCAACTGCTCAACGCCTTCTCTTATATGGCGCTGGCCAGTTCATTCCTGGGCGTGTCGCTGGGGCTGTTCGATTTTCTCGCCGACTTCTTCAAGTTCAAGGATAACCAGGCAGGCCGCACCAAATCGGCACTGGTGACCTTCGTGCCGCCAACCCTGGCAGCGTTACTGTTCCCGAACGGCTTCCTGTACGCCATCGGCTTTGCTGGCCTGGCCGCCACCATTTGGGCGGTGATCGTTCCTGCCATGATGGCACGCGCCAGCCGCCGCCGTTTCCCACAGGCCAGCTATCGTGCTCCCGGCGGTCAAGGCATGATCCTGTTCGTCATCCTGTTTGGGGTGATTAACGCCATAGCCCACGTGCTGACGCTACTGAATCTGCTGCCGGTGTTTAAATAAGCCTCAGGGCGGCCACGGTCGCCCGTTTTCCCCACTCTTTTTGCGCGCGGCTCTTGCCTGAAAAGCACGGCGCGAGTAACTTGTCGCAACTTCCTAAAATCTATGTTGACAGGGTATTCCAATGGCAAGAGCGAACGAAATCAAGCGCGGTATGGCGATCAATTACAACGGCAAACTGCTGCTGGTAAAGGACATCGATGTCCAGAGCCCAAGCGCCCGTGGTGCCAGCACGCTGTATAAAATGCGCTTCTCCGACGTCCGTACCGGGCTGAAGGTAGAAGAACGTTTTAAAGGTGATGATATTCTGGACACCATCAGCCTGTCCCGCCGCAAGGTAAACTTCTCCTATATTGACGGCGAAGAGTATGTGTTCATGGACGATGAAGACTACACCCCTTATATCTTCAAGAAAGATCAGATCGAAGATGAGCTGCTGTTCATCCCTGAAGCGGGCTTGCCGGGTATGCAGGTACTGACGCTGGATGGCCAGGTGCTGGCGTTGGAACTGCCACAGACCGTGGATATGGAAATTGTTGAAACCGCTCCGGGCATCAAAGGGGCTTCAGCCAGTGCGCGTAACAAACCGGCCACCATGGCGACCGGCCTGACCATTCTGGTACCGGAGTACCTGAGCAGCGGTGATAAAATCCGCATTCACATTGCAGAACGCCGCTATATGAGCCGCGCAGACTAGTCAACGGTAGGGGGCGCAACCTGAGTGCGCCCTGCTTTGCTAGAGTAATTCTGGGAAAAACCGCTGCTTTAACGCCAACTCAACCCCACGAACCTCCGCCAAACCTTTCAACCGACCGATAGCCGAATAGCCCGGATTGGTTTTCTTCTGCAGATCGTCCAGCATCTGGTGACCATGGTCTGGTCGCATTGGGATAGGCCGCAGATCGCCCGCTTTATGACGGCGCAGTTCTTCTGCCAGAATAGCTTCAACTACCGCCACCATATCCACATCCCCTTGCAAGTGCGCCCCTTCATGGAAGGTTTTAGGGTTTTGCTCACGGCAGGTGGCCCGCAGGTGGGTAAAGTGAATGCGATCGCCAAAGGTTTCAATCATCCGCACCAGATCGTTGTCCGCGCGCACGCCGTAAGAACCGGTACACATGGTGAAGCCGTTATAGATGCTATCTACCGTCTCTTTCAGCCACTGCATATCTTCGATGGTGGAAACAATACGCGGCAAGCCGAGGATGGGGCGCGGTGGATCATCTGGATGCACTGCCAGCCTGACACCCACCTCTTCCGCTACCGGCACGATAGCGCGCAGGAAGACGGCCATATTCTCACGCAGTTGTGCTTTATTGATGTGATCATACTCCGCCAGCCGGGCACGGAACTGATCGAGCGTGTATCCCTCTTCCGCCCCCGGCAACCCGGCAATGATGTTACCGGTCAGCTTGGCGATATCCTCCGTGCTCATCGCCTTGAAATAGCTCTGCGCCTGTGCCTGCTCTTCGTCGGTGTAATCTTTCTCTGCCCCACTGCGGCACAAAATATGCAGATCGAAGGCCGCAAAGGCGATCTGATCGAAACGTAAGGCCTTGGATCCGTCCGGCAGTTGGTATTCCAAATCGGTACGCGTCCAGTCGAGGATCGGCATAAAGTTGTAGCACACGGTATCAATGCCACATTCCGCGAGGTTGCGCAGCGATTGTTGATAGTTGGCGATATGACGTTGATAGTTGCCGCTGTGGGTTTTAATTTCTTCGTGTACCGGGATACTTTCCACCACCGACCACACCAGCCCTTTTTCCGCCAACAGAGCCTGACGTGCCTTGATCTGTTCAACCGGCCACACTTCGCCATTAGGGATAGGGTGTAACGCGGTCACTACGCCAGTAGCACCTGCCTGACGCACATCGTCCAGCGAAACCGGATCGTTCGGCCCATACCAACGCCATGTTTGTTCCATTGATTTATCCTTGTAAAAGTCGCTCTGTCATCGTTTAAGATGCATCGGTGGTGAGGTAGATCGCAAAATCAAATCAATCCTGTTATACCACATTGCAGTAGATATCATTCATCTTTAACCTTACTGATTAGCGGCGTGCTGTCAAAACAGAAACGTCGATTGATTGATCCAACTCACGATCCTGGGATGTTTTGGACTGACCAATTTCATTCACCTCTCGACCGCCCTACCCTGGCGGTTGTTAACAGATACGCGAGAGCCGGGCATACACCTGCGGCTAACTGGTCTGATAGCTTTATGCAAGCGTTCAACCGGCCCTTGCTCTCGTCATGGAGCCATTAATGAAAACTATCGCCAACTCACCGTTGCCAGCCAAGACACAACTACCCCAGTACGATCGCCAGAGCCTGCGCAGCCGAATTGTTCACCTGGGCTTTGGGGCTTTTCACCGGGCACACCAGGCATTACTGACCGACCGGGTACTCAACCGTAACGGCGGCGATTGGGGGATCTGCGAGATCAGCCTGTTCGGCGGCGATAAGTTATTTCAGACCCTGCGCGATCAGGATCATCTTTACACGGTGTTAGAAAAGGGCGCGGCGGGCGATCAGGCCATCGTAGTGGGGGCCGTTCACCAAAGCGTGCATCGCAAATTGGAAGGCATCGACGCCGTGCTGGAAAAGCTGGCCGAACCGCAGGTAGCCATCGTCTCCATGACCATTACGGAAAAAGGCTACTGCATCGAACCGGGTAGCGGCCAATTGGACCTGCAACACGACGCGATCAAAGCCGATTTGGCTAATCCAACCCAACCCACCACGGTGCCGGGGATCCTGGTGGAAGCACTGAACCGACGTCGAGAGCGTAATCTACCCGCCTTTAGCGTGCTGTCCTGTGACAATATTCCAGAAAACGGCCACGTGGTGCGCAATGCGGTGACCGGGCTGGCCGAAGCGCGCGATCCACAGTTGGCCAAGTGGATCGCCCAGCATGTCACCTTCCCCAGCACCATGGTCGATCGCATCGTTCCGGCCGCTACGCCAGAAACGCTGGATGAAATCGCCGCTGCCTTGGGTGGCGTGCGTGATGAATGCGCTATCGCCTGTGAACCCTTCATTCAATGGGTGGTGGAAGATAATTTTGTCGCTGGCCGCCCACGGTGGGAGGATGCCGGTGTGCAACTGGTGGACGACGTACTGCCATTCGAGCAGATGAAACTGCGGATGCTCAACGGCAGTCACTCCTTCCTGGCCTATCTCGGCTATCTGGCGGGTTACCAATACATCGTTGACTGCATGGCGGATGAGAATTATCGCCGCGCCGCGCACCACTTGATGCTTAACGAACAGGCTCCGACGCTGCAGGTCGCGGGCATCGATCTGGCCGCCTACGCCGATCGGTTGATCGAACGTTACAGCAACCCGGCACTGCAACACCGCACTTGGCAGATCGCTATGGATGGCACGCAAAAGTTGCCTCAGCGCCTGCTGGAGTCGATCCGTTGGCATCGGCAATATGGCGGCAGCCATGCGGGGCTTGCGCTTGGCGTAGCGGGCTGGATGCGTTATGTCGGAGGGATTGATGACGTCGGGCAACCGATTGATATCCGCGACCCAATGCTGACCACCTTGCAGCAGGTCGTTAGCAGCTCACAGGACGGTGAACCCCGCGTGGCCGCGTTGTTGGCGTTGAAAAGCGTGTTTGGCGAGCAATTGCCAGCGGATAGTGCGTTTGTGGCGGAGGTAACAAGGGCCTATCTGTCATTGCGTGATCGAGGGGCACGCCAGACGGTAAAAGATTGGGTAACCACCCAGTTGAATTGAACCGTATCGGCCGCCATGCCAACCTACCAGGTATGACGGCCATTTGGCGTTTGAAACACGGCGGGAAGGGATATTAGCGGTATTCCAGCGTCATTATTCCGAGTTTTTTCTGCTGATCCAACCACTTGATCTCGCTCTTACCGAGATTCATTGGCAGCTCTTTGCTGCCGCTCTCCAGGCTCGCTAACTGATGTTTGCTGGTGTAGTTCTGCCCGTCGCGATAGCATTGTGTATGCGCCGTTGAGTCAGCAACTTCTACCACACAAGGGCCTTCGACAATAGAGCCATAGAAGTGGATCACGCCGCCGGTAGCAGCATTGGCCACGCCTGCTGCCAGCCATGAAAACAACATTCCTGCGATCAAAAACAACCGTAAGTTTTTCATGGTCACCTCACTTGTTATTAAGCCAATGTCAACCTGAAAAAAAGTTCTTGGATTAAGCGCAAGTTAGAGTGTTTTTATCTATTTATCATATAGTTATATAGATAAGCGCCTCTCTGGCGACGCATAATTTATTGCCGCAAAACGCCGATTTCAAGTAGGAAAAATCTCAATTTAAACCCCGATAACGGCTTGGGCGCAGACGGCTTGCCATGTGCAAACCTGATCGGCCAGTTGGGCAATGAAAGGCGTGGCGGCGTGGTGAAGAAAGCGAACTAAAGTGCGGGATCCGGGGGTGTCATGCCGAGCCCCACTCGGCATGACCAGAGGACTTAACGATAAACTACTGTCATTATTGCGAGTTTTTTCTGCTGATCTACCCACCGCATTTCGGA
>NZ_JBKJYW010000218.1:0-4592 GCF_046715635.1 Serratia sp. (in: enterobacteria)
AACAGAAGACAGGCCCATGGTGGCAGCAACGATCAGCGCTAATACTTTTTTCATCTTTAAATCCTCAGGGAGTGTTTTTCGGTAAGCCCGGTTGGGCCGTTGAAGAGATAATAGAGGAATCAATCCGCCGCTTCCGTGAGTGATTGGTTTCGCTGAGTAACCAAATGTACAGAGCAGGTAGCCAGGCCCTCAGGCTGGGATGTGGCCCCAAAAAAGCTCCGTTATTCGCGGGGATAGCCGTAAATTTTCGTGATCGCCAGCACATTTCCCATAATGGTCTACACTTATAGGACATGTGTCGTAACGGAGAGTCGAATGTTTAACAAGACAGATAAAGTAGAACGAGACATCGATCAGGACGTGAACCTGCTGGCCGATACGCTGGATGAAGTGTTACGTGATTCCAGCAGCAAGACCAAAGAAGAACTGCATGAACTGCACAGTAAGGCAAAAGGGATATTACGTGATGCCCGTGCACGCTTCAACGGTTCCAGCAGCCTGACACAACATGCTCGCGACGTAGCTGGCAGTGCCGATAGCTATGTACGAGACAAACCTTGGCAGGGCGTAGGCATCGGTGCCGCTGTTGGTATCGTGATCGGCGTCTTGCTTGCCCGGCGTTAACCCATGTAGCGGGTTTAATCATAAAAACAGATGTGCGTCTGGCCCACGGTTTTCCGTGGGCCGCTTTATTTTCCGCTCTCGATAATCGCCGCTAGCCGTGCCACCGCACGTTCAGCTTCGCTATAGCTGGTGAAGTTGGCAAAGCCCAGCAATAAGCCATTATCACCAGGCGTTGCCATCTGCCAATCCGACAATGCCTGTATCGACAACCCCTGTTGCCAGGCTCTCTTCGCCAACTCACGGTCATTAAGCCCTGCTTTCAGGTGAGCCAGCATCTGAATGCCCCCGGCCTGCGGTGCCACCGTCAAATAGTTTGCAAGCCGCTGTGTCAGGGCCTGCAACAACCATGCGCGCCGCTGGCGATACAGCAACCGCATGCGCTTCAGATGGCGGTAAAAATGCCCGCCGTTGATAAAATCGGCCACTCCAGCTTGCAGTAACGGTGGGCAACCGCAGCCTCGCAGCTGGCTACAGCGCTCAAAAGCCGCCGTCTGCTCTGCAGGCACCACCAGATAGGCCATACGTAACGCCGGAAACAAGGTTTTGCTGAAGGTCCCGGCATACAGCACCCGCCCCTGACGGTCGAGGCTTTTTAACGGTGGCAAGGGTTTGCCGTAGTAGCGGCATTCGCTGTCATAATCGTCTTCGATGATCCATGCCGAGTGACGGGTTGCCCAATCCAGCAGCGCCATACGCCTGGCCAGGCTGAGGGTAACCCCCAGCGGGCTTTGATGAGTCGGCGTCAGCACCGCCATGCGGGCGTCTGGCCGGGTGGCAATACCGGCGTCAATATCCATCCCTTCCTCATCAACCGGCACTGGGACAATTTGCATTCCGGCGGCGCTAAACAGCGGCTGGGTAACCGGATAACCTGGGTCTTCCAGCCAGACCGCCTCTCCCGGTTTCAACAACGCGTTGATCACCAGCTCTATCAAAGCTTGATAACCCGCGCAGATAAATACCTGTTCCGGCCGACAGATGATGCCACGGGAAAGGTGCAGGTAATGGACGATTGCCTCGCGCAGTTCCGGCAGGCCATTAGGTGGCGGGTGTGCCAGTGAGGCCATCGTGGTGCCACGCAACTGCCGGGCAACGATGCGCTGCCATACCGCCCGTGGGAAGGCATCCAGCGCGGGCAGGCCAAGCTGGAAAGGCTGAGTCGGCCCGGCGGGATGAGACTGAAATGCGGAAGGTGCCGGAATCGCCAAGGTGGGTACCGCTGACAGCTTGGGGCGCTCAGGCATTTTCAGCAACTGGGAGGAAACATAGGTTCCTGCCTGGCCCCGGCTTTGCAGAAAACCTTCAGCTACCAGCGCAGCATAGGCATTTTCAACTGTCGCGCGCGCTACCCCCAGATCGCTGGCCAAGCCGCGCACCGAAGGTAAACGGCTGTTAGCTACCAGGGTTCCCTGCACGATAGCGTCTTTAATCCGCAGATAGATCTGCCGGTATAGCGGTTCGGCCTGTCGGTGATCCAGGCGTAAGAAAGCAAAAATATGGCGTGTCATGGCCTGGTTAAATAATCATTTTATGGCTCTATAGCATAGACCATATCGCAGCTAAAGTAGCGCCATACATTGGTTACGTCATTAATCCGAGGTTTGAACATGATCAAGCAACGTTTGCAGTACGCCGAACTGTCACCGGCCCCTTATAAAGCCATGCTGAGCGCCTTGGGCGGGTTAGAGAAAGGCCCGCTGGATAAAGCGATCATTGAGCTGATGTTTATGCGCGTTTCGCAGATCAACGGCTGCGCTTTCTGCCTGGATATGCACGGCAAGGCGCTGCGTGCAGGGGGAGCGAGCCACGCCAAGCTGGATACGCTGGCCGGCTGGCGCGTCAGCCATGAATTCAGCGAGGCAGAACGTGCCGCGTTGGAATGGGCCGAAGCGGTCACCCTGATTGCGACAACCGGCGCACCGGACAGCGCCTTTGACGCCCTGAAAGCCCATTTCAGCGACGCCGAAATCAGCGATCTGACCTTTGCCATCAGCATTATGAACGCCTTTAACCGCCTGGCAGTCAGCATGCGGCAGTAATTTTGCTGGCCGGGGTAACCCGGCCTGCTCGATCCTCACCGCAAAAAATATTTCCCCACCGTTTTTCCAGCCTCGGCGCGGCCTGCGCACCAAAAACCGAAAAACACCACATATAGTGATGTTGATAATACAAATATCAACATATAGTATTCATTCATCAACGCAGGGGGAAACGCTTGGGTTGGTGACGCCGTCAGAAACGCCCTATCATGCTCAACTTTCTGACTTATCCGCCTTTCCTTCAATACAAAAGGTAAATGCGAATCATGAGTATTATTATTTACACTAAACCAGATTGTGTCCAGTGCAATGCCACCTACCGTGCCCTGGATAGACAAGGGATTGACTATCGCGTGGTCGATCTGACCCAGGATCAGCAAGCGCTGAACCACGTTAAATCACTGGGCTATCAGCAGGTTCCGGTGATTATCGCTGGTGACGATCACTGGTCTGGTTTCCGCCCGGACAAGATCGGCGCGTTAGCCAACGCCCTAACCTCCTGAGGTGTGCCATGGATCCGCTGGTCTACTTCTCCAGCAGTTCGGAGAACACCCACAGATTCGTTGAGAAGCTGGCACTGCCCGCGATACGCATTCCGATCGCTGGCAGTAAAAAAGTGCTGATGGATCAACCTTATATCCTGATCGTGCCCAGTTATGGCGGCGGCAGCAGCGTCGGTGCCGTGCCGATCCAGGTGATCCGTTTTCTCAATGATCCGCAGAATCGCGCTTACCTGCGCGGTGTGATTGCCGCAGGTAACACCAATTTCGGCGCAGCGTATGGCATCGCCGGTGACATCATCGCCAAAAAATGCCAGGTGCCGGTGCTTTATCGTTTTGAGCTACTCGGCACCACACAAGACGTCGCTATCGTTCAACAGGGAGTCACCGCATTTTGGCAACGACAGAACTGACCAGGCCCGCCAGCGCCACGCTGGATTACCATTCGCTCAACGCGATGCTCAACCTTTACGACGCCGAAGGGCGCATCCAGTTCGATAAAGATCGGCTGGCGGCCAGACAATACTTTTTGCAACACGTGAACCAAAACACCGTGTTCTTCCACAACCTGGCGGAGAAATTGCGCTATCTGGTGGATGAGGGATATTACGAAGCGGCGGTGCTGGACCAGTATGAGTTCGCCTTTATCAAGCAGCTGTTCCAGCAGGCCTATGCCAGGAAATTCCGCTTCGAGACCTTCCTCGGCGCCTTCAAGTATTACACCAGCTACACGTTGAAAACCTTCGATGGCCAACGCTATCTGGAGCGCTATGAAGACCGGGTGTGCATGGTGGCGTTACGGCTGGCGGCAGGTGATACCGCGCTGGCGCAGGATCTGGTAGAAGAGATCATCTCCGGGCGTTTCCAACCCGCGACGCCCACCTTCCTCAACTGCGGCAAACAGCAGCGCGGCGAGCTGGTTTCCTGCTTCCTGCTGCGTATTGAAGACAATATGGAGTCGATTGGCCGCGCGGTGAATTCGGCACTGCAACTCTCCAAACGCGGCGGCGGTGTGGCCTTTCTGCTGAGCAATATCCGCGAGGTGGGTGCGCCGATCAAGCGCATTGAGAACCAGTCTTCCGGGGTGATCCCGATAATGAAAATGCTGGAAGATGCCTTTTCTTACGCCAATCAACTAGGGGCACGTCAAGGCGCTGGGGCGGTGTATCTGCAAGCCCATCACCCAGACATTCTGCGCTTCCTGGATACCAAGCGGGAAAATGCCGACGAAAAAATCCGCATCAAAACCCTGTCGCTGGGGGTGGTGATCCCGGATATCACCTTCGAGCTGGCAAAGAATAACGAAGAGATGTACCTGTTCTCTCCTTACGACGTGCAGCAGGTGTATGGCGTGCCGCTGTCTGAGATTAGCGTCAGCGAAAAATACCGTGAGATGGTGGATGACAAGCGCATCCGCAAATCCCGCATC
>NZ_JBKJYW010000219.1:0-12067 GCF_046715635.1 Serratia sp. (in: enterobacteria)
ATGGCGCCGATGGTAGCCAGGAAGCCATTGCCGCGCCCCAGTTGACGCCCGTAGGCCGCTACGCGGCGTTCCAGACGGAAACCGGTACGCTCTTTAATGCCGTTGTTGTCGTTAGAGGCTGCCGACAGCTCCAGCTCGTTCTGCGCGTCTTGTAGCAGCACCGCACTGATGCTCTCGTCCGAGAAGCTTTGTGCCAGTTCGGAGGCATCATCCAGTGAACGCACATCGGCCAGCGCCAATTGCTCACGGCGCAAACGGCGTTTGGAACGAAACAGCTCGCTGCCTTTGGCAAACAGAATGGTCCAGGTGACGATAGACGCCAGCACCAGGCCAATCATCACGATTTTCACCACGATATCGGCGTGCTGATACATGCCCCAGACGGAAAGGTCCATGCCACGCGTTTCTGGCGGTTGGATAGTCGGTTCAGGATTAACCGGGGTGATATTGTCCGGGGTACCCGCCACTGGGGTTACCGCTGCTGGTGCGGCCGGTGTCGTTGCCGCAGCAACGCTTTCAGCAACTGCGGGTGCAGTGGCCGGTGCCGCCTGAGCGTTGCCCGCCAACCCCACCACTAATACCAGTGAGGCGATCACACTGCGCCCCAATGCGCCCCATTGCCCACGGCCTGCGCCCTGAGCACTTTGATTTGTCATTTTGCCAGCCGTTTTCACGCTGTGCCTCCACCCATTTTCAACATTTAAGGAAGAATTCAGCGTGCGATCATATCAAACCAATCAGGGATTGATAGTAGTTATCATTATTATTTACTCAATAACGCATCGACGAGCAAAAAATGATACAACCCCAGACACTATCAGGGTTTGCGCGTCATTGGGCATAACATTGCCCCCTCACAATGCTAACAAAATCATCACTCAAACTGCTGCTTTTTACCCCAATGGGACATAATCGGGGTGAATAGCTCACTCCATCACTGCGGGAAAACGTCTATTAGACACCCAGGTGGGTGTAACCGGTTACTGAGGAATAACTAGAATAAAACCGTATCGAAGGCATCAGGTTTTACGGTGTTTTTAGTGAAGCATCCCGCCGATCACCTATACTTTTTCCGAGTTTTACAGCCTTCGCCACATTTTCTACGCTCTGTTTAATGTCCGCTTAAGCTAATAGCGGTACACTTATGGTGCTCTAGGGTCTCACCGCAGTGTGCGGCCTGAATTTACCGGTGAGCATGGCTATAACAGCACGGTAGCCTATAGACAGTCAGCCCAGGCACCTCAGGATAAAAAATGGATGTATTAAGAGAAATTGTTCACGCACTGTGGACGCAAGACTTTACTGCACTTGCCGATCCCAGCGTGATTTGGGTGGTTTATGCCGTCCTTTTTACCACCTTGTTTTTAGAAAACGGTTTATTGCCCGCTTCCTTCCTGCCCGGAGATAGCTTACTGCTGTTGGCCGGTGCCTTGATCGCCAAAGGCGTGATGAGCTTTATCCCCACGCTGATTATCCTGACGGTCGCCGCCAGCCTTGGCTGCTGGCTCAGCTATCTGCAAGGGCGATGGCTTGGCCATACCTCGGTGGTGAAAGGCTGGTTGCTACAACTGCCAGCCCAATACCACCAACGCGCGCACATGTTGTTTAACCGTCACGGCCTGGTCGCTCTGCTGATTGGCCGTTTTCTGGCGTTTGTACGTACCCTGTTGCCCACCATAGCCGGTATCTCGGGCCTCAATAGTGCCCGTTTTCAAATTTTTAACTGGCTCAGCGGCTTACTTTGGGTAGGCTCGGTGGTCACGCTGGGCTATGCCTTTAGCCAAATCCCGCTGGTTAAACGCCACGAAGACCAAGTGATGGCAGGGCTGATGATCCTACCGATGGTGCTGTTGGTCACAGGACTACTGGGCGTGATGCTGGTCATTTGGCGTAAAAAACGCGCCTCCTGAGTCGGGTGGCGCGGCTATAGCGCCATCCTCACGGGCAGGTGGCTGACCAGCGCGTCCACCGCCAGCCGCACTTTCAAGGGTAAATGCGGCGTAAGCGGCCAGACGGCATGCACTTCAAAGTCTTTCCCAGGTACTTCCCCCAACACCTGCTGCAATCGGCCCTCCTGCAAGGCTTCACGGATTAGCCAACATGGCAGCCAGGCAATACCAAACCCGGCCACCGCCGCGTCGGCAATCGCCTGCAGATCGTCCATTAGCAAGCGGGGCTTCGGCATCACTTCTCGCGTTGTTCCGTCTGCCTGCGGGATCAACCAGCTACGGATCATTGCGGCGTGGCGATAAGCGATAGCATCGTGCTGGAACAGTTCTTCAACGCTGCTCGGCGTACCACAGCGAGCCAGATAATCCGGTGAGGCGCACAGGGTCATGCGGTTATCCCCTAACCTTCTCGCCACCAGCCCGGCGCTGTCCGGCAATGGACCATTACGCACCGCCAGATCGAATCCTTCCTCAACCAAATCCACCACCCGATCGCTGAATGACAGATCAAGTTCCAATCCTGGATGCTCACGCGCCAACGCAGTAAGCACCGGCGCGATACACTGGCGGCCAATCAGCACCGGTACCGCAACCCGCAACCTGCCACTAACCTGCCGCTTACCGCTTTCCAGCAGGTTCTCTGCAACGCGGATCTCCTCCAGCGCACGCAAACAACGCTCATAGAACAGTGCACCATCGTCAGTTAAGCTCAGACTGCGGGTGGTGCGGTGAAACAGGCGCACGCCCAGCCGTTGTTCCAGCCGGGCGACAGTTTTGCCCACCGCCGAACGGGAAAGATGCAGCCTGTTGGCCGCCAGCGCAAAGCTCCCTGCCTCCACCACGCTGACCAATACCGAGATGCCGCTTAATCGATCGCTCATCCTTTGTAGCCCTTAAAGAAACAATGCCGGGATAAATTATCGCCACTGGTGATTTTAAATCAACGTTATTATCTCCTGATATCTTCACCCCATCTGGAGCACCTCATGACCGAAACCATGCAACGTTGGACAATGAACGCCGTAGGGCGTGAGCATCTGCAATTAACCGAAAGTACCATTCCACAGCCCGGCCCACATCAGGTACGGGTGAAAGTGAACGCCATAGCGCTGAACTATCGTGACAAAATGGTGATAGAAGGCACCATGCCATTGGATCTGCCGCTGCCGTTTACCCCTGCCTCGGATATGGCTGGCGTGGTAGACGCAGTGGGAAGCGCCAGCACGCGTTTTCGCCCTGGCGATCGGGTGATCTCTACCTTTAGCCCGGACTGGATTGACGGTAAACCTGACGGTGACGCCCGCACTCCGCCTTATCGTACGGCAGGTGGTACTTATCAAGGGATGCTGGCTGAATACGTGGTGGTTGATGAAACCTGGCTGAGCGCGTCACCTACCACATTAGACGATGCCCAAGCCAGTACCCTGCCCTGTGCCGGGCTGACAGCCTGGTTCGCCTTGGTAGAACGCGGTCATTTGCGTGCCGGGGAATCGGTGTTGGTGCAAGGCACCGGTGGCGTTGCCCTGTTCGCATTACAGATTGCCAAAGCCCACGGGGCGCAGGTCTTTATCACCTCCGGCAGCGAAGAGAAGCTGCTACGAGCCAAAGCGTTAGGGGCCGATCACGGCATTCACCGTCTGCAAGAGGATTGGGTGGAGTCGATCTATCAACTGACGCAGGATCGCGGTATCGATCATATTGTCGAAACCGTTGGTGGCAGCAATCTGCTCAACTCCCTGCGCGCAGTAGCGATCCACGGGCGTATTTCCGTGATCGGCATGTTGGAAGGCGCGGAGATCGCCATCCCCGCAGGCCTGTTGCTGCTGAAATCGCCACAGATCCAGGGGATTGCCGTCGGCCATCGCCGCGCATTGGAAGATCTAGTACGCGCCGTCGACGCCAACGGCATCAAACCCGTCATCGACCAGCGTTACCGTTTTGATCAGCTACCTGCGGCGCTCGATCACCTCGATCGCGGCCCGTTCGGCAAAATCGTCCTGACGCGTTAACCCTGCATGATGGCGCTATTGTCCCGCAGCCGGGCGATCTCATCGCTCGGCGTAATGCCAAACAGCCGCTTAAACTCGCGGCTGAACTGCGAAGCGCTCTCGTAGCCCACGCGGATCGCCGCCGTGCTGGCCTTCAGGCCATCATGCACCATCAGCAAACGCGCCTTGTGCAGGCGATACGACTTCACATATTGCAGCGGCGAGGTGTTGGTCACCGCCTTAAAGTTATGGTGAAACGCCGACACGCTCATGTTCACTTCATACGCCAACTGTTCGACGTTGAGGTTCTCGGCATACTGGTTTTCAATCCGCCGCAGTGCCTTGGCGATCTGGCTGAAATGGGTATGCCGGTTAACCAGTTCCTGCAACGAAGCACCGCAACTGCCACGCAATACGTAATAAAGCAGCTCGCGCACTATCTGTGGCCCCAGCACCCGGGCATCCAGCGGTTTCTCCATCACGTCCAGTAGGCGTTCGGTGGCACACAGCATTTCATCGCTAAGCACTGAGAGGTTAACGCCACAGCTTTCCCCCTTAGGCTGCATCAGATAATCGTCATCACCGATATCGATCAGCAGATCCTGTAGCATCTGGGTGTCGATATTGACCGCCAACCCCACCAGCGGCTGTTCCGGGCTGGCAAAGGTTTCACACTCAAACGGCAGCGATACCGTCATCAGCAGGTAATTGCGCGGATCGTACTGAAACACCTTGCTGCCACAGTAGCCCACCTTGTGGCCCTGAAAGATGATGACAATGCCTGGCTCATACATCACCGGCTGGCGCGGGCAATATTCGTCGGTATACAGCACCTTCACCATAGGTACAGGCGTTGGGCTATAGCCTTTGGCGGCGGCAAAGCGCATCGCCTGGCGCGCCATACGGCTGCGTAGTTCAACGTTCTCCATCAGCAAGCCCCTCTAGTCGCCTGAATAATTCGACATGGATAATAACCATAAAGATGCATTTTCTACAGTGTAGCGTAGGAATAGGCAAGACACCGACAGGAATGTGCATTGTGCGATCGGGCCAGGTTATTGACAATAGACTCCAGTTATTTTTGCGCTTCTGGCGCTTCCTTTTTACCCATACCCTATGAATTTCAAGCTGCAGCTAGGCGACAAGCTATCTCAGCCCCAGGAGCTTACTTTTAGTAAGTGACTGGGGTGACAAATCTGTCGGGAACAGATTTGAACGCTGTACACAGCGGCCCCGAAGGGGTGAGGTCCACGGATGGGCCGAATAGCTAAGTGCAGGTAACAACGCTGCAGCTTGAAAGACGACGGGTATACAAAAGAGAATACGATTATGCAAAACTTCATCCTCCATACCCCAACCAAAATCCTGTTTGGTAAAGACCAGATTGCCGAATTAGGCAAACACATCCCGGCAGATGCCCGCATCCTGATCACCTACGGCGGTGGCAGCGTGAAGCACAACGGCGTACTGGATCAGGTTTATTCCGCTCTGGCTGGCCGCAACGTGCAGGAGTTCTCCGGTATCGAGCCTAACCCGACCTATGAAACCCTGATGAAAGCGGTGGAAGTCGTGCGGGCAGAAAAGATCGACTTCCTGCTGGCAGTCGGCGGCGGCTCGGTGGTTGACGGCACCAAATTCATCGCGGCAGCGGCCGACTACCAGGCCGATCGCGATCCTTGGCATATCCTGAAAACCGTAGGCAGCGAGATCGCCAGCGCAGTACCGATGGGCTGTGTGCTGACCTTGCCAGCGACCGGCTCCGAGTCCAACAGCGGCGCGGTGATCACCCGTAAAAGCAGCGGCGACAAACAGCACTTCTTCTCCCCGCTGGTGCAGCCTCTGTTCGCCGTGCTCGATCCGGTGGTGACCTATTCACTGCCACCGCGCCAAATCGCCAACGGCGTAGTGGACGCCTTTGTCCACACCATTGAGCAATACCTGACTTACCCGGTCGATGCCAAAGTGCAGGATCGCTTTGCCGAAGGCCTGCTGTTAACGCTGCTGGAGGATGGCCCACGTGCGCTGGCCGAACCGGAAAACTATGCGGTACGTGCCAACGTGATGTGGAGTGCCACCATGGCGCTGAACGGCCTGATCGGTGCCGGTGTGCCGCAAGATTGGGCAACGCATATGCTCGGCCATGAACTGACCGCCATGCACGGTCTGGATCATGCGCAAACCCTGGCCGTCGTCCTGCCTGCCTTGCTGGTAGAGAAAAAAGCCCAGAAGCGCGAAAAATTGCTGCAATACGCCGATCGCGTCTGGGGCCTGCGTGAGGGTTCCGAAGAAAGCCGTATCGACGGCGCGATTGCCGCCACTCGTGCCTTCTTTGAACAAATGGGTGTGCCAACCCACCTGTCTGACTACCAGCTCGACGGCAGCTCCATCCCTGCGCTGATCGACAAATTGCACCAGCACGGCATGACCACACTGGGTGAGCATGGGGACATTACGCTGGAAGTTAGCCAACGCATTTATCAAGCGGCACGCTAATTGCTGGCGCACGATTTCAACGCAACATCACAGTTTCCTGCTAGGCTTTAGTTTCCACTTACCGTGTCCGACCGATCATCGGGCACGGCTCTGCGCCTTATCCGCGCTTTCGATCGCATCGCATAACATCGTCTCGTTAACCCATGGGAGAATTTTATGGCGAACCAATCCAGTCCCGTCTCTGACAATCACATTCGTGCCTGGGCCGCGCCCGGCGAGGGACAGCCGCTTGAACCTTTCACCTTCGACGCCGGTGCATTAGACGACGATGAAATTGAAGTTGCCATTGACTACTGCGGTGTCTGCCACTCCGACCTGTCCATGCTGAAAAATGAATGGGGCATTACCCACTACCCGTTCGTGCCCGGCCATGAAGTGGTGGGCAAAGTCACCAAGCTGGGTGCCCATGCGCAGAACAAAGGGCTTAAGATTGGCCAGGTGGTGGGCGTTGGCTGGAATCGCGGCAGCTGTATGCACTGCCACCCCTGTATGTCTGGCGATCAGCATCTGTGTAATGAAGTGCAGCCAACCATTATTGGCCGCCATGGCGGCTTTGCCGATCGTATCCGCAGCCACTGGGCCTGGGCAATCCCGCTGCCGGAAGGCGTTGACGTGACCAGCGCCGGGCCGTTGTTCTGCGGCGGGATCACGGTGTTCAACCCACTACTGCAATATGATGTCCGCCCGACACAGCGCGTTGGCGTGGTCGGTATCGGCGGCCTCGGCCACATGGCGATCCGCTTTATGCACGCCTGGGGCTGCGAAGTCACCGCCTTCACCTCGTCCAACAGCAAACGTGACGAAGCGCTTTCGTTGGGTGCCCACCGCGTGGTGGCCAGCAATGACAGCACCGCGTTGCAGGCCATTGCCAATCAGCTCGACTTTATTCTGGTGAGCGCCAGCGCCTCGCTGGACTGGGATGCCTTCATTGGTACTCTGGCCCCGAAAGGCCGCCTGCACTTCGTTGGCGCGATCCCAGACCCGGTGCCAGTTCAGGTGTTCTCGTTTATCAGCAAACAGGCCGAGCTTTCAGCTTCACCTACCGGTGCTCCTTCACGTCTGGCCGATATGCTGGCGTTCTGTGCCCGGCACGGCATAGAGCCACAGGTGGAGCATTTCCCTCTGAGCAAGGTCAACGATGCCATCGCGCATCTGGAAGCGGGTAAAGCCCGTTACCGTATCGTTCTGGATATGCACGCTTGAGGTCGCAAACTCGGCAAGCGCTGAGGTGGCGAACTAAAATTCATGTAAGCAGGCATTGGCCTGAAAGCAGTCATAAGGAGATAGCGCATGCAACCCATCATCAAACTCCACGATGGTAATCTGATGCCGCAGTTGGGTCTCGGCGTATGGCAAGCCAGCATTGAAGAAACCACCCAGGCCGTTACCAAGGCGCTGGAAGTCGGTTATCGCTCCATCGATACCGCCGCCATCTACAAAAACGAGGAAGGGGTGGGTGCCGCACTGCAATCCACCAGCATCCCACGTGAAGAACTGTTTATCACCACCAAGCTGTGGAACGACGATCAGGGCGATCCGCAGGCGGCGCTGGAAACCAGCCTGAAAAAGCTGAAGCTGGATTACGTCGATCTCTATCTGATCCACTGGCCAAAGCCGGCACAGGATCAGTATGTCGAAGCCTGGCGCGGCTTGATCAAACTGCGGGAACAAGGGCTGGTGAAAAGCATCGGCGTCTGTAACTTCCACACGCCACATCTGCAACGCCTGCTGGATGAAACCAGCGTCGCGCCGGTGATCAACCAGATCGAACTGCACCCGCTGCTGCAACAGCGCCAGCTGCGCGCCTGGAACGCAACTCATCACATCGCCACCGAATCCTGGAGCCCGTTGGCGCAAGGGGGCGAAGGCGTCTTCGATCAACCCCTGATCAAGAAACTGGCGGAGAAGTACGACAAGACGCCAGCACAGATCGTCGTGCGCTGGCATCTGGACAGCGGCCTGGTCGTGATCCCGAAATCGGTCACGCCAGCGCGCATTCGCGAAAACTTTGAGGTGTTTGATTTCAAACTGGATAAGGACGAACTGGGCGAAATCACCAAGCTGGATATTGGCAACCGCCTGGGGCCAGATCCGGACTCTCTGTAAACATAACGGGGCCGTACTGTCGGCCCCGCTGCTTTATTGTTGGTAGCCTCATGCAAGCTAAAGTTTTGATCGCGTTAATTGGCTTTTAACCCAAGATCTTATCGGTCGCTGGCGCTATGATATGGCGCAGCGATCCGATCACAGCAGCTTGGAGTTTCATGACCCTCTCTTTCTTATCTTTGCCGCGCCTGACCATGGTGTTAATGCTGTTGGTGCTGGCGGGCTGTTCCAGTAAGCACCAGCGCACCAGCCACGATCCTCACGCCTATGACGATGAAATCGAAGACGCGGCCGACGAGTATGATGTCGATGAAAAACTGATCGCCGCCATTATTCAGGTAGAGTCTGGCTTTAACCCGAAGGCCGTCAGCCCTTCCAATGCGATTGGTCTGATGCAGCTCAAGGCGAATACCGCCGGTTGCGATGCCTACCGTTTTAAAGGCAAACGCGGTTGCCCGGATGATGACGACCTGTTGGATCCCGAAACCAATATCGATCTGGGCGCAGCCTATATTGGCTCGCTGCAACAGCAGCAACTGAAGTGGATTGACGATCCGGTGACCCGCCGCTATGCCACCGAGGTGGCCTATGCCAACGGCGCGGGAGCCTTGTTACGCACCTTCTCCAACGATCGCAAAAAAGCCATCAGCATGATCAACAGCCTATCGCCGGAAGCCTTTCACTGGCATGTACGTCAGTACCATCCGTCACCACAGGCACCGCGTTATATGCTGAAGGTCGAGGCGGCGTATAACAGTTTGTAGCCAGAATACTCAGGCTATCCCTGATAACCTGCCGTGGAATTTCTGCAAATTTGACACGATTGAGCGATAGACATGGGCTGAAAAATCGTCAGGTAAGGTTTTTGTTACCGCACCGATGGCTCTCGGAACGTTCCCCGCGAAATAATGCAGGATCTCCATCATTTGCTCTGCGGGGAAATTCACCTCCTTTGCTGTCGCCACAAAGTGACGGGGATAGATCTTGCCAATCTCGTTTTTCCTTCCCTTGCTGGCTTTCAGGCTCATTGCCAACTTAAGATCGCTCATATGTAAACCTTGCCCACCGAGCACGGGAAAGGCAGAAATAATGTCGTAGAAAGGAGTTAATCTAAAGCTACCGCCTGCCTGAATAAAAATGGAGAAATTTTTCGCATGCCCGTCCGTTGCACCAAGCAGCCATTGAAAAACCTGAAATTTCATAAAGTCATGTCGGTCTTTTAACGCGGTACTGGAACCGAGCAAAAAATCCATAATCTTGGCAATTCCTGGCCCCCCGTCTGATTCATACTTCACTGATGAGGGCAGACCGAAAACTTGGCAGAGATCTTCTTGCGGCAAGCGAAGCAACTCGGTTCTGTTTTTCACCCAGCGACGATCAAACCGTTCAACGGCCAGAGCCCTGATGGTCTCAGTCCTGATGATCTCGGTATCAGGCACAGCAAATCCAAGTTCACGCGCTAATGCCAGACATAAATACTCATTATCAACACTCTCACGCAGATCCAGCGTGGCATTAGGCTGTTTTATTTCACCTATCGGCAGCTTAATGATGTGGGTAGTTGGCATCATTCCACTCGGGAGACACCAATCCTCATTAATCTTCAGCAGCGCCGTCTTTTCCTGGGCACCTGCAACCGATATTCTGAAATCGTCTTCTTCATTAATCATACCAAGCGGAATATCTGATTGGTATGCGGTGAGTAACGTTTCCAGTCGGATTTCATCCAGTGACTGCCACGTTAATGTCAGTTCGGTGACAGTTTTCCCTGGCGGAAGTAACGTCACAGCCCCCACACTATCTCTTCCTATCTCAGCAAGAAGATCAAAGGGTTGTGTCGATTTGGCGTGATACCTTTTAACAATTCGCTCCCGAACCTTTGGGTTGTCCGGCAACAGGTTATCAAAGTAGTTAATCACCGCATCAGATGTGATGTTGCCTACCTCTAAAGGCAGCGATAGAGAAAGAGGCCTGGCGCGCGGATTGCGCATCCAGCTATCATCATATCTGAACGTATGGGCACCGGTTTTCTGCTTAGTCAGTTCACCGACAAGTTCGTTGTTCATCCACGTAATCAACTTTGCCATTACCAGTCAAGCTCCTGTTGATTTTCCTTATCACAGACGGCCGTCATATCATTTTTGTCGCATACAACCATAAACATTTCAAGTGATTGTAATATTTTAAACAGTGTAGTCAGCGTTGTTTTTTCGGGGTTGTTTTCGAAGTTGGAAATGGTTGCCTGCTTAATACCAATCCGACCGGCAAGGTCGCTTTGCGTCCAATGGTTTCTCTGCCGCACCAGTTTTAGATAGTTTGCCAGTTGGGCCGGGCTATAAATTTTTGGTGGATTCATCACATTGACCTCCTGGGTATCCGCACTAAAGGATAATTATCAGTATATCCTCTAATGGGGATAAAGCAATGAATATCCTCACCAAGGGATAATGATGGGGGTATCCCCATAAGGGGATAAATCACGAATTTTGGATCCAGCGGCTATTGAGAGTTTTTCAGCGATGTATAGATAGCTATACCCTCAGGGAGAGGGCTAGTACGAGGGAGCCACTTGGGCTCCCTGCTCTATCAGGCCTTACCGTTGCGGATAGGCTTGCGCGGCGGCTTGTTGGACGGCGTGCGCTGGCGGGTAATGTCCGTGTGCTTGGTCAACGCCGGGCGGGTATGCCGCTGCAGGCGCTTGGCCTCGCGCTGTTCGTCAATGCTCGGTGCTGGCACCAGGCATTCGCGACGGCCACCAATCAGGTGTTTCATCCCCATCTCTTCCAACGCAGCGCGGATCATCGGCCAGTTAAGCGGATCGTGATAGCGCAACAACGCCTTATGCAGGCGGCGCTGACGATCGCCCTTCGGTATAAACACGTCTTCGCTCTTATACCCCACCTTACCCAACGGGTTCTTGCCGCTGTAATACATGGTGGTCGAATTCGCCATCGGCGACGGGTAGAAGTTCTGTACCTGATCGAGACGGAAACGGTTTTTCTTCAGCCACAGCGCCAGATTCACCATATCCTCATCACGGGTACCCGGATGCGAAGAGATGAAATAGGGGATCAGATACTGCTCTTTACCCGCCTGCTTGGAGTACTGATCGAACAGCTGTTTGAAACGATCGTAACTGCCCATACCCGGCTTCATCATCTTCGACAATGGCCCTTCTTCGGTATGTTCCGGAGCAATTTTCAGGTAACCGCCCACATGGTGGGTAGCCAGTTCCTTGATATATCGAGGATCTTCAACCGCCAGATCGTAACGCACCCCAGAGGCGATCAGGATCTTTTTGATCCCTTCCAGTTCGCGGGCACGGCGGTAAAGCTTGATGGTCGGCTCGTGGTTGGTATCCATATAGGTACAGATTTCCGGATACACACAAGAAGCGCGGCGGCAGGTTTGTTCCGCTCGCGGGTTGGTGCAGCGTAGCATATACATATTGGCCGTTGGGCCGCCCAGATCGGAAATCACGCCGGTAAAGCCCGGCACCTTGTCGCGGATCTCTTCGATTTCACGCACGAT
>NZ_JBKJYW010000220.1:0-15214 GCF_046715635.1 Serratia sp. (in: enterobacteria)
ACCAAGGAGGGACCGATCCCCGGCACCTCCTGTAGCTGGTCTATTTCGCTAAACGGCCCGTTCTGTTCGCGGTAGCGCACTATGGCCTCCGCCTTTTTCAGCCCTACGCCGTTCAACACGCTGGCTAGCGCCTCGGCATCTGCCTGGTTAATACTGACCTTGGCTTCACCTTCGCTTTGCGCTTCAGGGCTAACCGGAACAGTGATCTTAGGCGATACCGCAGCGGCCGGTGGTTGCCCTTGAGAGGGTTTCTCTGCGGCAATCGCCGAGCTCCCTATCAGGCCAAACAGAGCCGCCGCCAAAAGTAACTGGCGGATAACGGTAAAACGGCTAAAGGCTTTATTTTCGCTAAGTTGCATGCTGTATCCTCCTTGTGTTTGACAGCAAGGTTACCTTGCCGCAGCGGCGGAAGATCGGCAAATGGCAGAGTTTAAATGTGGAAAAGGCCGCGAAAGCGGCCTTTGAGTCTTTCAAGCTGTTGCAAAAAAATGCGGTGCTTATTCCCGTACACTGTAGGGAGGAATAAGGGCACAGCATGCTGTGCCCCTACAAAACCAGAGAACGGAGATTACGGCTGTTGCTGCTCAGCGGCACCCATTTTGATCTTGGCTTCTTTGCGCAAGTTAGTCAGCAAGGCATCAAAGATCACGCTAGCGCTCCCTTTCTCCATGTTGCTGACGAACGTTTTCATTTCGTCTGCTGGCAGAGAGCCTGGCTTCACGCTATCCAGAGCGATCAACACCACGTTCCCTTGAGCATCCTGCGACATGCCGTAAACCACTTTACCGGCTTGCGGGTGCGGCAGTGCGAATACGGCTTCAACCAGTTGGCTGTCTTCCGGGGCGCGTGCCATTTTCTGTACGCTGCCGAAGCTCAGACCAGCGGCTTTCATCGCCTCATCGCCTTTGCCCTGCTTCAACTCAACCAGCAGTTTTTCGCCCTGCAGTTTGGCTTCTTGCAGTGCCTTGTTGTGTTTGACCATCGCGGTTACGCGATCTTTCACCTTGTCGAAAGGTTCAATCCCTTCCGGCTGATGGGCCACAACGCGGATCACGAACGCGCGGTCACCGTCAACGGTGATAACGTCAGAGTTGCTGCCTGGTGCACCGTTCTCGCCAATCAGCGAACCATCGAAGATGGCTTGCACAACTGGCTTGAAGTTCAACTCAGCAGGAACCGTGTCACGGGTAAACCATTCGGTGTTAGCCGCCTTGGCACCAGCGGCTTCTTCCGCTGAGGCCAGGGACTCGTTATCACTGGTTGCCGCCTCGCTGACTTTCTGCTGCAACGCATAGTAGGCATCTACCGCTTTTTCCTGCTTGATCAGCTTGGCGATAGCATCATGCACTTCGCTCAATGGCTTCACCAACGCTGGCTTGATATCGTCCAGGCGCACGATCAGGTAACCCACTGAAGACTTCACTACGCCAGACAGTTGACCCTTTTCGGTCAGATTGGCCTGTTTCAGTTCGTCAGCCGTGGTGTCTGGTTCCATCCAGTCCATTTCGCCACCGGTACGGCGTGAGATGATGTCTGTGGACTTCTCTTTCGCCAATGCAGCGAAATCACCACCGTTTTTCAGCTCTTCCAACACCGCTTTGGCTTCCGCTTCGGTTTTCAGCTGGATCACGCTGAATTTTTTGCGTTCCGGCTGGCCAAAGCTGCTCTGGTGCCCATCATAATAGGCGCTGATATCCGCTTCGGTAACGGTCACTTTATCCTGCAATGCCGCGGCATCCAGCGGGATAAAGCTCACTTTCACCTGCTCTGGCGCGATGAAGCTATTTTTGTTCTGCTCGAAGAAGGCCTTCAGCTCTTCGTCGGTGACGGTTTGCTTGGCCATCATGGCATTGAGATCGATCGTTGCCAGGCGCACGTCGCGCTCTTGCAGTACCAGCGCAACCATAGACTGTGCTTCGCTTGGCGGGACGATATCGGAACCGCCGAAGCCCTGGATCATCTGCTGGTTGATTAACCGCTGGCGCGTGTATTGCGCATATTGATCTGCGCTAAAGCCTGAACGGGTAATCAAGTCGAGATATTTGGCATTGTCGAACTTGCCGTCCGTCTGGAAATAGGCTTCTTGACGGATAGCCTCTTTCACCTGATCGTCACTGGCGCTCAGGCCCAGCGTCTTCGCGTACTGGTCCAGCAGCGACTTGTCAATCAGTTGAGACAGCACCTGCTGGCGCATCTGCTGCATGTAACCTTCGTTGCCAGCCATGGCAGAGAAACGGTCACCCAATTCCTGCTGCATACGGCTACGTTCACTCTGGAAAGCCTGTTCCAGCTGGGCGCGTTCGATCACCTGGCCATTTACTTTCGCAGCGTAATCGCCGGCACTTCCCTGATAGCTGACCACTCCAGTCAAAAGAAATGACAAGATAATCAGCCCCAGGATGATTTTTAGCACGACGTGGTTAGCAGCCGCGCGTAAATTGTCCATCATAGTGTGACAACACTCCGCTGTGATGTGGATTAACAACCCTTGTGCAGGCGCGTTCCCTGCGACAAAAATAAAAAAAGCGCATCAACCTGATGCGCCTTATATCTTACCTTACCAATACCGCTGCGTCAGGTGATTGTTTACCAGCGACGCGATGCGATTAAACGCCGTAATCAGTTTACTGCGTCTTTCAGGGCTTTCCCTGCACGGAAAGCCGGAACTTTGGCTGCCGCGATTTTGATCTCTTTACCCGTTTGCGGGTTACGGCCGGTACGAGCTGAACGCTCACGCACGGTGAAAGAACCGAAACCAACCAGAGCCACGTCATCCCCTTCTTTCAAGGAATCAGTAACGGAAGCAATAATTGCGTCCAAAGCACGCCCTGCTGCCGCTTTAGAAATATCAGCACCCGCGGCAATTTTGTCGATCAGTTGTGACTTATTCACTCTATCATCCCCTCTAGAATTCAAAACGTCGCACCGAAAAATCCCTACGGTAACGACAGCGCTGCTGTTATATCAATCCCGTCGTGCCTTGGCAAGCCACCAAACGGCGGCAAAACGCGAGCCGACAGGGATCTAACTTAGCGGCACAAAAAAATACTGGCAAGTCCGAATTGGCTTGCCAGCATGAGTTTTATCAATGGTTTTTGCTATACGTCACTATTTTACCGCTACCGGCTGTGCGCCGAAGGCCGGATTGACCAGTGCAATGTTCAAAACTTCATCGATTCGCTGTACCGGATGGATCTCCAGATCGGCAATGACGTTGTCCGGGATCTCTTCCAAATCGCGCTTGTTCTCGTAAGGGATCAGCACGGTTTTGATACCGCCACGGTGTGCCGCCAGCAGCTTCTCTTTCAGGCCACCAATCGGCAACACATGACCACGCAAGGTGATCTCACCGGTCATCGCCACATCGGCGCGCACCGGGTTGCCTGTCAGGCAGGAAACCAGCGCGGTACACATGGCAATACCGGCGCTTGGGCCGTCTTTCGGCGTCGCCCCTTCCGGCACGTGGACGTGGATATCACGTTTTTCATAGAAATCGGCGTTGATTCCCAACTTCTCTGCACGTGCACGTACCACGGTCAACGCGGCCTGGATCGACTCCTGCATCACTTCACCCAAAGAACCGGTGTAGGTCAGCTTGCCTTTGCCCGGTACGCAGGCGGTTTCAATGGTCAGCAGATCGCCGCCCACTTCCGTCCATGCCAGCCCGGTTACCTGACCTACGCGGTTTTCGGTGTCTGCACGGCCGTAATCAACACGCTGAACGCCCAGATAGTCCTTGAGGTTCTCACCGTTGATCTCGATGTGTTTGAGCTTCTTGTCCATCAGCAGCGACTTGACCGCTTTACGGCACAGCTTGGAAATTTCACGCTCCAGGCTACGCACCCCGGCTTCACGGGTGTAATAACGGATAATGCCGATAATGGCGCTGTCATCCACCGTCAGTTCGCCTTTCTTCAACGCGTTGCGCTCAAGCTGCTTTGGCAACAGGTGCTGTTTGGCGATGTTCAGTTTTTCGTCTTCGGTGTAGCCGGAAAGACGGATCACTTCCATACGGTCCAGCAACGGTGCCGGGATGTTCATCGAGTTGGAGGTCGCCACGAACATCACGTCGGACAGATCGTAATCCACTTCCAGATAGTGATCGTTAAACGCCACGTTCTGTTCTGGATCCAGCACTTCCAGCAGGGCTGAAGCCGGATCGCCACGCATGTCGGATGACATCTTGTCGATCTCATCGAGCAGGAACAGCGGGTTTTTCACCCCAACCTTGGCCATTTTCTGGATCAGTTTACCCGGCATGGAGCCGATGTAAGTCCGGCGGTGACCGCGAATCTCCGCTTCGTCACGTACGCCGCCCAGCGCCATACGGACATATTGGCGGCCGGTCGCACGAGCGATCGACTGCCCCAGCGAGGTTTTACCCACGCCAGGAGGCCCTACCAGGCACAGGATTGGACCCTTGATTTTGCTGACGCGGCTCTGCACTGCAAGATACTCGAGGATGCGGTCTTTGACGCGTTCCAGGCCGTAGTGATCGGTATCGAGCACTTCCTGCGCCTTGAGCAGGTCTTTTTTCACCTTGCTGCGCGCATTCCACGGCACCTGGATCATCCAGTCGATATAGCCACGCACGACGGTCGCTTCCGCAGACATCGGCGACATCATTTTCAGCTTTTGCAGTTCCGCTTCGGTTTTCTCACGCGCTTCTTTCGGCATTTTGGCCGCTTCGATCTTGCGCTTCAACGCCTCGTGTTCATCCGGCGCGTCGTCCATCTCGCCCAGTTCTTTCTGAATCGCCTTCATCTGCTCATTCAGATAGTACTCGCGCTGGCTCTTTTCCATCTGCTTCTTGACGCGGTTACGGATGCGCTTCTCAACCTGCAGCAGGTCGATTTCCGACTCCATCATCGCCATCAGGTACTCAAGACGCTCGGTGATATCGAACATCTCCAGCACCGACTGCTTGTCACTGAGCTTCAGCGGCATATGCGCAGCGATGGTATCCGCCAGGCGCGCAGCGTCGTCGATGCTGTTCAATGACGTCAGCACCTCCGGTGGAATTTTTTTGTTCAGTTTGATGTAGCCTTCAAACTGATTGATCGCCGTGCGCACCAGGACTTCCTGCTCACGCTCGTCGATAGCCGGTGACTCAAGATATTCAGCCTGGGCAGCGAAGTGTTCGCCGCTGTCGGAGAGCGTGGTAATACGCGCACGCTGCAAACCTTCGACCAGCACCTTGACCGTGCCGTCCGGCAGTTTCAGCATCTGTAAAATCGAGGCTACGGTACCGACCGAGAACAGATCGTTAATGCCAGGTTCATCCGTCGAGGCCTCTTTCTGCGCCACCAGCATGATCTTTTTATCGTGATCCATTGCGGCTTCGAGGCACCGAATCGATTTTTCCCGGCCAACAAACAACGGGATCACCATGTGCGGATAAACCACCACGTCGCGCAATGGCAACACGGGGATTTCAATGCGTTCGGAACGCTCAGGGTTCATAGAGCTCTCTCTTAGTTTAATTTCCGCCAGGATTAGGGTGATCTCATGAGACGCCAGCATCAAACGTTTCACAAAATCTGGATTATGAGTATATGGGGATGAATCTCTTACATTCAACGGTAACAATGTAGAGAAAAAGAAAAGGGGGATAAAATCCCCCTTTAACGATTAACTTTCTGGTTTGACTGGCTAATTATTCGCCAGAAGCCTGCGCTTCCGGTTTGCCGTAAATCAATAACGGCTTGGATTGGCCAGCGATCACCGATTCGTCGATCACCACTTTATCTACGCTATCGAGCGACGGCAGATCGTACATGGTGTCCAGCAGCGCGCCTTCGACAATCGAACGCAGGCCACGGGCGCCTGTCTTACGCGTCATAGCCTTCTTGGCGATGGCGTTCAGCGCTTCCTCGCGGAATTCCAGATCTACCCCTTCCAGATTGAACAACGCCTGATACTGCTTGGTCAGGGCATTTTTCGGCTCTTTCAGGATCTGGATCAGTGCTTCTTCACTCAGTTCGGTGAGGGTAGCAACTACCGGCAGACGACCGATGAACTCTGGGATCAGGCCAAATTTGATCAAGTCCTCCGGCTCTGCTTGCAACAGCAGTTCGCCTTCGGTGGCTTTTTCAGATTCCCCCTTCACCGTGGCACCAAAACCGATACCGGAACCGGTGTTAACGCGCTGGCCAATCACCTTATCCAGGCCGGCAAACGCGCCGCCACAGATAAACAGGATCTTGGAGGTGTCCACCTGCAGGAACTCCTGCTGCGGATGTTTACGCCCGCCCTGTGGTGGTACCGCCGCAATCGTGCCTTCGATCAGCTTCAGCAACGCCTGCTGCACGCCTTCGCCCGAAACGTCACGGGTGATGGACGGGTTGTCTGACTTACGTGAAATCTTGTCAATTTCATCGATATAGACGATGCCGCGCTGGGCTTTCTGCACGTCATAGTCGCATTTCTGCAACAGTTTCTGGATGATGTTTTCCACGTCCTCACCCACGTAACCGGCTTCGGTCAACGTAGTGGCATCGGCCATGGTGAAAGGCACATCCAGGAAACGTGCCAGCGTTTCTGCCAGCAAGGTTTTGCCGCTACCGGTTGGGCCGATCAGCAGAATATTGCTTTTGCCCAGTTCGATGCCATTGCTGGTATCGCCGTTACGCAGGCGTTTGTAGTGGTTATAGACCGCCACCGCCAGCACTTTTTTCGCCTGCTCCTGACCGATGACATAATCGTCCAGGTGGTGGCGAATTTCGTGCGGTGTCGGCAATGAGCTACGCTCGCGATGCGGCGCAACCTCTTTAATCTCTTCGCGAATAATGTCGTTACACAGATCAACACATTCATCGCAGATATACACTGACGGACCGGCAATCAGCTTACGCACTTCATGCTGGCTTTTGCCGCAGAAAGAGCAGTACAGCAACTTACCTGAACCGTCTTTGCGCTTATCTGTCATGAGTCAAACCTCTTCTTTTGTCTTTGTCCCGCACCATTACGCGGCGACAATGCGCCCAAACTTTATACCGGGAACGCCGATAACGCTGTTTAAAGCGAGCCAGGCCCGCTCTGAATACTATAGCCTATCGGCCCACAAGCCGCGCTGTACCCGTAACCTTTCTGGCGGCAGGTACCGCACTACAGCCTGTGACCCTTCGGGTATAGTTTTAGCTGCGGTGCGTCAGAATGCTGTCGACCAGACCGTATTCTACCGCGTCTTCCGCAGTCATGAAGCGGTCACGTTCGGTATCACGTTCGATCTGTTCCAGCGATTGGCCGGTATGCTGTGCCATCAACTCATTCATGCGTGCCTTCACCTTCAGGATCTCACGCGCATGAATTTCAATATCCGTTGCCTGGCCCTGGTAGCCGCCCAGCGGCTGGTGGATCATCACTCTGGAGTTTGGCAGGCAGAAACGCTTGCCCTTGGTGCCTGCGGTCAGCAGGAACGACCCCATGGAACACGCCTGCCCCATACAGATGGTGCTGACGTCCGGCTTGATAAACTGCATGGTGTCATAGATTGACATGCCAGCCGTGATCACGCCGCCCGGTGAGTTGATATACAGGAAAATATCTTTTTCTGGGCTTTCTGCCTCGAGGAACAACATCTGCGCCACGATCAGATTAGCCATGTGATCTTCAACCTGGCCGGTCAGGAAGATAATGCGCTCTTTCAGCAGGCGGGAATAAATATCGTAAGAACGCTCCCCGCGCGAAGTCTGCTCTACCACCATCGGCACCAGTGCCATGTTAGGTGCAAATTGGTCTCGTTCGCCACTGTATGACATTACCGTCTCCTAATAGAAATTGCCTTGGCGCCATTGTCTGTCGATTCTACTTGAGAACGGCCATCATGACTACGTTCAAGCCATCGACAGGCTCCACACTGATTTGACGGCGCTATCATTCCGCCAGGCGGATCAAGCGGCCCATACTGTTGTAGGAATTGGGGGGTCACAGAGCGAATTTCAAGCCCGGTGAACAATTTTCACCAACATCCCTGTGTGGCAGGCAAGGTCACAACCACTGGCCTTCCGCTACCGCCATTCATCCTCGACCCAATAAATATAGTGCATATTGCCACAGTTAAGCCGAGATTAATCAGTCACGTGGCAAAAGAAAAGCCCGTAACCAAAGTTACGGGCCTTGTAAGGAACCCCCCGCCAGGCATGGACCTGCCATCAGGTCGATCCTGGCGTCAACCAGCATTACGCTTGTTGAGTCTGGTTCATCAGCTCGCTGAAGGTAGTGGCTTTTTCAGTCACTTTCGCTTTAGCCAGCAGGGCTTCTACCGCTTGTTCTTCCAGAGCAACGTTACGCATGTTGTTCATCAGCTCTTTGTTTTTGCTGTAGAACTCAACAACTTCGCTCGGATCTTCGTAGGCGGAAGCCATTTCTTCGATCAGGGTCTTAACGCGGTCTTCATCGGCTTTCAGATCGTTGGTGCTGATCACTTCGCCCAACAGCAGACCGACGACAACGCGACGTTTGGCTTGCTCTTCGAACAGTTCGCGTGGCAGTTCCAACGCTTGCTTCTCGTTGCCACCAAAACGCTGTGCAGCCTGACGACGCAGAACGTCGACTTCGCCGTCGATCAGTGCCGCTGGCACGTCGATTTCGTTAGCGTTGACCAGACCGTCGATAGCCTGAGTCTTGATGCGGTTACGCACGGCACCTTTCAGTTCGCGCTCCATGTTTTTACGCACTTCAGTACGCAGACCGGCGAGAGAACCATCAGCCACGCCGAAACGCTTGATGAACTCTTCGGTCAGTTCTGGCAGCTCGCGCTCTTCAACTTTCTTCAGCACGATCGCGAACTTGGCCGCTTTCCCTTTCAGGTTTTCTGCGTGGTAATCTTCTGGGAAGTTGACGTCGATGGTGAACTCTTCACCGGCTTTATGACCCACCAGACCTTCTTCGAAGCCTGGGATCATGCGGCCCTGGCCCATAGCCAGAACGAAATCAGCGGCTTTACCGCCTTCAAACTCTTCGCCGTCGATAGAGCCGGTGAAGTCAACAGTCACGCGATCTTCAGCAGTGGCTGCGCCGTCGGTGTCTTTCCAGGTCGCCTGCTGCTTACGCAGGGTTTCCAGCATGGTATCCACATCGGCGTCGTTAACTTCAACCACAGGTTTTTCAACCTCGATGCTTTCCAGGCCTTTCAGCTCAACTTCTGGATAGACTTCGAATTCCACGGTGAAAGCGAAATCTTCGCCTTCTTTGTACTCGCCCGGTACGTAGTTTGGTGCGCCGGCCGGGTTAATTTTCTCTTTGATGATCGCATCAACAAAGTTGCGCTGCATCAGATCGCCCAGCACGTCCTGACGGACAGAAGCGCCATAACGCTGTTCGACGATGTTCATTGGCACTTTGCCTTTACGGAAACCGTCGATACGTACGCTTTTAGCTGCGTTGATCAGCTCTTTCTTTACTGCCTGATTGATAACATCAGCGGGTACAGTAATAGAGAGACGGCGCCCAAGGCCTTGAGTGGTTTCTACTGAAACTTGCATCTTGTTACCTCAAAAAAATCACAGTGCTCGGTCAACTCCGTTCCAAGAACCAGGACGGCTACATTAAAAACCGAGTTCCCTGATGTCGAGAGCGTTCCGAAACCATTCCGGAAAAATTAGACGCGACATTATAGCGGCGCAAGCGTAGCTAGTCGAGGATGGCAAGGCAGTACTGGCGCGTTAAAAATCACACTTTTGCCGATTTTTCACCCAAATACCTTGATGCCATAGCCATCAGAGCTGCAAAAGCCGTCGGCTTTGTCGTCGTCAAAAACAGCAACGGCCCGCAGGCCGTTGCAAAATTCGTCAGTAGTAATACCTTAATTACGGGTAAAAGTTCCACTGATACCGTAAATTTTAGATTTTAAGCCAACGTGCCCGCACCGCGACAGGGTGGCGAAGCCGGAACCGTATCCTGCAGCCCTTCCCACTCTTTCAGGGTATAGGTATGCAATGCCAGCGCGTGCACGCCGTTTTCCAGTTCCTTCGCCAACACGCCATAAATGGAACGATGCCGGGTCAGGAAACGTTCGCCGACAAAGCGGTCGCTCACCAACACCACCTTGAAATGACTTTCGGACCCAGCAGGAACGTTATGCCGATAGCTCTCATCAGTCACTTCCAGATACGCGGGCTCAAACGCCGCCCTTAACTTTGCTTCTATTTGCTCGCGGATCATAGGATCTCCTTACGACACCGGCAGACTACCAGGTTCTACTTTAATATTAGTCGGTTTTGCCCCTGCCAGAACATGGCTATCGTAAATCCCACAGCTCAATGCTGAAAAATCCATCAATAAAAGCAGCTCAGTTGAGGTTTATCCGATTGAGCCGCTCGAAAAAGCTTGTTTTTATCCTGGTTGAGGAAAAATTTACGTCACGGCCAACTTCAACACTTCCCCCCGTTGTTGGCAATGCTATGATGACGGCAATTTATCGTTGACTCTAGCGCTTTGATTATCAAGCACCCACAACCCTGCCCGCGGGCTTGAACAGCACCGGGCATAAAACCACGATTGATGAGACAGTCATAATGTTAAAAAAACTTTGTCTTCCGCTGCTGGCTGTACTGTTGTTAGCTGGCTGTGCTACCAGCACCAATACGCTGAACGTTACCCCGAAGATCGTATTGCCTCAGCAGGATCCTACCCTGCAAGGGATCACCATCAGCATTAACGGTGCCGATCAACGCCCAGATCAGGCGCTGGCCAAAGTGAACCGTGATGGCCAACTGATCACCCTGACCCCATCGCGCGACCTGCGCTTCCTGCTGCAAGAAGTGCTGGAAAAGCAAATGGGCGCGCGTGGCTATATGATTGGGCCGTCAGGTGCGGTTGATTTGCAGATCGTGGTGAATACGCTGTTTGCTGACGTTTCCCAAGGCAACCTGCGCTACAACATCACCACCAAAGCGGATATTTCAATCATCGCGCAGGCCAAAAATGGCAACAAGCAGGTGAAGAACTACCGTTCTACCTATAACGTGCAGGGTGCCTTCACCGCCAGCAATGACAAAATCACCGATGCGGTCAACACCGTACTGGGTGACGTCATCGCCGATATGGCGCAAGACATCAGCGTCAACGAATTCATCAAGCAAAACGCGCGTTAATAGGCAATCAGTGCCTTGCGCTGCCCGGTTAACCGGGCAGCGCAGATCGGGATCTCATGTCGAAACAGTATCTGAATATTTTTACCCAGCGTAACTCCGTCATCCTGTTAGTGTTGGGCTTTGCCTCTGGGCTGCCGTTGGCATTGACCTCCGGCACGCTGCAAGCCTGGATGACCGTCGAAGGCCTCGATCTTAAAACCATTGGTATCTTCTCTCTGGTGGGTCAGGCCTACGTGTTCAAGTTCCTCTGGTCACCGTTTATGGATCGCTACACGCCTGCGTTCCTTGGGCGGCGGCGTGGCTGGTTATTGATCAGCCAGTTGCTGCTGGTAGTGGCCATCGTGGCAATGGGGTTTATGAATCCGTCACAGCACCTGTGGTGGCTGGCCGCGCTGGCGGTGGTGGTGGCATTCTGTTCTGCCTCGCAGGATATTGTTTTTGACGCTTACAAAACCGATCTGCTGACGGCCGAAGAGCGCGGGGCCGGGGCCGCAGTTTCGGTACTGGGTTATCGCCTGGCGATGCTGGTCTCCGGCGGGCTGGCCCTTTGGTTAGCCGATCGCTATTTCGGCTGGCAGGCGACTTACTGGTTAATGGCCGGGCTGATGCTGATTGGCGTTGCCGCTACGCTGATGGCCCCTGAACCGGACGACAGCATTCCTGCGCCGCGCACCTTGGAGCTGGCGGTAGTCGCCCCGCTACGTGACTTCTTCGCCCGTAACAATGCCTGGCTAATCCTGTTGCTGATCGTGATGTATAAGATGGGTGACGCTTTTGCCGGCAGTTTGAGCACTACCTTTCTGATCCGCGGGGTCGGCTTCGATGCCGGCGAGGTCGGCCTGGTGAATAAAACGCTCGGTCTGTTTGCTACCATCGTCGGGGCCCTGTTCGGCGGCATATTGATGCAGCGTCTCAGCCTGTTCCGGGCGCTGATGCTGTTCGGCATTCTGCAGGCAGTGTCCAACATTGGTTACTGGTTGTTGGCGATCACCGATAAAAACATCCTGACGATGGGCAGCGCCATTTTCCTGGAAAACCTGTGCGGCGGTATGGGCACCGCAGCCTTTGTCGCCCTGCTGATGACCCTGTGCAACAAATCCTTCTCCGCCACCCAGTTTGCCCTGCTCTCGGCGCTCTCCGCCGTTGGCCGTGTTTACGTCGGGCCGATTGCCGGTTGGTTTGTGACCGCCCATGGCTGGCCACTGTTTTACCTGTTCTCCATCGCAGCTGCGGTTCCAGGCCTGTTACTGCTATTAATCTGCCGCCAGACGTTGGAGTACACGCAACGTACTGACAACTTTATGCCACGCACAGAGTTCCGTGCCGCCTACCGCTGGGCATTGCGTCTGTTGGGCGTCGGTTGCTCGCTGCTAGGCCTATGGCTACTGCTGCTGATCGCCAACGCACTGGATTGGACCAACTGGCCCGACCTCGCTGTGCAGCTGCTGCAAATCGGTGCCATGCTGAGCCTGGTGGGGATTATCATGGGTAGCCTGTTGGACTACCTGGCGTTGCGCCGAACGCAATTAGCGTGATTTTTTTGTTGGCCGATAAAATTCGGCCAACAAAAAAGCATCAGAAAAACGAATTTATTTCGTTAAAATTTTAATATTTTCGCCAAAGCTATTTTTTTACCCGAGTAAAACACTCGGAAATACAATTTAATTTACCTAGATAAAACAAAAAATTTACATTAAATAACCCTTTTTTCACCTATTACCGCCTCACCACCGCTGACGGAATACCCTGATATACCCTTGTTTTTCCATGACATAGCGACCTCCCGGATCGATTCAGCTCGCCAACATATTGTTGCCATTAGTAAATTGTCACCTAAGGTTACATGTGTGACCCCCTTAACAGAAAGTGTCAACAAGCCACTGACACTCTCTTAAGTATGTTTACAGTACTGCAACCTTCCCGTAAAATGCCCGCACACATGAAACGACAATATAGAGCCTTGGTAATTGGGGTCGTTAGATGAGACTTAAGAAATACAATAAAAGTATTGGGATGTTATCCTTAATTGTCGCCACCGTATTGCTAAGCGGTTGCGATATGGTTTTGATGGATCCCAAAGGAGCAATAGGTGTTGAGCAACGAAGACTGATCCTCACGGCAATCGGCTTGATGCTGATCGTTGTGGTGCCAGTGATCTTCATGGCATTTGCCTTTGCCTGGAAGTATCGTGCTTCCAACAAAAGCGCCAAGTACAGTCCGAATTGGTCACACTCCAACAAGATTGAAGCGGTCGTCTGGACCATTCCAATCATTATCATCGCCATCCTTGGCACCATAACCTGGAAAACAACCCACGCGCTGGATCCATTCAAGCCGATTGTCACCGACAAAAAGCCAATGACCATCGAAGTGGTATCGTTAGACTGGAAATGGCTGTTCATCTACCCAGAGCAGGGTATCGCGACCGTTAATGAGTTGGCTTTCCCGAAAGATGTTCCAGTCGAATTCAAGGTCACCTCTAACTCGGTAATGAACTCGTTCTTTATCCCTCAGTTAGGCGGTCAAATCTACGCGATGGCTGGAATGCAGACCAAACTGCATCTCATCGGTAACGAAGCTGGGCAGTATAAAGGCATTTCCAGTGGTTACAGCGGTGCAGGTTTCTCCGGCATGAAATTCACTGCGATTGTTACCCCAACCGAAGGCGACTTCAATCAATGGGTTAACAAAGTGAAGGGGTCGCCTAATACCCTTAACACCACCAGCGATTTTAACAAACTGGCCGAGCCGAGTGAAAACAACCCGGTTGAGTTCTTCTCCAGTGTCAAACCGAATTTGTTCAAAGAGACGATTGGCAAATTCATGGGTGATATGCACATGCACAAAGGCGCAGCAGATGCTTCCGCGCACCAGGGCATGGACATGAGCCAGGGTATGGACATGGGTGAACATGCTCACGCCGGAGCCGAGGAATAAACAGATGTTGGGAAAATTAACACTTGATGCGGTTCCGTTGCATGAACCGATCATCATGATCACCGTTGCTGCAATTGTCATTGGTGGCTTGGCGCTACTGGCGCTGCTCACCTATTTCGGCAAATGGAAGTGGCTGTGGAGCGAATGGCTGACCTCGGTTGACCATAAAAAAATCGGTATCATGTATATCATCGTGGCCATGGTTATGCTGCTGCGTGGTTTTGCTGATGCCATCATGATGCGTAGCCAGCAGGCGCTTGCGTCTGCCGGTGAGGCTGGATTCCTGCCGCCGCACCACTACGACCAAATCTTTACCGCGCATGGCGTCATCATGATCTTCTTCATGGCGATGCCTTTCGTGGTGGGTCTGATGAACGTGGTGGTCCCGTTGCAAATCGGTGCCCGCGACGTTGCCTTCCCGTTCCTGAACTCCCTGAGCTTCTGGTTCTTCGTGGTCGGTGTGGTGTTGATCAACATCTCGCTGGGTGTCGGTGAATTCGCACAGACCGGCTGGTTGGCCTATCCTCCGCTATCGGGCAAGGAATACAGCCCTGGCGTCGGGGTCGATTACTGGATCTGGAGTCTACAGATTTCCGGTCTGGGTACCCTGTTGACCGGTGTGAACTTCTTCGCCACCATCCTGAAGATGCGTGCCCCTGGCATGCCGTTGATGAAGATGCCAGTGTTCACCTGGACGGCGCTGTGTACCAACGTGCTGATCATCGTCTCCTTCCCAATTCTGACCGTCACCGTCGCGTTGCTGACCCTGGATCGCTATCTGGGCACCCATTTCTTTACCAATGATATGGGCGGCAACATGATGATGTACATCAACCTGATTTGGGCCTGGGGTCACCCAGAGGTGTATATCCTGGTTCTGCCAGTGTTCGGTGTGTTCTCTGAAGTCACCGCCACCTTCTCGAAGAAACGTCTGTTCGGCTATACCTCACTGGTATGGGCAACCATCGCGATCACCGTTCTGTCGTTTATCGTTTGGCTGCACCACTTCTTTACCATGGGGTCAGGCGCCAACGTTAACGCCTTCTTCGGGATTGCCACGATGATCATTTCCATCCCGACAGGGGTGAAAATCTTCAACTGGCTGTTCACCATGTACCAAGGCCGTATTCAGCTTAACTCCGCGATGCTGTGGACCGTTGGCTTCATCATCACCTTCTCCA
>NZ_JBKJYW010000221.1:0-34923 GCF_046715635.1 Serratia sp. (in: enterobacteria)
CGCGCCAGCTTTTCAGCGCTGGCCTTGGCCTCTCCTTTAACGATCACCGGTCCTTCGATGATGTTTTCCAGCACCGAACGGTGGGGAAACAGGTTGAAGCTCTGAAACACAAAACCCACCTGCTGGCGCAGGGCCCGTACCTGATTTTTTTGTTTGCTCAGCGGGCGAGCGCTGTCGATCAAGATCTCGCCGACACGGATAGTGCCCGAATCCGGCACCTCCAGCAGGTTGATGCTGCGTAACAAGGTCGTCTTACCGGAGCCACTCGGCCCGATAATCGCCACCACTTCACCCGCGTTCACCTCAAGATCGATACCGTGTAACACGGTCTGCCCTTTGAACTTTTTAACCAACTGTCTGACTTCGATGGCGCTCATCGGCTACTCCTGATCCTGACGGTTAACGTGCGCTTCCAGACGGTTTTGCAACGCGGAAAGCAAGGTGGCCATCACCCAGTAGATCAGCGATGCCGCCAGATACATGGCAAACACTTCTAACGTACGTGAGGTGATCAGCTGTGCCTGACGGAACAGCTCCGGCACCTGAATGGTTGCCGCCAGCGAGGTATCCTTGACCAAACCGATAAAGCTGTTGCCCAACGGAGGCAGCGCGGTGCGAGCCGCCTGCGGTAGGATCACCCGGCGCAGGGTCTGCCAAGGCGTCATGCCGATACTGGCCGCCGCTTCCCACTGCCCTTTATCGATCGAGGAAATCGCCGCACGCAGCGTTTCTGACGTATAGGCTGCGGTATTTAACGACAGGCCGATTAATGCCGCCGGGAACGGATCCAGCTCGATGCCAAACTGTGGCAAGCCGTAATAGATCATAAACAGCTGGGCGATCAGCGGCGTACCGCGAAACAGGGAAACGTAGATACGTGACAGCCAGGAGATCGGCCATAACGGCGAAAGGCGCATCAGCGCCAACAGAAACCCGAGGATCAAACCGAGAGCCATGCCCCCCAGACTGAGCTGGAGGGTCAATAGCGCACCCCGTAATAAAAATGGCGCTGAATCCAGCGCCAGTTGGATACTCTCTTGCATTATTTAGTTACGTCCGCGCCAAACCATTTTTCAGAGATCTTCGCCAACGTACCGTCTTTCTGCATTTCGGCAATCGCCTGATCGATAGCAGCCAGCAGTTCCGGATTGTTTTTACGCACCGCTACGCCAGCTTCCTGACGAGAGAATGCCGGGCCAGCGACGGCCAGCGTATCACCGGTTTTCTTCACCAGATCCAACGCCGCCAGACGGTCGACCAGAATGGCATCAATGCGGCCTACACGCAGATCCTGATATTTGGTTGGGTCATCGTCGTAGGTACGCACATCCACACCCTGCACATTTTCACGCAGCCACTGTTCGTAGTTGGTGCCCAGACCCACACCGACCTTTTTGCCCTTCAGATCGTCGGCCTTGGTAATAATGCCTTCATTGCCTTTCTTCACCAGCGCCTGAATACCGGAAACGGTATACGGGGTAGAGAAATCGTATTTTTTCTTGCGCTCATCGGAGATGGTGACCTGGTTGATCACCACGTCGATACGCTTGGACTCCAACGAGGCCAACATGCCATCCCATTTGGTTGGATTGAGCTTGGCCTTCACCCCGAGATGTTCCGCCAGTGCATTAGCGAAATCCACTTCGAAGCCGGTCAGTTTGCCGTCCTCGCCCTGGAAGCTGAACGGCGGATAGGTGCCTTCCAGCCCAACGATCAGCGTGCCGCGCTGCTTGACCTGATCGAGCAGGTTATCGGCTGCGTAGGTTTTCACGTTCAAGCCGGTGGTCAGCGCCACGGCCATCACACCCAGCAGCAGTTGACGACGAAATTTTGAAAAGACCATAGACACCCCATCTGTTGTTTATCTTTTTGATTTCATGACTTTAACAGCCATAAACACTTCATAAAGGAATATAAACTAATAACTATAGTTCTAAATGTAATAACAACTTTGCTCGGCATCAGACCTGCGGGTGATAGGCGAACAGCGCCGGTGCCCCACCGGTATGCACAAACAGGATCGGACCTTCATCGCGAAAACGTTTCTGGCTGATGCCATCAATCAACCCCGCCATCGCCTTACCAGTATAGACCGGGTCCAGCAGCACACCTTCCTGCTGCGCCAGTAGCTTCACCGCCGCCATACCTTCGTCATTCGGCATACCGTACTGCGGGGCAAAATAGTCATCCCACAGGGTGATAGATGCCAATGCGTCAATATTCAGTGAGCAGGCGACCGCTTTTTGCAGTTGTTCAACCTTAGGTAACTGATCGATCACCTTGCGGGAAACGGTCACGCCAATCAGTTCGCTTTCCGGCAGCAGTTGCTGTAGCCCCACCGCCAGACCGGCGTGAGTCCCGGCACTGCCGGAGGCCACCACGATCGAACTGAAAGTGACATCATGGCTTTGCGCGGCTATTTCCAGCGCACACTGCACATAACCCAATGAGCCGAGCGCGTTGGAGCCGCCAACGGGGATCACATAAGGACGGAAACCCTGGGCTTCCAAACGTGTGGCGAGATCGGCCAGTTGCACCTGCGGATCGTGCAAGGCATCGCACATCACCACTTCAACATTGAACAGGTCGAGCAGCAGACGATTACCGTTACTGAGGTAGTTTTCCGCTTTGGTATCGATGGGGTTTTCCAACAGCGCCACGCATTGCAGGCCGAGCTTGGCCGCCACGGCGGCGGTCTGGCGAACGTGGTTGGATTGAATAGCACCGGCGGTAATCAGGGTATCGGCCCCTTGGCGTACCGCGTCGGCGACTAAAAACTCCAGCTTTCTCAGCTTGTTGCCACCCATCGCCATCGGCGTGACATCGTCACGTTTGATGTAAATTTCGCGGCCAAGGTAGTCTGAAAGGCGGGATAACTTTTCGAGCGGCGTGGCAGAGCCAACCAAATCCAGGCGCGGGAATTGCGCCAGTTGCTGTTGCAGATCCACAACTTCCCCCAGGGAATAAAATAACGACGTTTGAGTGATAGATTTATCAGATGTGCTCTGAATAATCACTCTTTATTCGTGGGGACGTCTATGGGATAACCCGGCCAGCCGACCGAGTCGAGTCAATCAAGACGCAATGATGAAAAGTGGCAAGATAGCTGGTTTCGATTTAACCCACTGATGCTATAAACGGGCGCAGCGTGCAGCGCCCCCTACATGGTGAGTTGGTGGAAAAGGGCCGCAGTCTCAATAGCTTTTTTGCCAGGCCAGATACTGGTCGTATTTACGCAGCGCTATCCGGTAGTTATCGTTCGCCGCCGGTGGCAGATCGTCAATAATACGTTGATGGTTAAATGCGCTGGCAAACTGTTCGGCAGGATAGTTGTGTGCCACCAGCATTTCATCCAGGCGCCGCAGGCGCACGACATATTCGCGGATAGTGCTGTGGTTCATCTCGGTCTGTTCAAACAGATACTGTTTAAACGCCATGATGTCGAAGTAGCTGGGGTGACTATTACAGGAGATTTCACTACAAAACCGGCATAGCGCGGTCAACTCGCTTTGCACGTTTTGCCAGACCAGATCGTCAATCGGCTGATCCATCCGGGCGATAGCCTCCTTATTGATGATCTTGCCACGGAACACTAGCGCCATGCGGTCAAGCACCTTCTCGCACTGGGAACAATGGGTTTGGCTGTGCTTATAATCTTTCAGGTAGCGGCTGAGTGGCCGTTTCTTCAACTGTTTTCCTGGCATCATTTGCAGTCCATTTATTGCGGCAGTAATCAGGTTGGTTAGGGAGGCAGGCTTTAGGGTTCAGTTGTCCTGGGCCAGACGTGCCCGCAGGCGCTTAATCGCCTGGCTGTGCAACTGGCTGACTCGCGACTCACCCACATCAAGCACTGCGCCAATTTCCTTCAGATTCAACTCCTCCTGGTAATACAACGTCAGTACCAGTTTTTCGCGTTCCGGCAGCGCCTCGATGGCATCGATCACCCGCTGGCGCAGATTGCCTTCCAGCAGTTGATGCAGCGGATTGGCGGCTTCATGACCTTCCAGCATCGGTTCGGCACTGTCACCATGCTCTTCCTGCAATTCGTCGTAGGAAAATAGCTGGCTATTATTGGTGTCCAGCAGGATCTGGCGATACTCGTCCAGCGAGACATCCAACCCCTGTGCCACCTCCACTTCGCTGGCCGGGCGGCCAAGACGCTGTTCCAACTGCTGCATCATGCGCGCCACTTCCCGAGCATTGCGGCGTACGCTGCGCGGCACCCAGTCACGGCTACGCAACTCATCGAGCATTGCACCGCGAATACGCTGCACGGCATAGGTCGTGAAGGCCGTTCCTTGTAGGGCATCGTAACGCTCAACAGCGTTTAACAGCCCTATTCCCCCTGCTTGCAGCAGATCGTCCAGTTCCACGCTGGCGGGCAGCCTAACCTGCAGGCGTAACGCCTCGTGGCGCACTAGCGGAACGTAGCGCAACCAGAGAGAATTTTTGTCCATGACGCCTTCGGCGGTATACAGATCGCTCACTATGTCTAACCTGCGGATAACGGAGTCATGGCTATTATCCGTAGCAGGCGCAATACCAATCGTCTGAACAGCCGTACAAAACGGGCCTTATTTGTGCCATGTAAAAACGCCGACGGTAGCCGAAGACAAAAAACCCTGCCGAAGCAGGGTTTGGATGACAAGGCTAATCGGAGAGAGTCGATTAACGCAGCAGGGTCAGTACGTTCTGGGTAGACTGGTTAGCCTGGGCCAGAACCGAGGTGCCAGCCTGTTGCAGGATGTTGGCACGGCTCATGTTGGATACTTCGGTCGCGTAGTCAGCATCCTGAATACGGGACTGGGAAGCAGACAGGTTGTTAACGGTGCTGTTCAGGTTGTTGATCACAGAATCGAAACGGTTCTGTACCGCACCCAGGGAAGAACGCAGGCCATCAACTTGTGACAGAGCTTTGTCCAGAGTTGCCAGTGGGTCAGCAGTTTTTGGATCGGTAGACTGTTGAGCGCCCTTGGTTACTTTGCCAGATGCATCAACAGTAGCTGCATAGTAAGCGTCGTTACCGTTGTCATCCTTACCTTTAACCATATAACCTGATTTACCGGCTGGATCGGTATAGGTACGCAGTTCATCACTACCGGTCAGGCCACTAACGGTGGTGGTACCAACTTTAACTTGAGCCTGTTCCTTGATCCCTGCGGTTGGGTTAGTGGTCGCAGTGGTAGAATCCCAGGTCACTTTACCGTCAGTGGCAACCGTTGCATCGTAAATAGCACCATCGGTAGCTTTTACAAAGAAATCAGTGCCATTCGCAGTGTAGAGTTTGCCATCGCTGGTTTTTGTCGCGGCGTTACCATCAGCCTGAATAGCCGGTGGCCCCATTTTATCAACAGCAGTCAATGCTGCTGCGCCCACTTTGGCAGTATCGATTGGGTTTGCTACGCTGAATTTATCCAAGCCCAGAGTTTTAGCATTAATATCTTTCAGATCGATATCAATGGTTTCACCATCGTTAGCACCGACCTGAATGGTCAGTTTCTGGTCGCTGCTCAACACTTTCACGCCGTTGAAATCAGTTTGCTCTGAAATACGGTTGATTTCATTCAGACGCTGAGAGATTTCGTCCTGGATTGACTGCAGGTCGCTGGAGGAGTTAGAACCGTTCTGAGACTGTACGGTCAGACGACGGATGTTCTGCAGGTTGTCGTTGACTTCGTTCAGTGCGCCTTCGGTGGTCTGCGCCAGAGAGATACCGTCGTTAGCGTTACGGGAAGCCTGAGTCAGCCCCTTGATGTTAGCTGTGAAACGGTTAGAGATCGCCTGACCCGCAGCGTCATCCTTCGCGCTGTTGATACGCAGACCGGAAGACAGACGCTCGATAGCGGTCCCCAGTGAAGACTGAGATTTGTTCAGGTTGTTCTGCGCCATCAGCGACAGGCTGTTGGTATTGATTACTTGTGCCATAATTTGCTTTCCTTACGAATCAGTTGCGACGTTCGCATTCACAATTAAAGGGTTCGGGCCTTGTTGGCCCACGGCGTCAACCACCGTCTCCTCAGGTATCGGCGCTGCCCCTGCAACCTTTAGATTTTTTTTCCTTTTTTTTCACTTTTCGCCAATGGCGCGAATAACGCTGTTTTTCCCTCTTCTACTGCGCCATCGTTTTTTCTATTTATCCGTAAACTTTTTGCATACTGAGCCGATAACGCATAGAGCGTAGATACCCGATGGATTTCAAGTGGCGGCAGGGCTTCACTCCCTGATGCTCGCAAGCGACTGGCAAGACATCGGGTATCAAGTTTTTGATCATAGGAGAATGACGAATGGCATCGATTAGTTCATTAGGTATCGGCTCAGGGTTGGAACTCAACGGCTTGCTGGATAAATTGACTGCGGCGGAGCAACAGCGCCTGACGCCCTACACCACGCAGCAAACCAGCTATAACGCCAAGTTGACCGCTTACGGCACGCTGAAAAGCTCGCTGGAAAAATTCGATAACCTGAGCAAGGATCTGGCCAAGCCGGAATTCTTTAACAACACCACCGCCACCACGCACGATCAGTTTAACGTGACGACCACAGCCAAATCGGTGCCGGGTAACTACAGCGTTGAAGTGTTGCATCTGGCGCAGCCGCAAACCTTGACCACAACGGCTGATATCAAGGATCAGATGGAGAAACTGGGGACTGGCGGTGCCAGCGATCGTTCGCTCTCCATCACTGCGGGCAACCCTCCCAAGGAGGTCAAAATCCCACTAGGTGATGACCAAACCTCATTGGTAGAAATGCGGGATGCCATTAACGGCGCCAAGGCCGGGGTGAACGCCACCATCATGCGCGTGGGTGACAACGAATATCAGCTGGCCATCAGTTCCTCCACCACCGGCGAAAATAATACGGTTAAGGTGCAGGTAAATAATGACGATAAACTGGGGGCGATCTTAAATTACGACTCCGCCAGCACCAGCAACGCGATGAAGGAAACGGTCAAAGGCCAGGATGCACAGGTGACCATCAACGGCACTACCATCAAGCGCAGCACCAACTCAATCGCCGATGCCCTGCAAGGGGTGACGCTGGATCTGAAAAGCACCACCAAACCGGGCGAACCGCAAAACCTGGTGGTCACCGCCGATAAAAGCGGCTCCGCAGACAAGGTCAAAGCGTGGGTTGATAGCTATAACTCGCTGTTGGATACCTTCAACTCCCTGACCAAATACACCCCAGTAAAGAGTGGCGAAGCGCAGAACAACAAAAATGGGGCGCTGCTGGGCGACAACACGCTGCGCGGCATCCAATCGTCCATTAAGAGCGCACTGAGCGCTGCACAGGATAACCCTGAGCTTAAAGGCCTCGGCAACCTCGGCATTACCACCAATACCAAAACCGGCAAGCTGGAGTTGGACAGTGACAAGTTGAAAAAGGCGCTGGACGAAAAGCCGGACCAGGTAGCCAACTTCTTCGCTGGCGATGGCAAGGAGAGCGGTATGGCAACGGAGATCCACAACGCAATCCAAAACTATATCAAGGCCGGTGGGGTGATTGAGAACTCGACCAAGAGTATCAATACCAACCTTGACCGTTTGAATACCCAAATCACCCGGGTGACCGAAAGCATTCAAAGCTCCATCGATCGTTACAAACAGCAATTTGTTCAGTTGGATACCATGATGTCGAAACTGAATGGTACCAGTAATTATTTAACCCAACAGTTCGCGTCTAAATAGGCGCGTTAACCAGGTAAAATAGCATGTACAACCGCAGCGGAACCCAGGCTTACGCCCAGGTAAGTGTAGAAAGTGGCGTGATGGGTGCCAGCCCGCACCAGCTAATCGTGATGCTATTCGACGGGGCGCTCAGCGCCCTGCTTCGGGCACGCATCCTGATGAATCAGGGAAATATCGCCGGCAAGGGGCTGGCGATCTCAAAGGCGATTAATATCATTGATAACGGGCTGAAAAATGGCCTCAATCATGAACAGGGCGGGGAGATCGCCGATAATCTCGCGGCCTTGTATGACTATATGAAACGCCGTCTGATGCAGGCCAACCTGCACAATGATGTCGCAGCCCTTGAGGAAGTCAGCGGGCTGCTGGAAAACATCGCCGACGCCTGGCGTCAAATTGGCCCCAATTATCAACCCGTTCAGGACGGCGTATAATGGAACACTATCAACAACTGCTATCGGCCTATCAACAGATCCATACCCTGAGCGAGCAAATGATCACTCAGGCGCTGGCTGGGCAGTGGGATACGCTGATTGAAATGGAGACCACCTACATCCTGGCGGTAGAAAAAACCGCCCAACTGGTGGGTATCTCTGAGTTATCTCCGACGTTACAGGAGATTTTACGCAGCAAATTGCAGCAAATCCTCAACAACGAAACCGAACTGAAGCGACTGATGCAGTTACGCATGGACGAATTAACGGTGTTGATCGGACAGTCTACCCGCCAAAGCGAGGTCAACAGCACCTACGGCCAATTCCATGACCGTGCTTTGCTGCTTGGCGAACCGCAAGCAAGATAAATCTTATGTTTGATTGCCTATCTTGGGTAATTAATAGGATAAAAAACTATTATTGTCCCGTTGCACCATAATATAAACGCATGAGATTTGAATAATTCGCAATGGCAGGTAATGCATGAAAATGCAAACCGCCGGCATTATTGCCGATTTAATGGATAACACGTATCCCGACACGGACGTTTTCTGTTCAACAGGAAACTGATTCTTGACACGTAAATTACCGAGTTGTGATCGGCAACAGGCGAAAAGATGTTGCTCCATCCCCCAGCAAAGCGTAAAGATATTCGTAGATAATAACGATGAAATGAATATTGATGGAACGCTTAATTAATTTTTGTCCCGGGATCGGTGCATCAGCACACATCATTCAGCATACTGAACTACGACTTCCGTCGCTCTATTTTGAGCAGACGCATCTGCTTTTGATCCAGCAAGGGTATACACGTATACGGTGGCAACAGCGGGAGGTGTTAGCTTGTGCTGGGGAGCTGTTGATCGTAGAGGGTGGGCTAACCGCCGATGTGATTAATAGCCTTTCAGACAGCGGCGTGTTCAGTTGCCAGCTGCTGATTTGCGATCCTCTGCTGTTTGATACGCTAGCCAATACGCCTATCGCGCCGCCACCCATCCCTTTCACCGGCGTCACTACGCTGACGAGGCTGCCCTGCCCATTTTTGCACAGTTTTGAAACCGCTGCGCTGGCGTTGACGCTGCACGATCGTTTTCCCCAGATGATTATCCGCCATAAAATGTGCGAAATCTTACTGTGGCTGGCACATCTGGGTATTCGTTTTACTCACAAGCAAGCCAACGATCTGACTCAGCAGGTGCGCCGTATGCTGGCAACCGATCCGCACCGGATTTGGACCGCCGCCGAGGTAGCTGAAAATCTGATGATGAGCGAGGTGGTGCTGCGGCGTAAGCTGTCGGCGGAGAATACCGCCCTGCGCAGCCTGATGATCGACGTACGTATGAGCCGCGCCCTGCTCTTATTGCAGGCCACAGACTGGCCGATTTCCGCCATTGCACAATATGTGGGCTATGAGAGTTCTTCACGTTTTGCCGAACGCTTTCGTAAACGATTCGGCTTCGCGCCTACTGCTATCCGTGGGCACCAGCGAATTATGCAGCCCACCGCCGTGCAGCCCCCTGCATATCCATGGCTAACTACGGTAGAGGAATAAGTGCTGATAACAACAACGGCGGACTGAGGATGTTACCAAGGCCACGCAGAGTGGCCCGTACATCAGTCGAGCTTAACTAACACATAGGTCAATACGGCCAATACAATTAACATGACAATGCTGAAAAAACGCCATCTCACTTCACTTTTAGTGCTCATCATATTTCCTGAATAGATACTATTATCGTTATGTAATCCATCGGTATAAATAACATCCTTGCCAAAACTGATGTATCGTCTATTTTACCTACGGCGACATCAACATACTCCAAAGCACGGCCAATAAAAACCACCGCACAATAAGAATTAGGTTAGCCAATAAAGATAAGAACTATTTCTTTTAGTTATAGAGCTCAAGGGTTTCCGCTGGTGCTAAATGAGACTCAGTCGCTTCACCGCCGGACTAGATAATTATTCAATACTTTTTGGCGTAGCTAGCAGCCACTACAGAGCGACAGAGAACCACTCCATGCAAAATAAACCAGCCCAAATGATTAACAATCATTGTCTATCATCGGTAACACGATACATTCTATAATCAAATACCAAATAGCTGATCCATAAATTCCGCACCAAAAAATATAAGATAGTTCCTTTATTTCATCAGGATATATCCAATTTTAACTCTCTTAATTGACTTTTAGGACAATAACCACAAGCATTAGCAAAGTTAACCAATTTCAAGGAGGATACAAAAATGGAATATTTGGTGGCGTCGCTGACAGTTTTGTGCATTATTTCCTTTAAAAAACACGCCAAAGTTGTTGAAAGTAAAAGGATTGGTGTTACCCATAAAAAGCATCGCCGGCGCTCAAGACACCGGCTCGATTTGATTTATTAATCCATCAAATCAGTCGATAAAGATCCTGGGCGATGGGCTCAGTGCAGAGCAGTTTATCGTTGCTCTCGCTCAACGCACTGCCTTAACACTACACGGCCATATTCATTACATCCTGGTAAGCCGCAACCAGTTTATTACGCACCTGCACACCCAGTTGCAAAGAAACGGAAGATTTCTGCAGATCGACCATGACATCGTTCAAACTGATGCCTGGCACACCCAATTCAAAATCCTGCGCTTGCTGGCGCGCAGTTTGTTGAGTCTCGCTGATCTTACCGAGAGCCGCCTTTAACTCACTGGCAAAGCTGGCTCCCTGCACCGGATCGTTTTGTCGCAGTGCTCCGGCCTGAACCGCCGTGGCCTGCAACTGCTGCAACACTCCTTCAATACCCTGAATTGCCATTATGACCTCATCACTGCATGCAATACCCTATGGATTTCAAGCGGTGGCTTGAAAAACGACGGGTAAAGCCGCGTATTTATTCGTCTGCATTATTCCGATGCTACACACCCTACCACAGCGTTTTACGGTTAAAGCGGCTAATTAACTGCAAAAACACCGGTTTATCGGGCCATCAAAATTGGCCCTAAGGGCAAATAATGGCATGCCCAAAAATGGGGGCGCTTTTGTTAGGCCGTAAAGAACTGTGTATCAGGGAGTCTGTTTTGTCATCACACAACAACGCTAGCCATACCTCTAACCCACCAGAGTGGGTACCAGCATGAATGGTGAAAGCCGTGATAACGGCCTGCTGGCCCTATGGAATCGCCTGCGTGCCAACCCTAAAATTCCACTGCTGATCGCGGCCTCAGCGGCGATCGCCATCGTGGTTGCGCTGGCGCTATGGGCCAAAAGCCCGGATTACCGCGTGCTCTACAGCAATCTCAACGATCGCGACGGCGGCGCTATCGTCACGCAGCTCACGCAGATGAACATCCCCTATCGCTTTACCGAGAACGGCTCGGCGTTGATGATCCCAGCGGAAAAAGTGCACGAAACCCGCCTGCGCCTGGCGCAACAAGGGCTGCCTAAGGGAGGCGCCGTCGGCTTTGAACTGCTGGATCAGGAAAAATTCGGCATCAGCCAGTTCAGCGAGCAGATCAACTACCAGCGGGCGCTGGAAGGCGAACTGTCGCGCACTATCGAATCCCTGGGGCCGGTGCAGAATGCCCGCGTGCATCTGGCGCTGCCTAAACCTTCGCTGTTTGTGCGTGAACAAAAGAACCCTTCAGCTTCCGTGACGCTAACGCTGCAACCTGGCCGCACCCTTGACGACGGTCAGATCAATGCCGTGGTGTATATGGTGTCCAGCAGCGTGGCCGGCTTGCCGCCGGGCAACGTCACGGTGGTCGATCAGGCTGGCCGCTTGCTGACCCAATCCGACGGCACCGGGCGCGATCTCAATGCCGCACAGTTAAAGTACGCCAATGAGGTGGAGAACCGCTATCAGCGCCGTATTGAAGCTATTCTGGCACCGATTGTCGGCAGCGCGAACGTACGTGCACAGGTAACGGCACAAATCGATTTCTCCACCCGCGAGCAAACCGACGAACAGTACCAGCCCAACCAACAGCCGGATAAATCCGCGATACGCTCCAAACAGCTCAGCCTGAGTGAACAGAACGGTGGGCAACAGATTGGCGGCGTACCGGGAGCCCTTTCCAACCAGCCTAGTGCAGCACCGACTGCGCCGATCGAAACACCAAAAACTGCGGCTGCGGGCAATACTCCTGCCCCGACAAACAATGCCAATAACAGCACGCGTACCGGAGCTAGCGGTAACGTAGCGCAAAACAGTCGCCGTGATGAAACCACCAACTATGAGGTGGACCGCACCATTCGTCATACCCAGCACAAGGCTGGGGCGGTGGAACGTCTGTCGGTCGCCGTGGTGCTCAACACCCTGGGGACTGATAAGGAGGGTAAACCCCAGCCGATGAGCAAAGAGCAGTTGGCCCAGGTGGAATCGCTGGTCCGTGAAGCGATGGGCTACTCCAGCAGCCGTGGCGATACGCTTAACGTGGTCAACACCCAGTTCAACGATGTAGAGCAGACCGGCGGAGAGTTGCCTTTCTGGCAGTCACAGTCATTTATCGATCAGCTGTTCAACGCAGGCCGCTATTTGCTGGTGCTGCTGGTGGCCTGGATTTTGTGGCGCAAGCTGGTTCGTCCGCAGCTGCAAAGCCGTCAGGTGGCGCAACAAGCTGCGGTGGTCGCTGCCAATACGCCAGCCAGTCGCCCGGCTGAGGTGAACAAGCCAAGTCATGAAGAGCAGGCGCTGCATAAGAAATCACAGCAGCGCGTCAATGCTGAAGTCCAGAGCCAGCGGATCCGCGAACTGGCAGATAAAGATCCACGCGTGGTCGCTCTGGTGATCCGTCAATGGATGAGTAACGAACTATGAGCCTGACAGGTACCGAAAAGAGCGCCATCCTGCTGATGACGCTGGGTGAAGATCGCGCCGCCGAAGTCTTCAAGCACCTCTCGTCACGGGAAGTGCAGCAGTTGAGTGGCACCATGGCCAACATGCGTCAGGTGTCCCATAAACAGTTGGGGGAGGTGCTCAGAGAGTTTGAAGACGATGCCGAACAGTATGCCGCGCTGAGCGTCAATGCCAGCGACTACCTGCGCTCGGTGCTGGTTAAAGCCTTGGGTGAAGAACGTGCCAGCAGCCTGCTGGAGGATATTCTCGAATCACGCGAAGACACCTCCGGCATGGAAACACTCAACTTTATGGAGCCGCAGAGCGCGGCCGATCTGATCCGCGACGAACACCCGCAGATCATCGCCACCATCCTGGTACACCTCAAGCGTGGTCAGGCGGCGGATATCCTGGCACAGTTCGAGGAGCGTCTACGCAACGATGTGATGCTGCGTATCGCCACCTTCGGCGGCGTACAGCCGGACGCCCTGGCAGAGCTGACCGAAGTGCTGAACAATCTGCTGGACGGCCAGAACCTCAAGCGCAGCAAAATGGGGGGGGTACGTACCGCCGCCGAGATTATCAACCTGATGAAAACCCAGCAGGAAGAGGCGGTTATCGGTGCCATGCGCGAATACGACGGCGAGCTGGCGCAGAAAATCATCGACGAAATGTTCCTGTTCGAAAACCTGGTCGAAGTGGACGATCGCAGCATCCAGCGCCTGTTGCAGGATGTGGAAAGCGAATCCCTGCTGATCGCCCTGAAAGGTGCCGAACAGCCGCTGCGCGAGAAGTTCCTCAAGAACATGTCGCAACGTGCCGCCGATATCCTGCGCGACGATCTGGCCAACCGTGGCCCGGTGCGCATGTCGCAGGTGGAGAACGAACAGAAGGCTATCCTGTTGGTGGTACGTCGCCTGGCAGAAACCGGCGAAATGATCATCGGCGGTGGCGAGGACACCTATGTCTGATCGCCTCAACACCCTGCCCTGGCAGCCCTGGTCGCTTAACGATCTGGCGGATCCCAAACCGGTGCTGGAACCGGAAAGCCCGCCAGAGGTGATCACCATCCCGCAGGATGACAGCATCAACGAGCAGCAACGGCTGGAGATGTTACGTTTGCAGGCCCAGCAGCAAGGTCAGCAACAAGGCTTTGCCGAGGGCCAGCAGAAAGGCTATGACGCCGGTTTCCAGGCCGGGCTGGAGGAAGGCCGTCAGCAAGGCATTCTGGCGGGCCAACAGCAGCAGCAACCGATCACGGAACATTGGCAGCAGTTGGTTACCGAATTCCAGCACACGCTGGACGCACTCGACAGCGTGATTGCCTCACGCCTGATGCAACTGGCCCTGACGGCGGCCAAACAGGTGATTGGCCAAGCGCCGGTCTGTGACGGCACCGCCCTGCTCGGTCAGATCCAACAGTTGATCCAGCAAGAACCGATGTTTAGCGGCAAACCTCAGCTGCGCGTACACCCGGATGATTATGAACGGGTGGAGCAGCAGCTTGGCGTGACCCTTAGCCTGCACGGCTGGCGGCTGCTGGCCGATGGTCAGTTGCATCCTGGCGGTTGCAAGGTCAGCGCAGAAGAAGGCGATCTGGATGCCAGCCTGGCCACCCGCTGGCATGAACTGTGCCGTCTGGCCGCCCCGGGAGAACTGTGATGACCGTTCGTCTCGGCCGCTGGCTGAACTCGCTGGACAGTCTGGAAAAGCGCATTGCCCGCGCGCCAGCGGTGCGCCGCTATGGCCGCCTGACCCGGGCCACCGGGCTGGTATTGGAAGCCACAGGTTTGCAGTTACCGCTGGGGGCCACCTGCCTGATCGAACGCCATGACAGCGGTGTGGTGCAGGAGGTAGAGAGCGAGGTGGTCGGTTTTAACGGCCAGCGGCTGTTCCTGATGCCGCTGGAAGAGGTCGACGGCATCGTGCCCGGCGCTCGGGTTTATGCTCGCGTCTCTCCTGAAGGGCAGAGCGCCAGCAAACAGTTACCCCTTGGCCCGGCATTGCTTGGCCGCGTGCTCGACGGCGGTGCCAAACCGCTCGACGGTCTGCCAGCACCAGATACCGGCTACCGCGCACCGCTGATCACCGCCCCGTTCAACCCGTTGCAGCGCACCCCGATCGAACAGGTACTCGACGTGGGCGTGCGCACTATCAACGGGCTGCTCACCGTAGGCCGCGGCCAGCGCATGGGCCTGTTCGCCGGTTCCGGCGTGGGTAAAAGCGTGCTGCTCGGCATGATGGCGCGTTACACCCAGGCCGACGTAATCGTCGTTGGTCTGATCGGCGAACGTGGCCGCGAAGTGAAAGACTTTATCGAAAACATCCTTGGTACCGAGGGACGCGCCCGTTCGGTAGTGATCGCCGCACCGGCAGACGTTTCCCCGCTGCTGCGCATGCAAGGTGCCGCCTATGCCACCCGCATCGCCGAAGATTTCCGCGATCGTGGCCAACACGTGCTGCTGATTATGGATTCCCTGACCCGTTACGCCATGGCGCAACGTGAGATCGCCCTGGCGATCGGCGAACCCCCGGCCACCAAAGGCTATCCGCCATCGGTATTCGCCAAACTGCCTGCGCTGGTGGAGCGTGCCGGTAACGGCATCAGCGGCGGCGGTTCCATCACCGCTTTTTATACCGTGTTGACCGAAGGTGATGACCAGCAAGACCCGATTGCCGATTCGGCGCGTGCCATCCTCGATGGCCATGTGGTGCTCTCCCGGCGCTTGGCGGAAGCGGGCCACTACCCCGCCATCGATATTGAAGCCTCGATCAGCCGTGCCATGACCTCGCTGATCGATGAGGAGCATTACCGGCGGGTACGTAACTTCAAACAGATGCTGGCCAGTTACCAACGTAACCGCGATCTGATCAGTGTAGGTGCCTACGCCGCAGGCAGCGATCCGCTGCTGGACAAGGCCATGACGCTGTATCCGCAGATGGAAGCCTATCTGCAACAGGGCATTTTCGAGCGCAGCGGCTACGACGATGCCTGCCAGCAGTTGCAGCAACTGATTGTTTAACCACGGAGCCTGAGCACCATGAAACCACAGTCACCGCTGATTATCCTGCGCGATCTGGCGCAGGATGCCGTAGAACAGGCCGCACAGCAGCTCGGCCAGGCACGTCAGGCACAACAGGCGGCGGAGCAACAGCTTGCCATGCTGCTCAACTACCAGGATGAGTATCGGCAAAAGCTGAACAGCACCCTGTCTAGCGGCATGGGTTCCGCCAGTTGGCAAAACTATCAGCAGTTTATCGGCACGCTTGAGCAGGCCATCAGCCAACACCGCCAGCAGTTGCTGCAGTGGGGCGAGAAGGTAGAACGGGCGGTCAAGCAGTGGCAAGACAAACAGCAACGGCTGAACGCTTTTGAAACGCTGAACACTCGCGCCCTCAGCGCCGAGCTGATGCTGGAAAACAAGCGTGACCAAAAACTGATGGATGAGTTCGCGCAACGTAGCTCACAAAGGAATCTGAATCCATGAATCTCAACGTTCTCTCTAGCCTACCGGCTACCGCTGATGGCACGGATACTGGGCTTGTCGCGCTATCGCTGGATGATGCCGGGCTTGCTGCCAGCTTTGCTCAACTGCTCGGCGAGCGTTTCACACCCGATGGGCAGCCCACTGGCAAGCCTAACGCGGCACAGCTGCAGGCAGATGCTCCGCATATCTCCGCCCTCAGCCGCCAACAGTTGAACCCATTGCTGACTTCGTTTAGCGATCGTGGCCGGTTGCTGGCCGCTCCGCAGGATCTGGACACGGTAGAGGATAGCCAAGCCCGGTTAACCAAGAACGATGACGAACCGCCGTTGCAACCTGTCGATACTTTAGATGCGGCCAGCTTGCAGGCCCTGTTTGCCATGCTGCCTGCCGCCGTAGTGCAGCCGTTACCAGGGAATGGGGTAACAACCGCCGCTGAGCCAAACGGGGACGAAGCGCCGCTGACGGGAGCTTCATCACTGTTAACTACTCTGAGCGAGAAACCTGCGTTAACCACTACCGGCCTGCCTGCGTCGAAATCACAGCCGAGCGTAGACGATAAATCCGCCTTGGCCGCCAAAACTGGCACGGCGGCGGACTTGTCCTCTCAGGCCGATAGCAATCAAGATAGCAACACCACGCCACTGAAACTGGCGGCTGAATCGGCGCAACCTTCTGCCACTCCACAACACGCAGCCCCAACGCCAATTTCTAGCCCAGTCATCGCCAGCCAACCCGTCAGCGCGACGGTGAGCGCACCGGCAACGCCACAGTTGAACGCTCAACTCGGCAGCCCGGAATGGCAGCAGGCTCTGGGTCAGCAGGTGCTGATGTTCCACCGCAACGGTCAACAGAGTGCCGAACTACGCCTGCATCCGCAGGAACTGGGTGCCTTGCAAATCACGCTGAAGCTCGACGATAACCAGGCCCAATTGCATATCGCTTCGGCACACGGCCAGGTCCGTGCGGCGGTGGAAGCGGCTCTACCTCATCTGCGCCATGCGCTGGCGGAAAGCGGCATCAACCTTGGCCAGAGCAGCGTGGGGGGTGAATCACTACCGCAGTCGCAACAGCCACAGCAGCAAGCCTCTCACCAAGGCGGGCAGCCTTCCTACCGTGAACAACACGGCAGCGCCGAAACCGGCGTTGAAGCCCTGAGCGCCCCAGCGACGCTGCAGGCGATGGCACGTTCGGTCGACGGCGTTGATATTTTCGCCTGACGGCGTGCAAACGCCCAAGTTGGCACGCTTTTCCCCGCCTATTCTGGCTATTGCAGCCCGGAATAAGCGGGATAATGGAACTACATGTATTGCGTGCAGCCTGTCTGCGCGCAGAGAACAGGATTTGGCTCAGTAATGTCTCAGAACTCCCTTCCAACAGCAGCAACAAAGAAACGTCCAATACTGGTGATCCTGCTGGTACTGATCGCCTTGGGCGCGAGCGGTGCGGCAGGCTATAGCTGGTGGTTGATGCAGCAGCATAAAAACGGTCAACCCGCCGCCGAGGAAAAAAAACAGCCGCCTCCGGCACCGGTGTTTATGCCGCTGGATACCTTTACCGTCAATCTGGTGACGCCGGATAACAACACCGATCGCGTGCTGTATATCGGCCTGACGCTGCGCCTGCCTGATGAAGAAACGCGCCGCCAACTGAACGATTTTCTGCCGGAGGTACGTAGCCGTCTGCTAATGCTGCTTTCACGACAGGAAGCAAGCCAACTGGCCAACGAACAAGGGAAACAGCAACTGGTGGCACAGATTAAAGACGTGCTCAGCCCACCGCTGGTGACGGGACAACCGAAGCAGGTGGTCAGCGATGTGCTGTTCACCGCCTTCATACTGCGGTAATTAACCATGGGCGACAATATTCTTTCACAGGCCGAGATCGACGCACTGCTCAATGGCGACAGCGCGGGGGATGAACCCGCCGTCGTCATCGGTCATGAAAGCGAGGTCAAACCTTACGATCCCACCACCCAACGCCGCGTGGTGCGTGAGCGCCTGCAAGCGCTGGAGATCATTAACGAGCGTTTTGCCCGCCAGTTCCGCATGGGGCTGTTTAACCTGCTGCGCCGCAGCCCGGATATCACCGTCGGGTCGATCAAGATCGAGCCATACCATGAGTTTGCCCGCAACCTGCCGGTGCCGACCAACCTGAACCTGGTCCACCTGAATCCACTGCGTGGCACGGCGCTGTTTGTGTTTGCCCCCAGCCTGGTGTTTATCGCTGTGGATAACCTGTTCGGTGGTGATGGCCGTTTCCCCACCAAGGTTGAAGGCCGGGAATTTACGCCGACCGAACAGCGGGTGATCAAGCGCATGCTGCGGTTGGCGCTGGACGCCTACGGTGATGCCTGGAGCGCCATCTACAAGATCGATGTGGAATACGTGCGTGCCGAAATGCAGGTCAAGTTCACCAATATCACCACCTCTCCTAACGATATCGTGGTCACCACGCCGTTCCAGGTGGAGATTGGGGCGCTGAGCGGTGAGTTTAATATCTGCATTCCGTTCGCCATGATCGAGCCACTGCGTGAGCTACTGACTAACCCACCGCTGGAGAACTCACGCCAGGAAGACAGTCACTGGCGGGAAACGCTAGTGAAACAGGTTCAGCACTCCGAACTGGAACTGATAGCCAACTTTGTCGATATCCCGATGCGCCTGTCGAAAGTGCTGAAACTCCAGCCGGGCGACGTGTTACCGATCGATAAACCGGAACGCCTGATCGCCCATGTTGACGGCGTCCCGGTCTTGACCAGCCAATACGGCACCTTGAACGGGCAGTACGCCCTGCGTGTTGAATATTTGATTAACCCTATTTTGAATGCCCTGAGTGAGGAACGGCCCAATGAGTGATCCTAAACAACCGTCTGGCGAAGAGAAGGGCTCCGTAGACGATCTGTGGGCTGATGCGTTTAACGAGCAACAGGCGACCGAGAAATCCGCCTCTACCGAGGGCGTATTCAAGTCGCTGGAAGCTCAGGATGCGTTGGGTAGCCTGCAAGATATCGATCTGATCCTGGATATTCCGGTCAAGCTGACCGTGGAGTTGGGCCGCACCAAAATGACAATCAAAGAGCTACTGCGCCTGTCGCAAGGCTCGGTGGTCGCGTTGGATGGTCTGGCCGGTGAGCCATTGGATATCCTGATCAACGGCTATCTGATTGCCCAGGGCGAGGTGGTGGTGGTCGGCGACAAGTTCGGCGTACGCATCACCGATATCATCACGCCTTCCGAGCGCATGCGCCGCCTGAGCCGCTGATGAACCCTAACGCCAGCGTGCAGACGCAAAGCACTCAGCAGCCCAGCGGTACGGCGCTGCCCACCGGCTCGGTATTGATGCAGGTCAGCAGCGCGCTCGGCGCTATTTTGCTGCTGATCCTGCTCGCTGGCTGGCTGTTTCGTCGGCTGGGGTTTGCCCCGCAGGCCCGTGGCAATCAAAAATTGCTCAACCTGCGGGCCAGCTGTCAGGTTGGGCAGCGTGAACGCGTGGTGGTGGTTGAAGTGGATAACACCTGGCTGGTACTGGGCGTTACGGCCCAGCAGATCACCCCGTTGCACACCCTGCCCGCACCACCGGCGCAGGCGGTAACCGACCATAAGTCACCAGCAGATTTCCGCCAATTGATGCAAAACGTATTAAAACGCCCGGATAAATCGGCATGAATTCCTTCTCCCACCGTCGGGCTTTTGGCCCACTGCTGGCCGCAGGCCTGCTCCTGCTCAGCCCCGCCGCGTTGGCCCAGTTGCCGGGGCTGATTAGCCAACCTACGGCCAACGGCGGCCAAAGCTGGACTCTGCCGGTGCAGACACTGGTACTACTCACCTCACTCAGCTTCCTGCCCGCCATGCTGCTGATGATGACCAGCTTTACCCGCATCATCATCGTGCTGGGGCTGCTGCGTAACGCCCTCGGCACCCCGTCGGCACCGCCCAATCAGGTGATGCTGGGGCTGGCGCTGTTCTTGACCTTTTTCATCATGTCACCGGTGTTCGACAAGGTGTACCAGGATGCCTACCTGCCGTTCAGCCAGGACAAGATCGGCATGGAGGTGGCGATCGATAAAGGTTCGCAACCGCTACGCGAATTTATGCTGCGTCAGACGCGGGAAAGCGATCTCGCCCTGTACGCCAGGCTGGCTAACCTGCCTGCGTTGGAAGGCCCGGAGGCCGTCCCGATGCGTATTCTGCTGCCCGCCTATGTGACCAGTGAGCTGAAAACGGCCTTCCAGATTGGTTTTACCGTGTTTATTCCGTTCCTGATCATCGATCTGGTGGTGGCCAGCGTGCTGATGGCTTTGGGGATGATGATGGTGCCGCCCGCGACTATCTCGCTACCGTTCAAGCTGATGCTGTTTGTGCTGGTGGATGGTTGGCAGTTGCTGTTGGGATCGCTGGCGCAGAGTTTTTATAGCTAGATCGGTGTTGCCCCCTCGCCCTCACCCTAACCCTCTCCCCCAGGAGAGGGGACCGATCGAGTGTGCTGAAACTTTAGTTATCCGTCTGAAAGAAAAGAATCACTAACAGCACAGTATTCTTGCCGAAGGTGCAGAGACTTATCAAGAGCACAATTTAGCTCCCTCTCCCTTTGAAGAAGGGACCGATCGAGTTTGTTGTTACTTTAGTGTTCTTGCCGAAGGAACACAGACTTATCAAGAGCACAATTTAGCTCCCTCTCCCTTTGGGAGAGGGTTGGGGTGAGGGGCAGAACGCGACCTCCCATATTGGAGAAAAGAGATGACACCTGAATCGGTAATGGCGCTGGGTACGGAAGCGATGAAAGTGGCGCTGGCATTGGCCGCCCCGCTGCTGCTGGCCGCGTTGTTCAGCGGGCTGATCGTCAGCCTGTTGCAGGCGGCCACGCAGATTAACGAAATGACGCTGTCGTTCATTCCCAAAATTCTCTCCGTGGTTGCCACCCTGATTGTTGCCGGGCCGTGGATGCTCAACCTGCTGCTGGACTACATGCGCATGCTGTTCAGCAACCTGCCGAACCTGATCGGTTAACCATGCTGACCTTTGACAGCGCCCAACTTAGCGTCTGGCTCAGCCAGTTCTTCTGGCCGCTGTTGCGCGTCCTGGCGCTGATTAGCACCGCCCCGCTGTTCAGTGAAAAGCAGATCTCCAAGCGGGTGAAAATCGGCCTGGGCGGCCTGATCGTCTTGCTGATCGCCCCCACGCTGCCCACCAGCAATATCCCCCTGTTTTCCGTCACCGGCCTGTGGCTGGCCGTGCAGCAGATCCTGATCGGCGTGGCGATCGGTTTGACGATGCAGTTCGCTTTTGCTGCGGTGCGCCTGGCGGGTGAGGTGATCGGCATGCAGATGGGGCTGTCCTTTGCCACCTTCTTCGATCCCTCCGGCGGTCCCAATACGCCGTTGCTGGCGCGCCTGCTGAACCTGCTGGCAATGTTATTATTCCTCAGCTTCGATGGTCATCTGTGGCTGATCTCGCTGCTGGCAGACAGTTTTCACACCCTGCCGATCCAGGCGCGACCGCTGAACGGCAACGGTTTCCTGGCGTTGACCCAGGCAGGAACGCTGATCTTCATTAACGGTATGATGCTGGCCCTGCCGCTGATCTGCCTGCTGCTGACGCTGAACCTGGCGCTTGGCCTGCTCAACCGCGTGACCCCACAGCTTTCAGTGTTTGTGATCGGTTTCCCGGTCACGTTAACCATCGGCATGTTGACCCTTGGCATGATGATGCCGATGCTGGCTCCCTTCTGCGAGCACCTGTTCGGCGAATTTTTCGATCGGCTGGCGGCGGTGATCGGCGGTATGTCCCCTTAACGCTGAGGTTACCCGCGAGACAAACTAGCAGGGAAAGATATTTCTCGAGATAAAACGTTGAAAAAGTGAAATTAACCAGATTTAGCGGCGATTATCCTGCCGGGCTTGAATAATAAAATACCCCCCTTAGAATGGCCTCATTAAATAAATCCCGTGCCGTATAAAAATACGGATTAAAACCATTAATTTGGTTGGTGGTTTATTAAAAATGGATAACCAAGAAAATAAAAAACCGAGCCTTCGGGCGGCGGTTTTTTATTAATCTCAACTGACTTATCTCAATACGGCCAGGAGCATGGAATGAAGACGAAAACCAACAGGAAAGCACGCAGAGCCTTGGGCATGGCGCATTGGACAAGCAACCGCGTTCAGATCACAGCGTCCGCTTGCGGTAAAATCTGGACCGTAGCCAAAAAGAAAAAATAATCTGTTTTTAATGCGTCGCGTTAAAAATAGTAAGGTCACTTATCCAGCCTGAATATCCTGACGTTTCCCGCCGTTAAATCAGGCTGTGTAAAAACGGTGCTGCGCGCTATATCCACGTTATAGGGCGCTGTACCCTACCCCATGAATAAATACATTATCTAGAATTAATACCCTATGGATTTCAAGTTGGCCGCTCTAGCGCATCCCTGCGCTCGCGGCATTTGTACATCCCTGTACAGCACTGCTAGGCGACAAACTATCTCATCCCCAGGAGCTTACTTTTAGTAAGTGACTGGGGTGAGATAGTGCAGGTAACAACGCTGCAGCTTGAAAGACGACGGGTATTAGCGGTTTATCTGGAATAGTGACATACCCTGCATATCACTGAAGGTCTTATACGATGCCTGCAAGGCCGCCTGCTGCATGTAATAAGACGAAATCGCCTCCACCACATCCGCATCAACCAGCGCGGTCAGTTGATTTTGGTTAGCCGTATTGTTTTCGATGCCGATGCTGTCCAGCACGTCCAACTCTTGCAGTTGAGTTCCCAGCACCGCATTGGTGCTCAGCACGTTGTTATAGCTGTTATCCAGGCCACGGGTTGCCTTATCGAGCGCCGCCGTCACCTGCTCACGGGTAGCCTCATCGGCCCCCTGCAGCGGGGTCTTCAACGCTTTCAACGCCATGTCGATGCTCTCGAACACGTTCGCTTCGGAAGGGCTACCGTCCGGTTCGGGTTTGATATTGCTGGTCAGCGACATAAATATCGAGCTGCCGGTGTGGCCCACGGTCATGGTGCGGTTGGCATCCACTTTCTGCTCAATGGCCGAGCTGCTGCCCTGGTAAACCACCTTGCCACCCTGCTCGACAAACGGTGCTTTGTCATTGGCAAAGCCAGCGAAAATAAAACGACCGTTACCGTCGGTGCTGTTGGCCTGGCTGAGCAACTGATCTTTCAGCCCCTGCAACTGGGTGGCTAAAGAATCGCGGTCATTGTCGCTGAGGGTGCCGTCACCGGCGTTGACGATCAGCGTTTTCATATCCTTGATGCCGTCGGCGGCGCTACGCAGTACGGTTTCTTCCATCGAGATGTTCTGACGGGCAAAGGTGCGCGCCAGCGCGTACTGGCTATTCTCTGACATCGACTGAGAGATCATCACCGCCTGTGACGCCGCTAACGGATCGTCCGAAGGGTAAAGCACGCGCTTGCCGCTGGAAAGCTGCTGCCCGGACTGCATCCACAGAGACTGATTATTGGTGACCCCCGACAGATTCTGCTGGTAGATCATGCTGGTGCTCATGCGCATGGGTTGGGTTCCTCACTAAGGGCATCCACAGCCGGCATACCGGCTGCGGTTAACGGTAAAATCAACGAATATTCAGTATGGCGTCAAACAACGAGCTGGCAGTCTGGATCACCTGCGCATTGGCCATGTAATACTGTTGGAAACGCAGCAGTTCGCCGTACTCTTCATCCAGGTTAACTCCCGAGATGGACTGCTGTTGGGTTTGCAATTGGGTCACAATATTGGTTTGTGCGGTGGCGTTGACCTTGGCGGTAGCGGTCTGGTTACCCACGCTGCTGACCAATCCGGCATAGGCGCCGCTCAAGGTTGCTTTACCATCCACCACTTTGGCGGTTTGCAGATCGAGCAGTTTCTTGACGTTGTCGTTATCGCCCTTACCGCCATCTTCCGTTCCTGCGGCAGCAAACTTGGCCGAGTCGCTGATAGCGACCTTCAGAGTACCAGCCACATCGCTAACCGGCTTCACGGTAAAACTGTCATTCTTTTTCGCGTTGCCCGTCACACCGACTTGCAAGCCATCAAAGCTCAGCGTCGGTTTGCCATCCGCATCGGTGCCTGCGGTGGTAGGCACCTTGACGTTGTCGGACAGGCGCGTGACCTGCCAGTTGGCACCGTCAAACTCCATGCGGTAGTCGCTGGCCTTGACCTTGCTGGTGTCGGCAAAGGAGACCGACAGCGAGGCATTGCCGGTGTTGTTGGTATTGTTGACCGTACGCCCACCTGAGAAGCTGAAGAAATCCTCCCCCGGATCGCCGTTGATATCAAAGCCTTCGTGATGCTGCTGGTTAAAGCTATCGGCCAGCGCCAGGGCCAGTTGTCCCAACTGGTTGCGTGCGCCGTCCAACGATTCGCTACGGAACTTCAGCACGCCGCTGACGCTGCCGCTGCCAATCTGGCTTTCCGGAATTTCGTTAGCGCCATTGCCACGATCGTAACCGAGCGTCAGGCGGGACGGGTCTTTGCTGGAAGGCATCGCCGTCACCTGATAGGAGGAGTTGCCCTGCACCAGCGTCAGGCCGTTGGCGAAGGTCACGGTATAGGCATCACCGTCCTGCTGGGTGACCTGAACGCCGACCACCTTGTTAAGCTCCGTCACCAACTGATCGCGCTGATCCAGCAAGGCGTTCGGCTCGCTGCCGCCGCTGCTGGCCCGCACCTGGGTGATTTCGTTATTCAAGCGGGCGATTTGCTGGCTGTAAGTATTGATCTGGTTGGCGCTGTCGCTCAGTTGCTGGTTGACGCCCGCATCCATATCGCGCAGATACTTGTCCGCATTGTTGAACTGATTCACCAGGCCGTTGGCCTTGCCTAACACGGTCTGACGGGCTGCGTCATCCCCGGCATTGCTGACGACGTTTTGCAGGTTTTTGAAGAAATCTTCCATGCCCGATGCCAGGGTATTGGTTTTGGACGCCAGCAGGTTATCGATCTGGGAGACTTTCTCAAAATAGCTGCTTTGGGCGGAAGCTTCGCTTTGCGCTCCGCGCAGTTGGGTCATGATGAACTGGTTATACTCGCGATTGACCGTGGTCACGGTGGCTCCGTTGCCGATAAATCCATTCATGGTGCCCAGGCCGCCGTTCTGCGCCAGGATCGCGGTTTGGCGGTTATAACCCGCCACGTTGTAGTTGGAAATGTTATTACTGACGGTGCTAAGCGCAACCTGCGCCGCATTCAGGCCACTCATCGCGGTATTGATCAAGCTGTTGGACATAGAGGTTCCTTATGCTGCGGTGCCAGCGGCCCACAGAGGTCAAATATTGTGCCGGGCGTTGCCATCCAGCCTGTTTGGGTTATCGGCCATCTGACGGCAAACTTGAGTAAAAAAATGGGCGCTGCATGCAGCGCCCGACGGCTAAAACAGATCCTGCAAATCGTGGGTATAGGCTTTGCTCACCTGTTCCCCAGCATTTTTCATCTGCTGGATCATGCTGACCAGTTTTTTGGCATACAGCGGATCGGTTGCATAACCGGCCTTTTGCAGCGCATGTGCCGCCTGCTCGGGGCTGCTGGCACTGGCAACGTTGGCGTAGCGTGGGTTGTTGGTCAGCAGTTTGACGTAATCCCCGATCGCCTCCATATAGGAGCCATACACGCGGAAGCGGGCCTTGATCTTCTTCGCCACCCCTTCCTCAAACTCGGTGGTCGTGATTTCCGTCACCGGGCCGTCCCAACTGCTACCGGCCTTGATACCAAACAGGTTGTAACTGCGTGAACCATCCGCCGCTGGGATCTCGCGTTGCCCCCAGCCAGACTCCAGCGCAGCCTGCGCCACAATCAACTGGTGCGGAATACCGCTTTGCTGGCTGGCAACCCGTGCCGGAATGGACAGCTGTGCCACAAAGTTGCCGTTGCTCAGCGGCAAGGAAGGCGCCGGAGGTATTTTTGGCACCGCCCGGCGTACCATCTGCTCCAATGCCTGACGCGGTAAGGTCTGCAACACTTCGTTGTCCAGCGCCATGGGTACCGTGCCTGCGGTTTCGCTTGGACGAGCGTTCCCGGCGGAGAGCTGCTTGACCATCATGTCCGCCAGCCCCAGGCCTTTTTGCGACATCTGTTGGGCAATCTGCTGATCGTACATCGAGGTATACAGCCGCGTCTGATCGCTGCTCAAGACACCGTCCTGCGGCAACGCTGCCCGCATGCTTTTCAGCATCATCTGCACGAACATTCCTTCCACCTGCTGGGCAACCTGTTTGATATTGCCCTGCGGATCGGCGGCAACATCGCGCTTCAAGCCGTTCAGCGACTGGGTGTCATAGGCAGCACCCGACATCGCCATCAGATCGCTGCTCATCAGATAATTTCCAGTTTGGCACGCAGGCAGCCAGCGCTCTGCATTGCCTGCAAGATAGACATCAGGTCGATCGGCGTCGCCCCCAGCGCATTCAGCGCGCGAACCACGTTATTGAGGTTGGCGCTGGCGTTCACTTTTTGCAGTGAACCGCCCTGCTGCTGCACGGAAATCTGGGTATTCGGCGTCACCACGGTCTGGCCACCGCCGAATGGCGTATCCGGCTGGCTGACGGTGTTTTGCCGATCGACCACCACCGACAGGTTCCCTTGTGCCACCGCGCAGGAATCCAGTACCACATCGCGGTTCATTACCACCGAGCCGGTACGGGAGTTGATGATCACTTTGGCATCCATCGCCCCAACGTTAATGCTGATATTCTGAATATCCGCCAGGAAGCGCACTTGCGAACTATTACCGCGTGGCACCAGCACCTGTACGGTACGGGAATCGAGCGGAGAGGCAGTGCCGCCACCGCGCTGGCGGTTGATGGCATCGCTGATCTGTTGTGCCAGAGTGAAATCATCGTCGTTCAGTTGCAGGTTGATCACGCCATCCTGGCCGAAGGTGGTAGGCAATTCGCGTTCGATGGAAGCGCCGTTGCTGATACGGCCCCCGGCCAACTGATTGACCTGTACGCTGCTGCCCCCGGAGGACGCACCGGCACCGCCGACCAGCACGTTACCCTGTGCCAACGCATAAACCTGATTATCGACGCCTTTAAGCGGCGTCATCAGCAATGTCCCGCCGCGCAGACTTTTGGCGTTACCCATTGAGGACACCACCACGTCGATGTTCTGCCCCGCACGGGAGAACGGCGGTAACTTGGCGGTTACCATCACCGCTGCCACGTTTTTCAACTGCATGTTGGTGCCTGGCGGCACGGTGATCCCCAGTTGCGATAGCATGTTGCTCAGGCTCTGGGTGGTAAACGGGGTTTGCATGGTCTGGTCGCCAGAGCCGTCCAACCCCACGACCAGGCCGTAGCCAATCAACGCGTTGTCACGTACGCCCTGTACCGTCACCAGATCGCGGATGCGTTCCGCCGTCGCGGGCAGGCAAACCAGCATCATGGACAGTGTGAGAAGTAACTTTTTCAGCATCGGTCAATCCTTAGAACGGTGAAACATTTAAGAAGAAGCGCTGTAGCCACCCCATGGTCTGCGCTTCATTGATATAGCCGTTGCCGACATATTCAATGCGTGCATCCGCCACCTGGGTGGACGTGACCGAGTTATTGCCACTGATGGTGCGGGGGTTAACCACACCGGAGAAACGGATGAATTCGGTGCCCTGATTGATGGCAATTTGCTTTTCGCCCACCACGTGCAGGTTGCCGTTGGCCAATACCTGATTGACCGTGACGGTAATGGTGCCGTTAAAGGTGTTGTTGGCGTTCGCCCCGCCCTTGCCGCCGAAGGTGCTGTCGCCGGAGATATCCATGTCAGCGCGCGCGTTACCGAGCAGCCCGTCGAGGTAACGCGGTGAAGTGGCTACGCCAAATTTGCTGGATCCGTTGCGGCTGGCGTTGGCGGATGAGCTCTTGCTGGCGCTGACGTTTTCTTGCAGCACGATGGTCAGGGTGTCGCCGATATTACGTGGGCGACGATCCTCAAACAGCGGCTGATAGCCGTAGTTCATCGGCTGCACCGTCTGGAAAATCGAACCGTTCGGCACCGGAGCGCCTGCCGGAGCGGGCTGAGCCGTGGTAGCCCCGTCAACCAAAGGGGTATGCGGAATATAGGCACAGCCGCCGACTGTCAGCATCAGCAGCCCGGCCAGGACGCGTTTGCCTTGCTGCGGCGCGCTGGCCGCTAAAAAGGTGGTTACCACGGGTATCGCCTTTGTTGCTCTGGATAAGGATTACGGGCGCAGCAGGCTGCGCCCGTCGATTACAGTTGCGTCAGCTTTTGCAGCATCTGGTCAGACGTTGATACCGCTTTGCTATTGATCTCATAGGCGCGCTGGGTCTGGATCATGTTGACCAACTCTTCCGCCACGTTGACGTTCGAGGTTTCAACATAACCCTGATACAACAGGCCTGCCCCGTTGAGGCCGGGGGTACTTTCGTTAGGCGCGCCGGAGCTTTCGGTTTCCTGGTACAGGTTTTCACCCATGCTTTCCAGGCCGCTATCGTTGATAAAGGTGGTCAACGTCAGTTGCCCGACCTGCTGCGCCGCCGTCTGGCCCTGCTGGGTCACGCTGACGATGCCATCACGGCCCACGGTAATGCTCAGGGCGTTGGCCGGAATGGTGATCGCCGGTTGCACCTGAAAACCACTGGCGGTCACCAACTGGCCATTCTGATCGATCTGGAATGAACCATCGCGGGTATAGGCCTGGGTACCATCCGGCAACACCACCTGGAAGAAGCCCTGCCCCTTGATCGCCACGTCTTTGCTGTTGTTGGTCTGCGACAGGTTGCCCTGGCTGTGGATGCGCTCGGTCGCCACCGGACGTACGCCGGTACCAATCTGCAAACCGGAAGGCAGCGTGGTTTGCTCGGAAGACTGAGCCCCGGGCTGACGCATGGTCTGGTACAGCAGATCTTCAAACACCGCACGCTGGCGTTTAAACCCGTTGGTACTGACGTTCGCCAGGTTGTTGGCGATCACGTCCATATTGGTCTGCTGCGCATCCAGACCGGTTTTGGCAATCCATAAGGATGGGATCATGATTTATTCCTCTGCACTCAGCTCATTGACAGCAATGAGTTGGCGCGCTGTGCGTTTTCATCCACGCTGTGGATGACCTTCATTTGCATTTCGAACCGGCGGGCGTTGGCGATCATATCCACCATCGTCTCCAGCGGTTTGACGTTGCTGCCCTCCAACACCCCCGGCATGATCCGCACATCGGGATCGTTCGGCAGTTGGTTGCCCCGCTGCTGCTGAGCCTCCGCAGTCAGATGGAACAGGCCGATGCGCACCACTTCCCGCGCATCGGCCTTCACCAGCTTCAGGCGGCCAATCTGGGAAAGGGTGTTAGGTGGATCGCCCGGATTTAGCGCCGAGATGGTGCCGTCCGCCGCCAGCGTCAGTTCTGCCTGCGGCGGGGCTTCGATCGGCCCGCCATCGCCCATCAGCGGCACGCCCTGCACCATCAACTGCCCGGTGGAGGAGATCTGGATGCTGCCGTTACGGCTGTAGGCTTCAGTGCCGTCCGGTAGCCGCAGCGCCAGAAATCCGTCCTGCTGCAAAGCCACATCCAGTGGCCGCCCAGTGTAGTTTAGCGGCCCTTGGCTCATGTCTGCCCCCGGCGTTGAAGCTGCCACCAGCGTACGCGTCTGCATGCTTGGCCCGTCAACCGGCACTGCACGCAGTGCCGAAAGCTGTGCGCGGAACCCAGGCGTGGAAGCGTTGGCCAGGTTATTGGCCGTGACCGACTGCTGCTCCAGCGTCTGCCGGGCTCCCCCCATCGCGGTATAAATCGCGTGATCCATAAATCAATCCTATTAGCGCAGGCTGACCAGCGTTTGCAGGATTGAATCCTGGGTTTTGATGGTTTGCGCGTTTGACTGGTAGTTACGCTGCGCGACGATCATGTTCACCAACTCCTGACTCAGATCGACGTTGGAAGACTCCAGCGCTCCGCTGGTCAGTGAACCGAAACCGCCGCCGCCCGCCAGGCCCACACGTGGCTGACCTGAAGCACCGGTCTCCTTCCAGACGTTATCACCCTGCGCTGCCAGCCCTTCCGGGTTAGAGAAGTTGGTCAACACGATCTGCCCCAGCAGTTGGGTCTGCTGGTTGTTGTATACGCCAACCACGGTGCCGTCTTTGTTGATCTGGAAACCTTGATATTCCCCGGTGGCATAGCCGTCCTGGGCGATCTTGCTGACAGAGTCACTACCGACGTTCTGTTGCAGGCTACCGGCAAAGCTCAGGTTAAAGGTTTGTGCTAACGCGCCGTCTTTCGCCGACATTGGCACGACCAGGTTGAATGGCGTAGCGCTTGGCTGGCCTTGCGCATTCAGCGTGCCGGTCAGCGTACCGCTGTTGTCAAAGTTCAGGCTGCCCGCTTTGGCAGACGGAGCACCGGTCACGCTACCGTCCTGGGTGTAAACGTCCCACTTGTTATCAGCCGTTTTCACAAAGTAGGCGTTGATGTTGTGAGCGTTGCCCAGGGTGTCGTAGGTGGTGATGGTATTGACGTAGCTAAACGAGTCGGTCTTGTTGGGATCGAACGGCGTCACCGCCGGTGGCTTATGGGTCGATTTCAGGTTGGCCACCATATTGCCGCTGGTGCTGGCTTTGGCGTTCATCATGCCTTCAGGGATGCTCAGCGGTACCGGATCGGCCCCTTGCTGGATGGTTGGCGGCGAACCCGCTGCCGGATAGCCGGTCAGGCTCAACCCTTGCATGTTGGTGATGTTGCGGTTGGCATCCATGATGAACTGCCCATTACGCGTATAGAAGATGCCGCCATCGGCGTCTTGCATACGGAAGAAGCCGTTCTGGCTGATGGCGATATCCATTGCCCGGTTGGTGTTGGTGGTGGTGCCACCATTAAAGTTTTGGGTGATCCCCGCCACTTTCACCCCCAGCCCAACCTGCGAGCCGGCAAACATATCGGCAAAGGATACGCTGCCGGATTTAAAGCCGTAGGTGGCGGAGTTGGCGATGTTGTTACCGATCACATCCAGGTTGGTTGCAGCCGCGTTTAAACCGCTGACCGCTTGAGAAAATGCCATGTCGTTCTCCGAAATAGGTCATTTAAAAAGGTGTCTTCAGGATCGAGCGATCCGTTGCCGACGTGGAAATCACTGCGCTTAGTTTGATGAACCCAGTTTGGACAGGATCAGGCGCACGTCATCCAGCGTCGAGGTCCCCGCCACGCCCAGATCCAGTTTTGCCCCGTCCGTACCGCGCGTGACGCCGTTAACCATGGCGAAGCGCAGTGGCTGCGCCACCAACTGCTCACTGCCGTTTTTGGCGTTGATCGCCACGGTGTAAGAGCCGTCGGGCGCATTGGTGCCATCTTCCAGCGAACCGTCCCAGGAGAAGGAGTGCACACCGGCGGTCAGCCCGCCCAGGTCGATGGTACGTACCACTTTGCCGGTGGCATCGCTGATGGTCGCCGTCACCGCATCGGCGGTGCGTTCCAGCTCGACGCCAAACGGCGTGGTGCTGACCTTGCCAGCATCGTTACCCACCAGGATTTCCTTGCCCGGCACCATCACACCGTGGCCAATCAGCGAACTGGCCTGGATTGACTGGTTGCCGCTGATCTGGCCGGAAATCGAACCCAACGTGGTGTTGAGTTTCTCGATCCCGCTGACCGTGTTGATCTGAGCCAACTGAGTGGTCAGTTCGTTATTTTGCATCGGATTGGTGGGGTCCTGGTTTTTCAACTGGGCCACCAACAGCGTCAGAAAACTGTTGCTCAGGTCCTGGCTGGTATTACCATTCGCACCGCTTTTGGCGCCGGTACCGGCAATGCTGTTGTCGAGTGATTCATTGGTGGTGGCGGCAATGGCCATAAATAAAAGCTCCGGTTACTGACCCAGCGTCAGGGTTTTCATCAACATGGATTTGGTGGTGTTCAACACTTCGACGTTGGCCTGATAGCTGCGCGAGGCCGAAATGGTGTTGACCATTTCCCCTACCACATCGACATTAGGCATCCGCACATAACCTTTGGCATCCGCCAGCGGGTTGCCAGGCTGAAATACCAAGCGTTCCGGCGAGGGATCGTCTACCACCTGCGCAACACGCACGCCGCCGGTTGATTGGCCCGGTGCCGCTGCAACCTCAAACACCACCTGTTTGGCCCGATAAGGCTGGCCATCCGGGCCGGTGGCACTGTCGGCGTTGGCCATATTGCTGGCGCTGACGTTCAGACGTTGGGATTGCGCAGACAGGGCAGAGCCGGAGATATCAAAAATATTCAACAACGACATGGGGATTACCCTCCTTGCAGCACGGACATCATGCCTTTGATCTGGCCGTTCAACAGCGTCAGGTCGGTTTGATATTTCAGGCTGTTATCGGCAAAGTTGGTGCGCTCACGGTCCATATCCACCGTGTTGCCGTCCATAGAAGGTTGATCCGGCACGCGAAACAACAGATCCAGCGACGGTGGCTGCATATTCTGCGCCGGGATATGGCGCGCCGAGGTCAGATTCAGCGCCATACCGCTGCCGCTGACGCGCCCCTGATCCATGACTTTGTTCAGTTGGCTGGCGAAATCGATATCACGAGCCTGATAGCCCGGCGTATCTGCGTTGGCGATGTTGGCTGCCAGGATTTCCTGCCGCTGGGCGCGCAGGTTCAGCGCCTCCTGGCCAAAACGCAGAGCAGCGTCCAATTTGTCGAGCATGCTCCCTCCGCGAGGTTAGAATTTGGAGCCGACAGCATAAACGCCCCGCTTGTCAGCCTATCGTGGGAATAAGGGCAAAATGCATCTCTATTTGTCTGCTTAGCCTGCGTGCGTAACGGTTACACTTGTCTCCCTGTGGTCGCTGCGTCTGTGAGGAAAATATGAAAAGGATCCTGCTGTTGGTCGGCTTGCTGATCGGCCTGAACGCGCGCGCCGAGGGCTTGGCCGGACAGGTGGAGAGCTTTATCAAGTCACAATTTGCCACTAGTGCCAACGTGACCGAAGTTAAGGTGCTGCTGCGCACGCCAGCAAGCCGTTGGCCGCAGTGCGAATTGCCGCAGCTTTCGATGCCACAGAATGCTCGCCGCTGGGGCAACATCAGCATCTCGGCCCGCTGTGGCCAGGAGCGGCGTTTTATTCAGGCACAGGTGCAGGTGGTGGGGCGTTATCTGGTAACGGCACGGGGAATTAGTGCGGGCAGCAAACTCACTGCAGATGATATCAAACTGAAAACCGGCCGATTAGACACCCTGCCGGCGCGTACCCTGACCGATAACGCCAAGGCGATCGGTGCCGTGAGCCTGCGTAATATCAGCCCTGGTCAGCCGCTGAATCCGGCCATGCTAAGACGGGCCTGGGCGATCAAGGCTGGGCAAGCGGTACAGGTGATGGCGCAGGGCGACGGATTCAATATCAGCGGTGCTGGGAAGGCGATGAACAACGCCGCCGCCGAAGACAGCGTGCGTGTGCGCATGGCCTCTGGGCAAATTGTTAGCGGCATTGCCAATGACGATGGCACAATACGTATTACATTATAAAAAAATAAAGCTTTGCCAATACTTGTCGATAACAAAGTCATAGCAGCACTTATCCGGCCACCAGGGCCACAGATTTGAACTCCCCGTTGCCTCGGCGACGGTGGTAAAGATGGAGATTGAACATGAGTATCGATCGTACCCAACGGTTGCAACCCGTGCCCACGGTGCAGCCGCGAGAAACACAGACAGACAGCACGTTGCAAGCACGTAAAAAGGTCTCGGCGCAAACTGCGGTCAGCGGCACCCAGGTTAAGCTGAGCGATGCACAGGCTCGCCTGATGCAGCCGGGTAGCCAAGATATCAATATGGAGCGAGTGGAAAGCATCAAGCAGGCGATCCGCAACGGCGAATTGAAGATGGATACCGGCAAGATTGCCGACGCCTTGTTACAAGACGTGCAAAGCGAATGGCAGTCCGGCGCCGATCGGGGTTAACACCAAGGGTGAGTCATTGATATGGAAAACCTGGCACAACTGCTGGATAAGCTGCTGGACACCTTGCAGGCGTTAGGCACGGTGCAGACGGAAGAGCACACTTTACTGTGCTCGAATACCTTGGCTGGCGTGGCTTTGCAACGCGTGACCGAGACTAAAAGCCAACTGCTGGCGACGGTCAATTATCTCGACCAACAGCGGCTGGAGAGAGAACGCCTGCAACACTGCCAGGCACCTTATGAGGGCCAGCCGCAGTTGGCGACCCGTTGGCAGCAAGTGCAGCTTTTGAGCCTGCAGCTACGCGAACAGAATAATCATAATGGCATGCTGCTCAATCATCATATTGAGCATAATACCCAGGCGCTGGCGATTTTAAACAAGCAGAATAAATCACTGTATGGCCCCGATGGTCAGTCCCGCGCCGGCAGCCTGTTGGGCCGTAAGATTGGGGTTTGACGCGCCCCTCACCCTAGCCCTCTCCCTGTACAGACCGGGGACATGGTAGACAGGTGTTCAAGGACATGGTGAACACTTTTTAACATCCTTTACCCATGATGATCGACCTATTTCTCAGGTCGATCATCCCCACTTTCGTGCTGTACCACCA
>NZ_JBKJYW010000222.1:0-6020 GCF_046715635.1 Serratia sp. (in: enterobacteria)
CCGCAACTGGTGGTGACGCGCATCGTTTCGCTGCGTGATTACGAAATTCTCGCCAGTATCGACGAAGATTTTATCATTTCCAATGCGCGCATCAGCGAGAAGAACAAGCCGGTCGTAGTGATGTCGCCGTTCCCAACGGAGTATCAGCTAGAGCAGTTGGGCAAGCTGGTGCTGGTCGATCGCACCAAGCCGTATATGTTGGAAAAATTCTTTGATGCCAACCACTTTATGATCGTCAACGAGCCGCTAACGCAGGAGCAGCTGTTTAGCAAAGTTTGCGCTCAGTTGGAGCAGGAAGGCTATGTAGGCAGTGATTTCTACCCTTCGGTCGTTGAGCGGGAGGCCATCGTTTCTACCTTGCTGGGGGAGGGGATTGCTCTGCCACACTCGCTTGGGCTGTTGGCGAAAAAGACCGTGGTGGTCACGCTGCTGGCCCCACAGGGTATTGCGTGGGGAGAAGGCGAGGTGGCACACGTCATTTTCTTGCTGGCGATCAGCAAAAGCGATTACGAGGAAGCGATGGCGATCTACGATCTGTTCGTCACCTTTGTGCGCGAACGTTCGATGACCCGCCTGCTGGGCAGTGACAATTTCGACAGCTTCAAAGCGGTGGCGCTGGACTGCCTGAGCCGCATTTAACCATTCTCCCCAATCGACTTGCCGTAGGGGCGCCGCATGCGCCCGTTTAGCCGTGTCATCAATCTGAATTACTCGTCTTTCTTCTTGCCGAATATCTTCATCAGCGCGCCGACGATCAGCCCCAGGGCGATGCCGCCTAAAATCCAGTCAACCAAACTCATTATTGTTCCCCCGCAATCCTATAGTTCTGATTATATTATCATTCAATCAAGAACGCCCCATCGATCATTAATCTCCGTTGCTCGGTGGTGTAGCTGAGCCAGGAATTCTTGCTATTGGACTTCTCCAGCACGATGGCCAGTTCCGCCTTGCTAAGGGATAGCTCGTCCTGCCAGAACGGGGCGATGGCGTGGCGGGTGATAAAGTCGATCAAAAAGCGCGCCGGGCTGTCCTGCTCTTCAGGGAATAGCCGCAGGGCCAGTTCGGTCATTAATGCACGTTGCTGTGGCTGCTTGCTTTCCCCCAGCAGTTCCAGGAACGGTAGCAGCAGGCGGCCGCAGACCTGGCCGTGGTGGTAATCACGCAATGCCCCTATCTCACCCGCGATGCCGTGGATCACACCCAGGCCCGCCATGCTCAACGTCAGGCCACCCAGGTAGGAAGCCTGCATAATCGCTTCGCGGGCCTCATCGCTCTGTTTCAGTACCGGCCAGGCGCAAAGGAAGTGATGGATGCCGCTCAACGACATCTCGCGCGACAGGCTGCTGGCGGTCTTGGAAAGATAGGCTTCAAACAGATGGGTGAAGGCATCGATAGCGCAATAGGCCAGTACAGGGTCTGGCGCTCCCTTCAGCAGGTCAGGATCGAGGATCGCCACCTGCGGCACAAAGTTGTTATGCCGCAATGAGGCTTTCACCTTGGTGACCTGAGTATCGGTGATCACTGCGTTTTGGGTGACCTCGCTGCCGGTGCCTGCGGTGGTGGGGATGGCGATCAACGGCAGCGTTGCGCCACTGATTTTGCTGTCACCCACTTTTTCCATGTAACGCAGGGTTGGCAGCGGGTGTTCGATCAGGGCCGCGAACGCCTTGGCGGCATCCAGCACGCTACCTCCACCGATGGCTACCACTCTTTGCACCCGGCCTCGCCAGCGTGCCACCCATTGGTCGATTTCTTGCGGGGAGGCCTCATGGGCGACAATTTCTCTGCCCGCCAGCAACGGCGTCAGCGCCGGGGCCAGTTCAGCATAGAGGGTACCGTTAAGGAACGATCGGCAGGTGAACAGCAGCGTGGTTTGCGGTTCGGCCTGGAGCAGTGGGATCAGGTGCTGGATGCTGCCCTTGCCAAACCAAGCTTGCCGGTTGGCGATCATCAGACTAGTGGTCATGCTCTCTCCTTGGCGCATTTGGGCATTGAAGCCACAGCATAGTTCAGCCTGGCAAGGCAAACCAACGCTTTTCCGCCGCTTAACGCGAAATTGTTAAGATATTAACCAATTCAGTTTGTGTGGGTAATCGTTGCAAGGGCCTAACTTGTGATTTGATTAACATGTAAACAGTAATACTCTTGCATTCTGGCCAATTGAATGCTTTTTATAGCCTGTTGGCCCAATATCGGTCGCTGATACGTTGGGAAAGGTAAATTGTTAATTTGTTAATGATTGCGGGGGCGAAATGAATATTCAGGTCGAAAGATTATCAGCGGTGATCGACGCAGTGGCGACCCGCCAATTCTATGCCAGCCTGCTGGGTTATCTGGAGGGCTTCTTCGCCTTTGATAATGCCATCGTCTATGCCTTCGAATATGGTCAGGCACCACGTTGCCTGATGAAAACCGAGAAAGAAAACAGCGATGCGGTAAACCAGATTTACCAACAGGGTGCTTACCTTGAGGATCCCTTTTATCAGGCGCTGAACGGCGGCGGCCATGGCGATGTGTTTACGCTGCGGCAACTGGCCCCCTGTGGTTTTTACCAGACGGATTACTACCGTAACTTTTACCGCAAAACCGGCTGGCACGACGAGGCTGGCGTATTGCTGCAACTGACGCCGGAACGCGGGCTGGGCATATTTTTCGGTTCGGCCCGGCAAACGGTCGGCGTGCGTTATCCCCAGTTGGCTGACCTGCGTGGCGCGTTGACGCTGGTAAAAAGCGTGGCGCGGCTGCATGGGGAAGTGGCGGTAGCAGCAAACGTGCCCACTTCCTCCGCCCCGCAGGTAGATAGCGCTGCCCAGGCGCGTTATGCGTTAAGCCCACGTGAACGTGAGATCGTCGATCTGATCCTGAGCGGCAACGGATCGCAGCAGATCGCCGAACGGCTGTTTATCAGCCTGGGCACGGTAAAAAATCATCGCAAGAATATTTACGGCAAACTGAATATTGGCTCTCAGGCCGAGTTGTTCAGCCTATTTTTAACTTCCCCCCTGCGCCGTACGGCATAATGTTAAAAAAGTGTTGCGAATATCCCTAAAGGGACATAGCCGCCCGCCCACACTCTGCTGATAATCCAGGCTAAGGCAATGGGTAAAGGGAGTGCAGCAATGAATAATGAAATCGAATCGTTAACCTACTACGCGGCGACCAAGAAATACGATCTGCGCTTCCCCACGCTGGAAGAAGATCTGGATGTTGACGTGGTGATCATCGGCGGTGGCTTTTCCGGCATTAACACGGCGCTGGAGCTGGCGGAAAAAGGCATCACCAATATCGCTATTCTGGAGGGCCGCCATCTGGGCTACGGCGGGACGGGCCGCAACGGTGGCCAGGTGATGGCCGGGATCGGCCACGATCTGGAGAAGATCAAACGCCACGTTGGCCCGGCAGGGTTAGAAACTATCTTCAAGATCAGCAACCTCGGTGCCGGGATTATCCGCGAGCGGATTAAAAAGTACGCCATCGACGCTGATTTCTGCTTTGGCTATGGCTACCTCGGCAGCAACGCCAGGCAGGAAAAGACCCTGCGTACCTGGCTCAAAGAGTTTAAAGCGGTCTCACCGGATGAAGAGATCGAGCTCTATACCGGCTCTGAAGTGAAGCAGGTGGTGGGATCTGATGCTTATACCTGTGCGTTGAAACACATGGGCGGCGGCCATGTTCATTCTCTCAACCTGCTGTTGGGGGAGGCGCAAGCATTGAGTGGATACGGGGTGAAGATCTTCGAAAACAGCAACGTGCTGAATGTGGAGTACGGCCCGCGCATTACCGTGCGCACTGCCATGGGATCGGTACGCGCCAATAAGATGCTGTGGGCGTGCAACGGCTTCCTCAACGGCATGGATCCCTTTATCTACAAAAAGACCATCAATACCTACGCCTTCCAGTTGGCGACAGAGCCGCTGTCTGACGAGATGATCCGCCAGATCAGCCCGATCCGCGGGGCGTACAGCGATATCCGGCCGGTGATCGACTATTACCGCGTCACCAACGAGAACCGCCTGTTGTTCGGCAGCACCACCCGGCTGGTCGAATATATCCCTTCAGACCTGAAGGCCTGGAACCGCAACCTGATGCTGAAAGTGTTCCCGTATCTGAAGGACGTGAAGATCGACCTGGCCTGGGGGGGACCGCTGTGTTGCAGCGCCAACCTATTCCCGCAGATCGGTACTCTGCCGCAGCACGATAACGTGTTTTACGTGCAGGGCTATTCCGGCTTTGGGGTGACGCCGAGCCATATCGTTTGCAAGGTGTTGGCGGAAGGAATGAGTGAGGGATCCGATCGTTATGACCTGATGAGTTCGATCCCGCACGTGGATATTTTTGGCAAAGACAAGCTGCGCCGTGTGATGACCACCGCGGGCAAGGTTTGGCACCAGACTTCCGGCTACTGGAAGGGGCGTCGTTAATTCTGACCACTAATCTAACAGGAAAAAACCATGAAACCATTACTGCTTAAGCAAGCGCTACCAGAACTGCAACAGATTGGCAGCGTCAGCAACCTGGGGGCCACGGTGGTCGCCGGTGAACCCAACGTCGGCGTGGCGATGATTTTTGGCGCCCCAACGGACAACCTGAACTGCGGTGTCTTCAGCTGTACCCGTGGCACCTTCGTGATGGAATACCCGTTTGCGGAACATGCCACGGTGTGGGAAGGCACGGCAACACTGACCAATGAGAACACCGGCGAGTCGGTAAAGTATCAGGCCGGGGATTCCTGGTTTGTTGAGAAGGGCACGCCGGTGCGCTGGGAAATCACCTCGGATCGTTTTGTGAAGCACTATCTGGCGATTGTCGAAGGCTAACCCGCAAGGAGGGCGATGCGATGACGGATATTACACTGTTGCCACAGGTCACGGCCTTTCTGGACCGCCAGCAGGGCCATTACATTCATGGGCAACCCGTGGCTGGGGCAGGCGTAGACAGGTTTGCGGTGGTTAACCCGGCGACCGGGCTGACCATCGCGCAGGTCAATGAAGGCGGCCAGGCTGAAGTTGATGCGGCAATGCAGGCGGCCTTTGACGCTTTCCACGGTAGCTGGGCACAGGTTTCGCCATTGGAGCGTGGCAACTGCCTGACGCGCCTGGCCGATCTGTTGCAAACCCATCGTGAGGAACTGGCGCAGTTGGAAAGCCTGTGTTCCGGCAAAACCATTCAGCTGTCTCGCGGGCTGGAAATCGATATGGCCTCGCAGTTCCTGCGCTACTTTGCCGGTTGGTCGAGCAAAATCAGCGGAGAAACGCTGAATGTTTCATTGCCTTCCTTCCAGGGTGAACAATACAGCGCATTCACCCGGCGTGAACCTTTGGGTGTGGTGGTCGGCATCATTCCGTGGAATTTCTCGATCATGATCGCCATCTGGAAGCTGGCTGCGGCGCTCACCTGCGGCTGTACTGTGGTGCTCAAGCCGAGTGAATACACGCCGCTAACCATGCTGCGGGTGGCCGAGCTGGCAACGCAAGCGGGCATCCCGGCTGGCGCACTCAACGTGATCAACGGTTCAGGCGCACGCCTTGGCCCGGCGCTGATCGCCCATCCACGCTGTGCCAAAGTGACCTTCACCGGCTCGGTGCCTACCGGGATCGCGGTGGGGAAAGTGGCGATGGAGCAAGGGATTGTGCGTACCACTCTGGAACTGGGGGGTAAGAATGCCGCCGCGTTTCTGGCGGACGTCTCGGTCGACAAGATGGTCGACGGCATTATCGAGGCGGGTTACCTGAATCAGGGCCAGATCTGTGCCGCAGCGGAACGTTTCTACCTGCCTGCCAGCCATATCGACGAGGTATTCGCAAAGCTGACGCAGCGTTTGGCGGCCATGAAGGTAGGCTCACCGCTGGATGAGAGCACGGAAGTGGGGCCATTGGCCAACGAGGCACATTACCGCAAGGTACTGGCACTGTTTGACAAGGCACGGGCTGATGGCAGCCAGATCGTCTGCGGCGGTCAGGCGTTGGCAGGTCCAGGCTTCTTTGTTGCGCCGACGGCGATCCGCGCTAACGGGCCACATG
>NZ_JBKJYW010000223.1:0-2653 GCF_046715635.1 Serratia sp. (in: enterobacteria)
TGGCTAACCCACGGCCTTGATGAACCCCGAATGGATTACTTGATTGAGCGGGTCTTGCGGCAAGGGTACTACCATAAACATTTTCCCACTCAAATCAGCCAGCCCTTCCGAGAACTTAAGCGATTAACCACCCTGAGCATCCTCACCGCAATGACCGAATACCTCAACCACAGTGATTTCTCTCGCCTCATCCTGATTAGCGATCATCATCACTGTTCAGTCATCACCCGCATAGACAGCCAATACATCTACTTCTTCGATAGCAGTGGTCGACGAAAATCACCACGCAAGAGCTGGTCACTCAAGCCTGGCAACAGTTCACACCAACTTTTCCCAGACTGTATTTACTTTGTTGAACGGGAGTTCTGACATGATTGACCGCTGCAATGAAGACCTGATCCTACAGCAGGCACAAACCATCATCGAAAACCGTTATATCCGGGGGAAACAACTGCTATCGGTAATGGATGTGCGGGATTACCTCATGGTCAAGTTGGCTCCGCTGGAACACGAAGTATTTGGTTGTCTGCTGTTGGATAACCAACAACGCATTCTTTCGTACCAGGAGCTGTTCAGGGGCACAATCAACGGCGTCAACGTCTACCCTCGCGAAGTGGTGAAGCTAAGCCTGCACCATAACGCAGCGGCGTTGATCCTTGTCCACAATCATCCCAGTGGTGAGCCAGAACCTAGTCAGGCAGACTTGGCAATCACCAAAAGGCTGGTATCTGCATTGGAATTGGTTGATGTGAGGGTGCTCGACCACTTCATTGTTGCAGGTACTCAAACCGTCTCAATGGCAGAGCGTGGGCTGCTGTAGGCAGCTCGGTGACTTTGCGGCTATGATGGCAATCAGTTCTGAACGTCAGCTAAGTACCAGACGTTTCTCACATTAAAACACAGTGCATTAGTTTACGAGGACTACGTCACGATCAACACATCTAGTATCTTAAGTAGTTTTAATTCAAGATGAAAATGTTGATTAAAAATGGATTTACTATATGATGTTTTTATATAGATACTGCCACCTTGTAATAACTATAAGTTTAATAAGATGAGCATGAGATAAAATAATACCAATAATGAGGGGGAGATTCTTATGGATATTAAAAACCTTCAACAAGGTACTTTATTAGATGAGAGTGGTGTTCCAATTTTATACGCAAGTGAGCGCCTGTCTTTTCCTGATGAAGTGTCATTTTCAATCACTGATTCAGAATATTTGAATAGAATTAGCAACTTAGTATCTCAATCTGTTCAAGGAATTATTAATACACGCGGGCGTACGATTGAGCTTGTTTTTCAGCCTGAAATTCAGAACGGTTTAAAAAATGGCTCCCTCAAAATGATGCAAACATCGGTGGGGGAAACACTGGCAGATACAGTTCATGTGGGGGGTATTAACGCCGGGAAAATTGCTGGAAAAGGTCGAATTGTTGAAAGCGGAAAGCTAAAGCAACTTGCTACAGGATCTTTTCAGATTGCTAGTTTGATTGTGGCCCAGGCGCATCTTGCTGATATAAATAAAAATTTGGTTGAAATAAGAAATGCAGTCAATAGTCTGCATGAAAAAATTGACAATCATAACCTTGCAAAGATTGATGGTCGTATTCATTATCTTGAGGGAATTATTGGAAAAATACATCGTGGTGATTTTGACTACGATATTTCTTTGCAAGTGAAAGTAAAAATAGAAGACACTGTTGCTGATGCATATGAATGGCAGTCAATATTATTTGCGGATCTAAAAAGTCTTATATCAGATGTGAGTATTTTAAAAGACTCGGATACTTTCGGCACTGGTGAAACTTACCAGAAGCTAAAAGGAATAACTGAAAAAATTTATCCATTGATTATTCGCCGTAATATTTTGCTTAAGATGGCCTCTCTACTGGAGTACATTCAGGCCTGTATTGATCCAGTAGGTAAAGGGTTTAGCCAGTTTGATTTAAGGAAAGTTGCTTGGGATTTAGCTTTGGAAAAACTTGAGGTAAGTATAACTAAAAAAGCTGAACGTTTATTGTCGAAAGCAAAGTTTAATAGTCAGGAAATGCTTGAACATCGTCGTTTTTTTATTCTAAAAACATTAGAACTTTCTCATAATATTTCAAATAATAATTATGACCAATTTGAACACTCCTTGGTTAAACTTAAAAATAACCATAGAAAAGTGTTATCGGAAAGCGGTAAATTACGAATTGCAGTTGCTCATGATGATAATGGGCTTATTCAGAAAGCAGCAATTGTTGACTAAAAATATTAGTAAATGATTATGAATGTAATCATGTAAGCCTGAACAGGGGGTTGCATGATTATATACTCATTGGTTTATCTGGACATCACCAATTATTTGGTAAAACATTTCTCACGTATTTCAGATCATAGCCCATGTGATATTGATATAATTAAAATATCTTCATTACAAGAAATTCACGATGTGTAAGTCACTTTGAAAGAAAACATGTAACTGGTAAATAAACACTTAAGCGAACAGCGAACTGGCGTTGCTCACAGAGCCCTACGTGGGTAACCGAACGGTGAACTCGTGTTGTGTGATTAAAATAATGTAATAAGCTGACGGGGTAATTAGCTGAAGCGGTTTTCGGCGTAAGGCAATAGTTCATTGATCCGGCTGTTGGGCCAGGTCGGCAAG
>NZ_JBKJYW010000224.1:0-9175 GCF_046715635.1 Serratia sp. (in: enterobacteria)
AGCAGGAGATCGTCAATATGGTGCGTGAAGGGGCCAGCAATAAGCGTATCGCCCTGAAGCTCGGCATTTCTCTATCGACGGTGAAAACCCATATGCGCAACATCTTTGCCAAAACCGCCGTGGTCAACCGCACCGAACTGGTTTCCAGCGGTTTTATTGCCTACGGCTGATCCTGACTAAAGCAGTAACAATCAACCCTCCGCCAATGCTGGCGCGGCCTCCCCATGCTTAAAAAGCGTGGAGGGTAATGATTGACGAAACTCAAGGATAACGACGATGTCCAGTGATGCAGTTTCAGTACCTTCTGCCGGGGCGGTGCTCTCCTGCCCACCCAAGTTGTTAACGGCGATCATCGTATTTGCCGCCATCGCGCCGGGGATCCTGATGACCGCCCCCGCCGTCGCGGCCCAGTTGGCTAGCCAGTGGCACCTCACGCCAGGCCAGATCGGTCACCTGTTTTCTACCGAGCTGGGAGCCATGAGCATAGCTACGCTGCCCGCCTGGTGGTGGATCAGCCGGATCAACTGGCGCAAGATCGCCACGCTGGCGGCCGCGGTCTTTCTGATCGGTAATCTGGCCTCGGCCATGACCACCGATTTCAGCCTGCTACTGGTATTGCGATTTATCGCTTCACTGGCCGGCGGCACACTGATGATCCTCTGCATCTCCTGCGCGGCAGGTACCGCCAACCCTAGCCGGGTCTATGCCTTTTGGGTGCTGGGCCAACTGCTGCTAGGCGTGTTCGGCTTGCTGGCATTGCCCCCGCTGTTTGCTCATTTCGGCCTGATGGCGGTCTACCTGATCCTGGCGGCGATCATGCTGTGTTGCCTGCCGTTATTGAGCGCATTCCCCAGCGGCTTTCGTCATAGCCACAGCGCAACCAGCCAGATGCCCCCAAGCCCGCCCATCTACAAGCTGTTTGCCGTGCTGGCGGTACTGGCCTTTTACATCAGCCTGAGTGCAGTCTGGACCTTTATCGGCAATATCGCTGCCAGCGCTGGCCTTTCGCCGGTTCACAGCGGGCAGGTGCTGGCCGCCGCCACGCTGTTTGGCATCATCGGGGCTGGCGGGGCGGCATTGGTTGGCGCAAGACGCAGCCACAAGCCGCTACTGTGGATCGGCTATGGCCTGCTGATTGCCAGCGTGCTGCTGCTGAGCCGCAACCCGCTACTCATTCGCTTCACCCTTGCCGCTGTCATGTTCAAGTTCACCTGGACCTTCGTGCTGCCATTTATTCTGGCGCGCGTCTCGGTGCTGGATAACAACGGCAAGCTGATGAACAGCATCAATCTGGTGATTGGCGGCGGCATGGCTATTGGCCCCACGCTGGCGGGTTACCTGATCGAATCTTCCGGTGGGATCAACGCACTGCTGATCGGCGCACTGAGCTGTGCGCTGCTGTCACTGCTGCTGATCTCGCTGGCTTCACCGCGCGCGCCGCGCCGTTTAACAGGAGTCATAAGGTGAAAAGAACAACCGGATTTTTCTTCGATGAACGCTGTTTCTGGCATAGCACCGGTTTACATGCCACCACGCTGCCAGTGGGCGGCTGGGTACAACCGCCTTCAGGGGCTGGGCATGCCGAGTCGCCGGAAACCAAGCGGCGGATGAAAAACCTGATGGACGTCTCCGGCCTGTCGCGCCAGCTTAAGTTACTGAGCGCCGAGCTGGCCGATGAGGAAGATTTATTGCGTATCCATCCGGCACATTACCTGCAACGTTTCAAACAGCTGAGTGATAACGGCGGCGGCATGCTGGGAGAGGAAGCGCCTTTGGGGCCAGGCAGCTATGAGATTGCCAAACTTTCCGCTGGGCTGGCCTGCGCTGCTGTCGAGGCGGTATTGAAAGGCGAACTAGACAACGCCTATTCCCTGTCACGCCCGCCGGGCCATCACTGCCTGCCGGATCAATCGATGGGGTTCTGCTTCCTGGCTAATATTCCTATCGCCATCGAACGGGCCAAAGACCGCTGCGGGCTAGGCAAAGTGGCGGTGATCGACTGGGACGTGCATCACGGCAACGGCACCCAACACATTTACTGGCAGCGAGACGACGTGCTAACCATCTCGTTGCATCAAGACGGCTGCTTCCCGGCAGGCTACGCCGGTGAACAAGATCGCGGCGCAGGGGCCGGAGCGGGTTGCAACATCAATATTCCGCTGCTGGCCGGGGCCGGTGACGACGGTTATCAATACGCCATGCAGCAAATCGTCATTCCGGCGCTGGAGCAGTTCGAGCCAGAGATGATTATTATCGCCTGCGGTTACGATGCTAACGCCATCGATCCTTTGGCTCGGATGCAGCTACATAGCGACAGCTTCCGCGCTATGACAGCCCAAGTGCAAAGCGCTGCAGACAGGCTCTGTGGTGGCAAGCTGGTGATGGTTCATGAAGGAGGTTACGCCGAAGCTTATGTGCCGTTCTGCGGCCTGGCGGTAATGGAGGAGTTGAGCGGCATACGCACCGAGGCACAAGACCCGATGCTGGAATTTATTCAGCAACAGCAGCCCCGCGAAGCGTTTAACCAGTTCCAGCGTGACGCTATCGACCAACTGGCACGCCAATTTGGTTTATAAGCGGGCGTGGCAATGTTGTTGGGTCGCACATATTCTACCCCCACAAATTCAGCAACATTGCCACGTGGTCATCAAACTGAGATTGCCGCAGGCGTCTGTGCCATTTTTCTGTACAATAAACCATCAGAACTTGATTGTCGTACTATGTACGAGTATTGTGAATGATAGGGAGGCGTCGTAATGGAATACTTTGAGTTCATCGAAACCCCAGTTTTTAGCAGGCAACGCGAAACCCTATTAGACGATGATAACTCTCGTGAACTACAAACCCACCTGTTAAAATATCACGCAGACGGCGATACTATAAGTAAAACAGGCGGTTGCAAAAAAATCCGATGGAACCGTCCAGGCATGGGGAAACAAGGTGGTGTAAGAGTTATCTATTACGTCATCACCCGCAGCGGCAAGCTTTACTTGCTGATTGTTTATCCTAAAAACGCCAAAGACGACTTAACCGAATCCGAGAAAGCGATACTTAAAGCGTTAACCGATAAACTGAATTAAACGGTGCCGCACAAGGCATAGCACTTGCTTAGAGGTTGCAAAGTGGACAAAGAACTTTTTAACGATCTGGTCGAAAGCATGGAGCAGATGGTCGCGATTGAAAAAGGCGAAATGCAGCCTGCTCGTGTCCATCGCCATCATCTCCCCAACGTGAAATCACTACGCGAAGCCAGCGGCATGAAGCAGGAGGAGTTTGCACTGGCGGTTGGAGTGAGTCCTTCCCTAGTGCAAAGTTGGGAACAAAATCGCCGAATACCCTCCGGTTCTTCACTCAAAATCTTGCTGATGATTGAGCGCCACCCCACCATTATTAACGATCTACTCGCCATCTAAATGCCATAAAAAAAGACGCCCGCAGGCGTCTTTTTCACAACAGAAACAAAGATCAGTTCACTTTAACCGGCATACCGGAACGTGCCTTGATGGCTGCGTCCACTACGCTCTGGTCAACGGCTGGATCCATCAGCACTTTGCCAACTGGCGCGGTGATGGTAAGCGGCACTGGCTCTTTCGACTTCAGCTCATCTTCGTTGGCAGACAGCGGGTTGTGCACTTCCAGGTAACGTGAACCGTCTGGCTCTACGGAAACCTTCACCGGCTCGTTGATGAACTGTACGCGAGTGCCTACTGGCACGCTGTCGAACAGGTATTTGATGTCGTCAGCACGCAGACGCACACAGCCGTGGCTCACGCGCAGGCCAATACCGAAGTTGGCGTTGGTTCCGTGGACCGCATACAGACGACCCACATAGAGGGCGTACAGACCCATTGGGTTATCCGGGCCTGCCGGGAATACCGCGGGCAGGATTTCACCATCGGCGGCGTACTCTTCACGCATTTTAGCAGTTGGCGTCCAGGTCGGACCCGCTTTCTTGCGTTGTACGGTGGTGACCCAGTCCAGCGGCGTATCTTTACCCAACTGGCCGATACCAATCGGCAACACCACGACGGTCTTGGTGCCTTTCGGGTAGTAGTACAGACGCATTTCTGCGCTATTGATGATGATGCCTTCACGCGGGGCGTCTGGCAGGATCAACTGCTGTGGGATGGTCAGCGTGCTGCCTGGCAGCGGCAGGAACGGGTCAACGCCAGGGTTAGCCTCCAGCATGTTGCTCAGGCCCATCTGGTATTGAGCCGCAAAGCTCTCCAGCGGTAGTTTGCTGTCTGCAGGCACGGTGATCTGAATATTTTCCCCAACCAGACGGCTGTCTTTGGCGGGCAAAGGGTATACAACGGCGAAGGCAGCCTGGCTGAATGCAACCAGAGCGGTAAACAGGGTTAATAACGCGCGAATGCTCATTTTCATCTTCGTAGTAAAGTGGTGGCCGCACTGGCTAAAATTAGTATGTGTTCTGCCCGGCCTGGTTTGACCGGATGCGCATTATATGTGCACTTGCCGCCAAGATGGAAACATTACTAGCGCAAATACCTCACTTTTTTGTAGCCGGATGTGGGTAATAGTGTTCTTTGGGTAAATTCCTGCCCTAGCGTAGCCCACTGCCCTCTTCGCCACGGCGGATCGGGATCAGATATTCACAGCTGATCGCCGCCTGATCGTCACCGTAGCAAACGCCCAATGCCGGGTAAAAACGCTCAATATCCTGCCCTGGCCGGCGTACCGCATTCATCTGCGGAATGGCTGTGTCATACAACCGGGCGATAAAGTTCTGTAGCCCTGCAACCTGCCCCTGATAGGCAAAACGGGCATACTCCCCGGGTTCGATCGTCACCGCCTCACCTGCCGCTTCTTCCTCTGGCAGTGCCGCCGTATACACCATCTGTTGACGATCCCGCTGCCGGGTGTCGGCTTTCAGGCTCATCAGGCCGTACGCGACGGCGGGTAATCCCTGTTCTGGATGCAATAAATGCCGCCAGGCATGTTGGCGCAGCAGCTTTTTCGAGAGCCCCAATTGCCCCAACGTGCAGCTACCCTGCTGCGTGTGGCCGACTAATTTCATCGAGGGCAGCACGATAATCTCCGCCTCTGGCATTGGCTCGTTGGTCATATTCAACGGCGGTTGCAAGCCATAGCTCGGCCAGTCCAGGTTCCGGCGATAGGCCGCTGGCGGCAAACCAAACTGTTTTTTAAAACCACGGGTGAAGGTCTGCTGGGAATCGAACTGGTATTTATCTGCGATACAGGCCACCGTGGCGCTGGTCAGGCGCAGTTCACGCGCCGCCGCCGTCAACCTTCTGCGCCGGGCATAAGTCCCCAGCACTTCGCCAGTGTGCTGCTTGAACATCCGTTGCAGGTGCCATTTGGAATAGCCGGATTTAGCCGCGATGCTGTCCAGCGTCAAGGGCTGATCCAGGCTTTGCTCAATCCAGGCCAGAAGTTGACTGATGACATTTTCCTGATGCATGGCCTTTCCTCTGCGTTGTCGTCATGAGCGTGTTACCACAAAACACGCCAGTGGCGCTTACTCTATCGACGTTGGCGCTAGACCACATTGCACAATCAAGACATAATATTGCTCAAATACGCCAATATGATAATTATTCTCATGAAAGCCACTTGCCAGGATCCCAGACCCGATATCGATAACGTGCCACGCGCCATCTTCGCGGTTCAGGCATCAAGTGTGCAGAAAGACTGGGAATGCACCCATCATCGCCACCGCAAAGCGCAATTGATTTACACGGTGCGCGGCATGATCCGCTGCGAAGTGGAAAATGGCCTGTGGCTGGTGCCGCCACAGTGCGCGCTATGGATGCCCAGTAACGTCAGCCACAATGCGCGGGCTACCAGCCAAAGCGAGTGCTATTGCCTGTTCGTTGAGCAGGATGCCATCCCGGGCTTGCCGCAAAATTGCTGCACCTTAACGGTGTCCCCATTGCTGCGAGAGTTGCTGTTGCAGGCCAGCCAGTTCGATATTCTCTACCCGGAAGAAGGCCCGGAAGGGCGTATTGCGCAGGTTTTGTTGGATCAACTGGCCGCCGCGCCGCTGGAGAACCTGCACCTGCCGGTATCCAATGATGCCCGCATCCGCCAATTGACCGAACAACTGCTGGCCAACCCGGCCGATAAATCCACTCTGGGCCAGTGGGCACAACGCATTGGCATGAGCGAGCGTTCGCTCAGCCGCACGCTGCAACAGCAGATGGGCATGAGCTTTGGCCACTGGCGGCGGCAATTACATGTGATGCTGGCTCTGCAACGCTTAACGCAGGGGGAAAGCGTCCAGACCGTGGCGTTAGATCTCGGCTACGAAAGTGCCAGTGGTTTTGTCACCATGTTCCGTAAAGCGGTGGGTAAGCCCCCTGCCCGTTATCTGGCGGAAAAAGCGGCCGCAGACCAGGCGATTGCTGGTGCGATAAGGCTGTGAGCCCGCTCTTCGACTGATAATGTTGCCTGCATCTGTTCTGGTCAATTCTCACACAACCTGCTATAACTGAGGATAGTTTGGTTAGAATAGTTAAAACGGTTAGCTTTAGCTAACGGGAGAAGAGAATGCTGGCCCGAGAAATCGACATCAACAGAGATGGCCTCAGGATCAGGGAAGATGGGCTGCAGATGGTCATCAGTAAAAGGAAAATGAAGGCGCAGAAGCCTTTCTTTCAGCTGAAAGTTGATATAGACAACTCAACGTCTCTCGGAGTGGTTGAAGAGCACCTGAAAATCATGTTGCAGACTATCCGCCGAGTTAGACAAGCTGAAAATGATCGGGGTGACGTTTGCCACATCGACGAAACACGTTTTGAAACCATGTTTCATAGCCTGGAACAACAAATCAATCCGGATGACACTACTCGGATAATGCTTCCGCGGGATACGCAAGAGCCAGTAAACCACAGCGGGCTAGTTGATATTTCCAAGGTGGAGCGCGGGCGTGAGCATATCCTGGCGGCCAGCGAATGGCTCACGGCGGAGCAGATTTCCCATCTGGCAGGTTTTGCTACCGAGAATCCCTCGGCCCAGCCAAGCAAATGGAAAAGCCATCAACGCATATTTTCATTAAAGAAAGGGGCAACACAACTCTTTCCCCGTTATGCGCTGGATGATAACTATCGCCCTCTCCCGGTCATGGCAGTGTTACTCGCCAGCTTTAAAAACCTGAAACACGGCTGGGGGCTTGCCCAGTGGTTCGCGACGTCAAACAACCTGTTAGCTGGCCGCCGCCCCATGGAGATGTTGCAGTCATATCCGGCAAATGTGATTGCGGCGGCGGAATATGAAGTGAAAAGGATCGTCGATGGAGCAGAACAAAGTTAAACAGAAGGGTGAGCCAAAAAAGGAAGATTTTGGTTCACCCGTTTTTCTTGGCCGCAAGATAACCGCCCCTGGTAAGACCCTGCGGGTAAGAATCGAAGTCATCCCCAAAGGCACGGTGTTACATCGCTGCCACGATGCACGGTATCCCGGTAACAGTTTTAATCCTGGCAGAATATTGCTTCCCAATGAGTATGGAGCCCGCTTCAGCCCTATCAGGGATGCGGCTTTGGATCTGATCCCCACCATGTACCTGGCCAGCAGTGGCGAAGCCGCCATCGCGGAATCGGTTTTTCACGATGTGGTCGCCACCGGCAAAACAGAATTTTTCGACTTACGCCCATTTACCCATTTGCATTACATCCAGTTGAAACCAGAACGGGATCTGAACGTCGTCAGTTGCCGAGCACAGGACTGCCTCTATATGGGAATCGATCGTGATGAATTGATCGGCAGTACCCAGCTCGAATACTCACAAACCCGAGCCTGGTCGCAGGCTATTTATCAACAGCATCATAACGTTGACGGAATGAAGTGGTACTCAAAAAGAGATGACGACCATTTCGCCTTGATCCTGTTTGGCGGCCAACGGGTCATGGATAGTGAACTCTCGATAGCCGAACCTTCAAGCCGTCTTTTCAGCCATAAAGCCATTGGCCAAATTATCCAAAAGACCGCCGATCGTCTGGGCCTGATCCTGACCGAAGAATAGACACTGGACGGATATTCTCCTCTCTTTGATTGCCCTAAACGTGACAGTTATCGCCCCAAGCGACAAAAGTGCTCCCCTTCCGTAAGAATAATGATTATCATTCACAAATATAGTGAGCCACATGCGATGACATGACCGGCCAGATTTTGCTTTCGATTCAATGTTGAGCCCGATTTAGCCGCCGAGCAGCAGCCCGGTAGTGACCTGTATTTTGACGAAATGGAGCTTTTATGAACGCTATGATGACCACCAGCCGTAAGTTTGGCGGACGTGCGGTTTACCCTCTGTTGCTTCTCAGCAGCCTGATGTTTTCCACCTCTGTGCTGGCACAGACAGAAACGGAACTGCTGCGTAAGCCGGTAGGTAAAGGCGCTTACGAGATGGTGTACAGCCAGGGCGAGAATGCGCTGTATCTGGCAACTTCACAGAGCCGCAAGCTGGATAAGGGCGGCATTGTCTATCGCCTCGATCCACAAACGCTGGATATCACGCAGATCATTCATAACGATATCAAACCGTTCGGTGCCGCCATCAATACCAAGACCGACACCCTCTATTTTGGTAACACCACCAGCAACTCACTGACCGCTATCGACGGCAAAACCGGCGAAGTGAAAGGCCGCCTGGTATTGGACGCACGTAAACGCTCTGATACCGTGAAACCACTGGCACCACGTGAGCTGGTGGCAGACGCGACCACGGACACCGTCTATATCACCGGCCTGGGCGAGTCTAGCGTAGTTTGGGTAGTGGATGGTAAGGATCTGACCCTGCGCACCACCATCACCGAAACCGGTAAATACGGTACCGGTCTGGCGCTGGATGCAGCGGCAAGCCGCCTGTATGTTACCAATGCCGATGGCGAATTGGTGACTATCGATACCAAAACCAACAAGGTGTTGTCACGTAAGAAGCTGGATGAGTCGAAGGAACACTTCTTCCTGAATATCAGCCTGGATCCGGCAAATCACCGCGCGTTTATTACCGACTCCAAGCAGCCGCAGGTGCTGGTTGTTGATACCAACAACGGCAACATTCTGCAAAAGATCGACGTACCGGAATCCCTGGCCGTGTTGTTCAACCCGGCGCGCAATGAAGTGTATGTCACTCATCGTAAAGAAGGCACCGTGAGCGTGATCGATGCCAAGAGCTACAAGCTGTTGGAAACCATCA
>NZ_JBKJYW010000225.1:0-13809 GCF_046715635.1 Serratia sp. (in: enterobacteria)
CAGCAGCGCGGCGGCCAACAGCTCGGTCATGGCGTAGCCCTTGTTGAACTTGTCGGCCTTGTTGATTTTATCGACCAACACCTGCGGCATCGCCTCACCCGTTTGGTAATGCTTGGCAAAGTGGGCAAATACCTGCGGATCGCTGACCCAGTGCTCGTTAAACTGCGACGGGAACTCGACAAAATCGCGGGCAGTGTTGGTGCCCGACAGGCTTGGATATTGCTGATCGGCAAACATGCCGTGCAGCGCATGCCCAAACTCGTGGAACATGGTGATCACGTCGTCATAGGACAGCAATGCCGGTTGGCCCGCAGCGGGTTTGGTGAAGTTGGAGACGTTGTAAATCACCGGCTTGGTACCGTTGAGTTTGGACTGCTCAACGAAGTTGCTCATCCAGGCACCGCCGCCCTTGTTGTCACGCTTAAAGAAATCGGTGTAAAACAGCGCCAGAGACTGGCCGTCTTTATCAAACACCTCGTATACCCGCACGTCCGGATGATAAACCGGGATACCTTTGCGCTCTTTAAAGCTGATGCCATACAGCAAATTGGCGGCATAGAACACGCCGTTATGCAGTACGTTGTTCATCTCAAAGTAAGGCTTGATCTGTGACTCATCCAGATCGTACTTCTCTTTACGTACCTGCTCGGCGTAGAACTGCCAATCCCAAGCGGCCAGCTTAAAGCCGCCGTTTTGCCGATCGATGACCGCCTGAATATCTTTGGCCTCACGTTCTGCCCGGGCCGTGGCGGCGGGGACGATATCACGCATAAACGCCAACGCCGCATCCGGGGTTTTCGCCATCTGATTCTGCAACTTCCAGGCAGCATAGTTCGGGAAGCCCAGCAGTTTGGCCTGCTCAGCACGCACTTTGGCTAACCGCGCCAGGGTTTGGCGGGTATCGTTGGCGTCATTTTTTTCTGCGCGGCCTATCGACGCTTCGAACAACTTTTGCCGGGTATCGCGATCTTTCAGGTTTTGCAAATCAGGCTGTTGCGTGGTGTTTTGCAACACCAGGAGCCATTGTTTATCCAGCTTACGTTCGCTGGCCGCCTGCGCAGCTGCTGCCAACTCGCCCTCTGAAAGCCCAGCCAGCAGGGTTTTATCACCGATCGCCAACGCGCCGTTTTTGCTGGCTGCCAGTAATTTATTGGTGAACTGAGTGCTTAGCGTTGCCGCTTCCTGGTTTAACGCTTTCAGTTGGGTTTTATCCACGTCAGAAAGGTTGGCACCGGCCAGCACATAGTTTTTGTAGGTCACCTCTACCAGCCGCAGGGACTCGGCGTCTAACTTCAGGCTATCACGCCGATCGTAAATCGCTTTGATGCGCGCATACAGTTTACTGTTCAGCATGGTGGCATCATCTAACGCCGCCAGCTTCGGCGAGGTTTCTTCATCCAGTTTTTGCAGTGCATCGCTGGTGTTGGCGGAGGTCATCGCGCCAAACACGTTCATGGTGCGCGTCAATAGTGCGCCACTCTTTTCCAGCGCCACAAAGGTATTGTCAAACGACGGTTGCGCCGGGTTATTGGCGATCTCTTCGACTTCTGCCAGTTTCTGCTGGATGCCGGCGGCGATGGCCGGGGCATAATCGCTTTCGCTGATGACATCAAAGCGAGGGGCTTGGAATGGCAACTGACTGGTGGCAAAGAACGGGTTTTCTCCCTGCTTATCCTGTTTAACTTCTCCAGCCACTTTCGCCTCCTTAGTCTGGGTGTTCGTTTCTGCCAGCGTGGGCGTGCTTAGCGCAACGCCAATAGCCAGTACCAGGGTTGATAAACGCATCAAATCGAAACTCCTCCATGTCTTAATGTAGGGACGCTGCGTCCACTTGGATAGAAGCTGTAAATTCAGCAACATAGCCTAGCTTAGGCCCAGATGGTCGTTTGAGCAAAAATAACCGCAACGAACTGGCAATGTAGCGAATGGAGATTTTTCAGGAGTAAACAAGTTCCACCGTAGGGACGCTACATGCAGCGCCCGTTTTGCGCCCCTACGTTTGAACTCTGAGGAGATACTACAAAACAAGCGTCATAAATCTGCTGTTTGGATCAGGCTGATACTCTGCAAACGGTTCGCAATCCACAAAGCCATGCTTGTGGTAAAGCTGATGACAGGCGGCAAATCCCGGTTGTGTCCCCGTTTCCAGGCTGAGACGCGAAATGCCCCGTGCGCGCGCGACTTGCACGATGTGCAGCAAGAATTGATTCGCCACGCCACGACGTAAAAACGCCTCCGCTGTGCGCATTGATTTCAGCTCACCATGCTCTGCATCCAACATTTTCAACGCACCAATCCCGGCTAATTGCTCCCCTTCCCACGCAGACCAAAATGTCACGGCAGGGTCACGAAGTTTTTGAACGTTCAACGCATGGCTGCTCTCTGGAGGAGATTGCTCCAGCATGCCAGAAATATGATAAGCCACTAATGTTTGCACGGCATGATGGCTAAGATCGTCGATTTTGATGGTGAACATACTCGGTTTCCAAGGGTAGGTTTTAATTGTTGGCACTATTAAAGCGAACGACCGATTTTTCGTCCAATATCGATTTCTTATGGCGGTAGCCAAGCCACCAAAGCGTAACACCGAACGATTAAAAGGTTGCCAAAATGGACGCCTTGAGCGAGCAGGCGGTTAACTCGGCACGTCACACCTGGCCGCCTTTTTTCATCTTCAGGCGGCGGTTCACTCCATCACTTGATTTCCATCAACAATGCCTTGCCGCCACTCTGTTGTTATTGGGAAACCGAGGCTTTAAATCATAAGGGACTTATGAACGCTATCGCTTGCAAGGCAGTACTGTTTGACCTGGACGGCACCCTGGTGGACTCAGGAGCCTGTATATTTATCCCCGCCAGCGGCTGGATCGCCAACCGGTTTGGTGCCCGCAATATTTTCACCGCCGCTATCGTTATTTTCACCCTGGCCTCGGTGCTATGCGCCCTTAGTACCACCTTGCCGCAGTTTACCGCTGCTCGCATTCTGCAAGGCTTTGGCGGTGCGCTTATGGTGCCGGTCGGCCGCCTGGTGGTGCTGCGTAATACCGCCAAACCCGATCTGATCAACGCCATTGCCACCATTACCTGGCCAGGGTTAGCCGCGCCGATCCTGGGGCCCCCGGTTGGCGGTTTCATCACCACCTACGCGTCCTGACACTGGATTTTTATCCTCAACGTGCCGCTTGGCCTGTTGGCCCTGTTCTTCGCCTGGCGTTTGATCCCTCATGAGCCCGCCCAGAAAAGTGTCCCCTTTGATGGATTAGGTTTTGCGCTCACTGGCGTCGCCTGCTTCGGACTGATGTTTGGGCTGGATCTGATCAACAGTCCGCAACTTTCCGGGCTGGTGCCGATGTTGTGTCTGGCCGCCAGCCTGGCGCTGGGAAGCCTGGCAATACGTCACGCCAAACGCCACGCCTATCCCTTAATGGATCTCTGGGCGATGCGGATAAAAAGTTACGCCGTCACTATTAAGGGCGGCACTCTGTTTCGCATCGCCATCGGTGCCGTGCCGTTCCTGCTGCCCTTGCTGTTCCAAATCGGCTTTGGGCTGAATGCCTTCGATGCCGGATTGCTGGTGCTGGCGGTGTTTGCCGGTAATCTGGTGATGAAACCGTTCACCTCCCCCATCCTCTACCGGTTCCGCTTTCGTACCACGCTGGTGGTCAACGGCTTACTTAATGCTGCCACCATTTTTGCCTGCGCGCTGCTGACTCCGCAGACCCCTACCTGGCTGATCCTGACGCTGCTGTTTGTCAGTGGTTTGACACGTTCGATGCAGTTCACCGCACTGAATACGCTGGCGTTTTCCGAGGTGCCGCAACCGCGCATGAGCGGTGCCAACACGCTGTTCAATATGGCCCAGCAGATGGGTAGCGGCCTGGGTATCGCCATCGGCGCACTAGCGCTGCGGTTGGCGGAGAGGCTGATGCCACAACACCAGGGCGTGGTGCCGCTGGCCGATTTCCAACTGGCCTTCATCGTGATTGGCGTCATCGCCCTGTTGGCGGTGCTGGATAGCTTTACACTGGGCGCAGAGGCGGGCAATGAAATCCGCCAGAGGAAAAACGCGCCCCCCACATCTGAAAAATCTATGGCAACCAAGGTAAGGAGTTAAACGATGCAATACCGTCAACTTGGCCGTTCCGGCCTGAAAGTTTCGGCTCTAAGTTTAGGCACCATGACCTTTGGAGGACAAGGCAAGTTCGCCAAAACCGGCGCGACCGATGTTAACGAGGCGCGCAATCAGATCGCCATGTGCATTGACGCCGGGATCAACCTGTTCGATACCGCCGATGTGTATTCAGCAGGCCAGTCGGAGGAGATCCTCGGCCAGGCATTGGGTAGCCAACGCCACGAAGTGCTGGTCGCCAGCAAGGCCCGTTTCCCCATGGGCAGCGGCCCGAACGATGCCGGGCTGTCACGCCATCATCTGATCCGCGCCTGCGAAGCCAGCCTGAAACGCCTGAATACCGACTATCTCGACCTCTATCAGTTACACGAGTGGGATGGCATCACCCCGGTAGAGGAAACGCTGCGGGCGCTGGAAGATCTGGTGAGCAGCGGCAAGGTACGCTACACCGGTTTGTCCAATTTCTCCGGATGGCACCTGATGAAACACCTGGGCAGCGCCGAACGGTTGGGATTGGTGCGCCCTGTCAGCCAACAGATCCATTACAGCCTGCAGGCGCGTGAAGCGGAATATGAGCTGCTGCCTATCGCTCAGGATCAGGGGCTTGGGGTATTGGTCTGGAGCCCATTGGCCGGTGGCCTGCTCTCGGGCAAATACCGCCGTAATCAACCCACACCGGAAGGTACACGCCATTTGGCCAACTGGGGTGAGCCGCCGGTGCGCGATCAAGCAGCGCTGTTTGATATTGTTGAGGTGTTGGTGGACATCGCCCACTCCCGTGGCATCTCTGCTGCGCAAATTGCACTGGCCTGGCTGTTGGACCGCCCAACGATAACCTCGGTAGTCATTGGTGCCCGTAACGCGGAACAGCTCAAAGATAACCTGCACGCAGCCAACCTGATCCTCAATGAAGAAGAGTTGCAGCGCTTGGAAGCAGTAAGCCGTCCGCCGCTGATTTATCCGTACTGGCATCAGGCCTCCACCGCGCCCGACCTTCTCTCTGCGGCCGACCTTTTGCTGCTTGCTCCCCACCTGGTAAAAAAATAAGTCGCATCTGCCGCTAATCAACGTAATATCGATGATCCGCCCCGTTTTATCGGGAGCGGATTTTTGCCGTTTTAGGCCTGAAAAGCGAGGTAATAATAATGATGCACAGTGACCTTACTCAGTGCCGTGTGAACACCGATCGGTTGTTGATTGCCCCCTTTACCGCAGCAGACGCCGACGATGTTTACCAGGCGATCACTCCTACGCTAACGCGTTTTATGACCTTTGAACCAGAAGAGTCTCCCGAGGCGTTTGCCAACGTCTGGGAAGGCTGGCTGCCGTTGATCCGCGAAGGTGAAGAAATCATCTTTGTGGCCCGGCTGCGTGACAGCAAGCAGTTTGTGGGCATGGGCGGCGTGCATAATCTGCACAGCCAGACACCTGAGCTAGGCATCTGGGTGAAAGAAAGTCTGCATGGCTTGGGCTATGGGCGCGAAATCGTGCACGCCATGACAACCTGGGCCAGCGAGCGCTACCACCCGCCGTACTTCATCTACCCCGTCGCCGAGCAGAATACGCCAAGCCGCCGCATTGCCGAATCGTTGGGTGGGGCCGTGCAAGGCCGCCGCGAGAATATCAAATACGACTGCGTGGTTTATCACGTGCCAGCCATCAACGGTTAAAATTGCAGGGTTAACGCAACCGCGTTAGAGTGGATGCAGGGTAAAAACAGTTAAGGAACAGCAGCATGATTATTTTTGTCACGGGCGCTACCTCTGGTTTTGGTGAGGCGATTGCCCGCAAATTTGTACGAGAAGGCCATCAGGTGATTGCCACTGGCCGTCGTGTGGAGCGCCTGGAAGCGCTGCAGACAGAACTCGGTGAAGCACTGCATATCGTGCGTTTGGATGTCCGCAACCGTGCGGCGATCCAGCAGGCTATCGAAGAGTTACCCGCAGCACTGCGCAACGTTGACGTGCTGGTGAATAACGCCGGTCTGGCGCTGGGCCTGGAGCCTGCGCACAAGGCTAATGCGGACGATTGGGAAACCATGATCGATACCAACACCAAAGGGTTGGTCAACATGACTCGCGCACTGCTGCCAGCCATGGTGGAACGCAACGTTGGCCATGTGATCAACATCGGCTCCACCGCCGCCAACTGGCCTTATGCCGGTGGAAACGTTTACGGCGCGACCAAGGCCTTCGTTAAACAGTTCAGCCTGGGTTTACGCGCCGATCTGCATGGTACCCATATTCGCGTTACCGATATTGAGCCAGGCATGGTTGGCGGCACCGAGTTCTCCAACGTGCGTTTCAAAGGGGATGACGGCAAGGTAGATAAAACCTATCAAGGGGTCGATGCCCTGACGCCGGATGATGTTGCCGAAGCGGTATTCTGGGTGGCAACGCTGCCTGCCCGCGTCAATATCAACACCTTGGAAATGATGCCGGTCAGCCAATCCTTTGCAGGGCTGAGCATTCATCGCGGTTAAAGATCCTGCTCTGTGGCAGGGCACCAGCCCTGCCATTCAAGCATGCGGCGCCCCTACGCAGTGCGCCAACCGGAAACGATAATCAGCATCCCCAGCAGTGCCACACCGGCCCCCAACCAATCCATAGTCGACAGCTTCACGCCATCAACCACTCGCAACCAAAGCAGCGCCGTTGCCACATAGACTCCGCCATAGGCGGCATAGACTCGCCCGCTGGCCGCCGGATGCAGCGTCAACAACCAGACAAACATCACCAGGCTGAGGGCCGCAGGCAGCAACAGCCAGGGGCTGGCGTTTTTCTTTAGCCACAGATACGGCAAGAAACAGCCAATGATTTCGGCCAGCGCCGTGGCAAAAAACAGTAAAGTGGTTTTTAACATTGCCGCTCTTTCTCTCAGTAGATTAAACGAACCTGGCTACAGGCTGGTGCAATAGAACAGCACAGTGATATATTTAACCCATGCTACAGCCAGTGTTGCTGGTGGATGCAACACTCACTTATAAGGATGAAACAATGAAATTATCTTCCCTTCCGCGCCTGATGTTACCGGTTGCCCTGTTATTGCTGGCCGGTGCCTGGCAGGCTCCCGCTTTCGCAGCCTCTTGCACCCAGGGCAGCACCTGCGTCACGGTTGACGGCAGCGGCGGCGCAGTCATGAGCAACGAACAGGCTCGCCAAAGCAAAGAGCAGTGGAACGAAACCAAATCGCTGCGCAGCAAGGTCAACACCCGCGTAGAGAAAGAGTTTGATAAGGTTGACCGTGCTATTGACGACGAAGATCGGTGTGATAACAGCTACAACGTCAATGCCTATTGGGAACCTTCAACCCGTAAGTGTCTGGATCGCACCACTGGCCGTCCAGTCACTCAGTAATGGCCAGCAAGGGTAAACTATTCAAGCCAATGCTGCTATCCTGACAAAGGTCATTCGTCTCAAATAAGGATCCAATGATGAAAAAAGCGCTTGTAGTAGGTGTACTGCTGTTAGCCACCGCGCCGCTGGCCGCTTTTGCCTCATGTGAGAGCATAAAGGCGGATATTGCCCAGAAGATTGTCAATAACGGCGTGCCGGAATCCGGCTTCAAGCTGGAGATCGTGCCTAACGATCAGGCGAACCTTGCCGGTGGACAGGTGGTCGGCCATTGTGGTCAAGACACACAGAAAATTGTCTATACCCGCCTGAGTAACGGCGACGACAGCGGCGACACGGCGCAAACTGGCACCAGCCAGGATACCCAAGCCCAAGCCCCGCAGTAATCGGCCCCAGGGCGCAGTTCGTTACTGCGCCCCTCTTCTTACTTACGCCTGTTTAACTTCTTCCCCTTCGCCCTGTGGCCGATGACGCGCCGGGATCAACATAGCCGCACCCAAGGCAAACAGCGATATCAACGCCGAGACCAGGAATACCCAATGCATTGAGGCGGCGACATGCCCGGTAAGATCCGCCAGCGCCTCTGGCAGCATGGTGTTGCGGACTTCTGGTTCCATTAACTGCTGCACCGGATCAACCGTTTGTGGCAGACGCAGATGCAGATTGATATTCAGCGTGGCCCCCAGAATGGCAGTGCCGATGGCCGATCCGACCATCCTGGTGAAAACCGTGCAGGCGGTCGCGATACCACGAATGCTGTAATGTGCCGCATTCTGTACCGAGACCAGGAAGGTGGTATTACACAACCCCATGCCAACCCCGATGATAAACGCCGCCACTCGCCCCCACAGCAAACCACCAGTAGGCTGTAGCAGCAGCAGGATAAAACCACCGGCCACCAACAGCAGCGCGCCAAGCAATGCCGTGGTGCGATAGGAAGTCAGCAGCATTAAACGCCCGCTCAGCATACTGGCCAGCGGCCAACCAAGCGACATCAATGCCAACGTAGTACCCGCCTCCAGCGGAGTTCCGCCCTTCACGCCCTGGATAAAGGTTGGCAGGAAGGCGCTGATGCCCATCATGGCAGCACCGATCACTACGCCGCCAATATTACCGGCCACAATCACGCGGTTTTGCCACAGGGCGAGCGGGAACAACGGTTCAGGCGTTCGGCGCTCCTGACGAATTAGCAGGATCAGCGCCACTAACGCCAACGCCAGCAACGGTATGATCCACCCTCCCAGCATTTCCGCCTGTAACAATGACAGCAGCAAAGCGGCAACAAAGATCGTCAGCCAGGCCGTTCCCGCCAGATCCAACGCATGCTTACGCCCCTGTTTGTGGTCTGGCAGGTAGCGCCCCAGAAAATACATCGCCAGCAGGCCAATGGGCAGGTTGACCCAAAATACCAGTGCCCAAGGCAGATGTTGCACGATAAACGCCCCCATTAACGGGCCCAGAATGGCGGAAACTCCCCAGACGCTAGAAAGATAACCCATAACCTTAGGCCGCTCGGTAGCGCTATAAATATCGCCGATCACGGTGGTGGCGATCGGCATGATTGCCCCGGCTCCCAGCCCTTGCAGTAGACGGAAGGCGATCAGCCAATACATATTCGATGAGAAACCGCACAGGATCGATCCCAGCAGGAACAGCGTGGCACCAAAGAAAAAGATGGGTTTCCGGCCGTATAAATCCGCCAAACGCCCGTAGATCGGGATGGTAATGGCCTGAGCCAGCAAATAGACCGAAAACACCCAGCCTAACAACGAAAAACCACCCAGGTCGCTAATAATCGTCGGCATCGCGGTGGCGACAATGGTCGCTTCAATGGCAGACATGAACATTGCCAACATGCAGGCAAACAGGATCAACGGCCGATGGGCTACCTGGGCAGTGCTCGAAGAAGTGTTAGTGGTCATCTGTTTATCATCTGTCCTTATGTCTTTTATTTTCCCGGAGTATAACAGCCAGAGCATACTCTGTAGTTTGTCAGGGGCCGTTGCGCATCCTGATCCTGCAACAACGCACCAATTGAACAATTTGTGACAGTGTCACCAATAAAAGTTCAGCCTATTGAATACTAGGTGGTTTCTTAGAAAAGGCCTGTAAGCCACGCCACGCCTCCTTCATCGTTATAACCTATCCGAATGATAGCGCATACCAATGATAGTGATTGATTTTAATCAAGTTGCTCCCCGCCTCTGGCCGTGACAATCCGATTGCCCCTTTTTATTACCTCTTTATATGTAGGGTTATCTGGCAGTCAACTCAATGGAGCGAGAACATGATTAAAAAAATTATTCTGGGATGTGCCGTTACCGCCGTCGTCGGCTATTTGGGGACAGTCGGCTATGTCTACCATTACGATCAACAACGTAACCCCGCCGTTGCTGGCAATCAAATCGATACTCTGTTAACCCGCAATGGCTGCGACTATTGCCACTCCAACTCGGCTAAACTTCCCTTCTATGCCGAGTTGCCGATCGCCAAACAAATTATGGCGCAGGATATCCTCAGTGGAAATCGGCATTTCAACCTCGAGGCTACCCGTTCGGCTCTGCAACAAAAAACCGCAGTGCCGGAAGTCGATCTGGCTAAGCTGGAAGCCGTGCTGCAAAACCAGGAAATGCCGCCGCCAATGTATAAGATGGTCCACTGGGCCGGTGATGTCAGCGACGGTGACCGTAATGAACTGCTGAGCTGGGTCCGTCAACAGCGCGAACAGTTCTATACCCTGCCGGATACGCCAGCAGAACTGCGAGGTGCCGCCTTACAGCCGGTGCCAGCCTTATTACCTACCGACCCGCAGAAAGTGGCGCTGGGCTTCCGGCTGTTCCACGACCCACGCCTGTCAAAGGATAACAGCATCTCCTGCGCCCACTGTCATAAGCTGGGTGAAGGCGGTGTAGATGGCCGAGTTTCCTCGCTTGGCGTCGACGATCAGGTTGGGCCAATCAATGCCCCGACGGTGTTTAATGCGGCCTTCAATATGGCGCAGTTCTGGGATGGTCGAGCGGCAGATTTACAGGCCCAAGCGGGTGGGCCCCCGATGAACCCGATCGAGATGGCCTCTGAGTCCTGGGATGAAATCATCGCTAAACTGGATCAGGACGCGTTGCTGAAAGCCGATTTCCGGCGCGTATATGCTAACGGCTTCACCGGCGATAACATTACTGACGCCATTGCCGAGTTCGAAAAGACGCTGATCACGCCAGATAGCCCGTTTGACCGTTACCTGAAGGGCGATGGTGAGGCTCTGACAGCACAACAGAAGCACGGCTACCAGCTGTTCCAACAAAACAAATGCGGCACCTGCCATACCGGCATCAACCTTGGTGGCCAATCCTATGAGGTGATGGGGCTGAAAGCGGATTACTTTGCCGCGCGCGGTAAGCCTACCGAAGCCGACCTTGGTCGTTACAACGTCACTAAAGATGATGTCGATCGCCACCGTTTCAAAACCCCAACGTTACGTAACATCGCCCAAACCGCCCCTTACTTTCATGACGGCAGCGTGACTTCGCTACATCAGGCGGTCAAGGATATGCTGACCTATCAGGTTGGCGCTACCTTGCCAGACAGCGATATCAAGGATCTGGTCGCACTGTTGGAAGGCATGAACGGTAAATATCAGCCTGCCACGCCTCCAGGCGGTTGATGCTTTAGCGACAACGCAGGGGATCAGGTAAAGATTCTCTGGTTTTCAGGTGGGCAGACAAGCACAATGCCCACCTGAATCACTTATTTTTTATCATCTGCCAACGCATGAAACAACGGGTCCCTCTGCACCACTATCGCGCCCTGCTGCGCCATCTGTTTATTGCCGTCCTACTTGGCATTTGTGCTGCACTGGCCGTGTGGTTATTTCACCGCGCCATGTTCGGCCTTGAATGGCTGTTGCTGGATCATGAGGAAGGCAGCTTGGTGGCCGCCGCTGCTGCACTGCCTGGATGGCGCAGAGCGTTGACGCCCGCGCTGGGTGGACTGGCTGCTGGCTTTTTACTGTGGATGTACCAGCGTTACCAACATCAAAAACCCATCGCCCCGACCGATTATATGGAAGCGATTGAGACCGGTGACGGGCGCTTGGCCGTTAACGCCAGCCTGATAAAATGCCTGGCCTCGCTGTTGGTGGTATCCAGCGGCAGCACCATTGGCCGCGAGGGGGCGATGATCCTGCTGGGGGCGTTGGTGGGTTCGGTGTTTGCCCAACGCTTTACCCCGGCGAAGGAATGGAAACTCTGGGTGGCTTGTGCGGCCGCCGCCGGGATGGCCAGCGCCTATCATGCCCCGCTGGCGGGTAGCCTGTTTATCGCGGAGATCCTGTTTGGCTCACTGATGCTGGCCTCGCTTGGCCCGGTGGTGATCGCCGCCGTAACCGCGCTGCTGATGACCAATCTGCTTAATGGGGGCCAGGCTCCGCTGTATATCGTGGAACCGCTTGCGGCTCCCTGGCCGGTGCAGTATCTGTTAATGGCTTTGGTTGGCCTTCTGGCGGGAGTGTGTGGCCCGCTGTTTCTGTGGGCGATGGCGGCCAGTGGGCGGGCATTTCGTTCGCTCAACCTCGTTCCACCGTTACAGCTGGCGCTTGGCGGGCTGATCGTCGGGTTGCTTTCCTTGCTGTATCCCGAAGTCTGGGGAAATGGCTATAGCGTGGTGCAATCTTTACTCTCGGCCCCACCGGGGATGCTGCTGGTCAATGCGATCCTGATTTGCAAACTATTAGCCTTGTTGGCCAGCAGTGGCTCAGGTGCACCGGGTGGCGTGTTTACGCCAACATTATTCGTGGGAGCCGCATTGGGCTCGGTTGTGGGGCAGATGTTCGGTCTGTGGCCGGAGTTAGGGACTGCAGTGCCCATTCTGCTGGCACTGACCGGTATGGCAACATTGCTGGCTGCCACCACTCATGCGCCAATTATGGCGGCATTAATGGTGTTTGAGATGACCGGGGAATATACCCTGCTGCCCGGCATTCTATTGGCTTGCGTTATCGCCACTACCTTTGCTCGCGGGCTACGTCCGCTATCGGTTTATCACAACGTGTAGCGGTCAACCAGCTGCGAAACGTCCAGATACTGTGCCAGCTCACGTTGTTCCGCGCGTGGCAGATACGGGATCTCACCCAGCAGCGGAGCCGGAATGCGTTGCTGCATCGCATCGATAGTTTCTGCATAGTGTGCTAAACCGGGGTTGATACGATTAGCCACCCAGCCCAGCAATGGTAAGCCATCGTTAATAATTGCCTGTGCGGTCAATAGCGCATGGCTGACACAACCCAGTTTGATCCCGACCACCAGGATCACCGGCAACTGTTCCTGCACTACCCACTCGGCATAAGGACGGAGATCGTTCATCAAGACCCGCCAGCCGCCGCTGCCCTCTACCACCACCGTATCGGCCTTGGCGGAGAGATGCTGTAAGCCACGGCTCATCAGCCCGTAATCAATATCCTGGGTGGCATGCGCGTGGAACACCTCATCCAGACAGGTGATCGGGTTGATTTCGTCATAGGTGAGTGGCAATGAGGAAGAAGCCTGTAAAACTAAAGCGTCTCTATTGCGGATGCCTTCACTGGTTTCCTGGCAGCGTGCCGCGATGGGCTTATAACCCGCCACTGAGCGACCTTGCGCAGCGAAAGCCTGCAATAAACCGCGGGAAACCACAGTTTTACCTACGTCGGTATCCGTGCCTGTAACAAATAAACGCTTTAACATGAATAGATTGCCTTGAAATGCCTCGTTAACCTAAAAAATCGCCGTAAATCACGACGAGAGTCGTCCTACGGGAAAAGTCTAGGGGATGCAACTCAACGGGGGCTTGAGGTAGCTCAATCTTTTGGCGGTAAATAATAAGAAAGTCTGATAAGAATAATTTATGTCAACCTTGTAGCAACTTCACCAACAACGAACCGTTATACATGGCTTCTTTCACCAGTGCAGCTCCCGGCATGGTGCCCTGGTTGAAGAACTGGGTGGATTCAACTTGTACATGTTCGCTGTACGCAGGCAAAGATTGCTGGCGAATGCAGGAAGCAATCGCCGGATGCAGGATTTCTGCGGCCCGGTTCAACGGTGAACCTACCAGGATTTTTTCCGGGTTGAACAGGTTGACCATGATTGCCACGATGCGCCCGACGCTGTGGCCCACGCCAAGAATGATATCTTTGGCTAACTGATCGCCTGCCAGCGCCGCATCACATAAGGATTCCACGGTCAATGGCGCGCCATGCAGCATGGAAGACATTGAGCCCCCCAGACGCTGCTGGGCAATTTCCAGCATGTTTTCAATGCTGGCGACCGTTTCCAGGCAACCATGGTTGCCGCA
>NZ_JBKJYW010000226.1:0-9015 GCF_046715635.1 Serratia sp. (in: enterobacteria)
GCGCCGGTCAGATTGCAGTGGTTGAAGGTGGCGGCCCGCCAGTCAAACTGATTGAACTCCCCGCCGGACAGATCGGAGCCAATAAAGCTGGCACCCAGCACGTTAGCGCCACTCCAGCGGTTTTCCCACAGTTCACATTTCTCCAGCACCACCTTGGAGAAGTTGCTGTAGCTCAGATTGCTTTTGATGATAAAGGCGCTGCAAAAATAGCTGCGCTGAGAAATCATGTTCATAAAGCTGGCACCACGAAAATCGGCCCCCTGTGCCTTGCATTCGCGGATCTCCAGGCCGAGGGCCTGGGTATTTCTGAAATCGGCCAGCGAGAGATCGCAGCTTTTAAAGCTGGCATCTTTCAACACCGCGCGGCTGAAGTTGCAGCCGAGCTGGGTCTCTTCGTCATAGAAGATGCAGCCGATAAACTGCGTATCGGTCAGATCGGTGCCGGAGAAATCACAGTTCATAAACTTGCCGTTAGTGATGGTTTCACCACGGAATTGATCGTGGGCAATCTTGACGGATTGCAGCAGTATGGGTTGCATGTTTTAACCTGTTTTTTTATACAGTTCATAGCGATAATACCTGAGGAAGACAGGGAAAGGAAATTGGCTATGAAAGGCGTCTGTGTGCTCAGATAAAGCCAAGGTAAAGTACAACTCCATTTTATTGCGATTAATACAATATCTTACATTTATTATTTACATTTAAATAATATCGATTATATATTATTTTAATTTTAATAAGTTAAAGTCATTTATCTGATAACTGACAAAGCAGTTTTTAGTAGAATTTATGCATTATTCACAATCTAATTGATTCAATTGGTTTAGTATCTTTTTGAAATTAAGTGATCATTGTCTTGTTCTGAAAATAAAAAAGGACAACAGCGTTTTTTTTATATAAATTAGATAACGTGAAGAAACTATAACTATTTGACACGGAGGGTTTTTATGGAACTTTTGGGCGAGTTACAAAGTCTCTCAGCTAAGATCAAACAGCAGGCTGCAGTTATTCAAACTGAGGAGGCCACAAAAAGCGCTTTCGTGATGCCATTCATTAATAAAGTGCTTGGCTATGATGTTTTTGACCCAACGGAGGTTACCCCGGAGTTTATCTGTGATGTTGGGATAAAAAAAGGTGAAAAAATAGACTACGCCATTTTGAAAAACAATGAGATTCAGATACTTGTTGAATGTAAAAAGATTGGTGAGCCGTTAAACGTTAACCATGCTTCGCAATTGTTTAGGTATTTCCATGTTACCAATGCGAGGATATCCATTTTAACTAACGGGCAGATATATAAATTTTTCACCGATCTTGATGCTCCTAACAAAATGGATGAAAAGCCATTTCTTGAACTAGACTTGTTGGATATTGATGAAAATGTGGTACCTGAGATAGCCAAGTTAACCAAGTCAACATTTGATGTAGAGTCAATAGTAAATGCGGCTGGTGAATTAAAGTATGTAAGTCAAATTAAGAAAATAATTTCAACTCAGTTTAACAATCCTGAGGAAGATTTTGTAAAATTCTTTGCGTCTAGAGTCTATGATGGGATATTGACTCAAAAAGTACGTGAGTTGTTTACTACTTTAACCAAAAAAGCGTCCAGTCAGTGGTTAAATGATCAGGTAAATGAACGTCTTAAGTCTGCAATCAGTGGGGCTCAGCAGCCTTTAGCAATCGAACCTAAGGAGGAGATTGTTGAGCCGTTAGTACCTGTTGAAGATGATGATGGTATTGTAACCACTGAAATTGAGATTGAGGGTTTTCATATCGTTAAATCTATAATTCGTACTGTTGTTGAGCCAAGTCGAATTACTTATCGCGATACTAAAAGTTATTTCGGTGTATTGCTTGATGATAATAATAGAAAACCTATTTGTAGACTTCATTTTAATCGGAGTCAGCTGTATGTCGGTTTGTTTGATTCTGATAAAAAAGAAACTCGTTATCCTATAGAAATATTGGATGACATCTACCAACATGCTGAACATCTTAAATGCACGGCGGAAGGTTATAATTAATTAGTGAAGAGTGGCTATGTTCAACATGGCCACTTATTAATACTTCTGGATGGGAAATTTGCTAAGTTATTATTTATAGCAAACATAAAAATTTATTTTTATTCATTTTTTTGGATTTGAACTAATCAACACATTGTTACGGTTTCATACCGATAGCGAAAAAAATGCCTTGCAGAATAAGCGATGATAAACCATCATTTGAAACGACGTTTCACTTCCTTGCTACAGGCCAACCTTGAACTTACACGGGCTACTGCGCCAGCGCGTTGCCAAAACGCATTGGTATGCCAAGCGAAAAAGCTATCGGGTGCTTTTTTGGCGCGAGATCACGCCACTGGCGATACCGATCTTTCTAGAGAACACCTGCGTACTGCTGATGGGGGTGCTCAGCACCTTCCTGGTGAGCTGGCTCGGTAAAGAGTCGATGGCAGGTGTGGGTCTGGCAGACAGCTTCAACATGGTCATCATGGCCTTTTTCGCGGCGGTGGATCTGGGCACCACGGTGGTGGTGGCTTTTAGTCTTGGCACTCGCGATCGTAAACGGGCACGGGCGGCGGCACGCCAGTCGCTGGTGTTAATGACTGTGCTGGCGGTGCTGCTGGCAGTTGGGATCCATTTGGCCGGGCAACAGATCATTAACGTGATCGCCGGTGAAGCCACGCCTGAAGTCAAAGCGCTGGCGCTCTCTTATCTGCAAACCACCGTCTGGAGCTATCCGGCAGCCGCCATCGCCCTGATTGGTAGTGGTGCCCTGCGTGGGGCTGGCAACACCAAGATCCCGCTGCTGATCAATGGCGGCATGAATATCCTCAACATCCTCATCAGCAGTACGCTGATTTATGGGGTATTTAGCTGGCAAGGGCTGGGTTTTGTTGGCGCGGGGCTGGGGCTGACCATTGCCCGCTATATTGGCGCGATCGCCATTATTGCTGTTCTGGCAGTGGGCTTTAATCCGGCGCTACGTATTACGCTCAAAAGCTATTTTACGCCACTCAACAGCAGCATCCTGCGTGAGGTGCTGGGGATTGGTATTCCCGCCAGTATCGAATCGGTGCTGTTCAACGCTGGCAAACTGCTGACACAAATGTTTGTCGCCGGGATGGGGACCAACGTCATCGCCGGTAACTTTATTGCTTTCTCTATTGCGGCACTGATTAACCTGCCGGGAAATGCCCTGGGCTCTGCTTCGACCATTATCGTCGGTAAGCGTCTGGGGAAAGGGCAAATTGCTCAGGCCGAGCGGCAGATGAAGCACGTTTTCTGGCTGGCGACGATTGGCCTGACGACGCTTGCCTGGGGAACCGCTCCTTTTGCCGGGTTGTTTGCCTCATTTTATACCCAGGAAGACGATGTTAAAGAGGTCGTCAAAATCCTGATTTGGCTCAACGCCGCATTTATGCCGATCTGGGCCGCGTCGTGGGTATTACCCGCTGGCTTGAAGGGCGCACGCGATGTCCGCTTTGCCATGTGGGTGACGATGTTGGGCATGTGGGGCTGCCGGGTGGTCGCCGGTTATATCTTGGGCATCGTGCTGGGCATGGGCGTAGTGGGCGTCTGGCTGGGGATGTTCATGGACTGGGCCGTTCGCGGAGTCTTCTTCTACTGGCGTATGGTCAGCGGGCGCTGGCTATGGAAGTATCCGCGGCTTAGCAAAAACCAGCCCGAGGCAACCACAGAGCAGCCGCCAAGCTAACGGTATTTTATTAGTTTGAGCCGGGTCGGTAGTATCAATCCATTGTCGGCGATTATGTTTTGGTGTAAGACTGAAGCCACGATAAATGATCTAAAGGTGCACCATGGATGGATTACTATTTATCGCTGGTTTGGCGTTGTTCTTGTGCCTGGTGGTATTGCCCATTTCAGTGGTGGTATCGCTCGGCCGTGGCAATCGTAACCAGCGGGAAATTGCCCAACTGACACTGACTATCACCCAGTTGCAAAAACAGGTGGACGATCTCCGCTTCGAGGCAACCGGAAGATCGCGGCCGACGCCAACGCCTGTTCCCCAGGCGCCACCTGTGGCTGCGAAGACAACGCATGACTTTGCGGCGCATGCTGCACAACAGTCTGCCGTGCAGCCCGCTGCTGAAATAGCCGTGCCTCCACCGGTTATCTCCGCCTGGGAGCCCGTAGTGCCAAAACCAGCCGCACCAGTAACAACCATCCCTCGCCCACCTGTTGCTAATAAACCCGCCATTGATAAACCGCAGCAACCGAAAAACGACTTGCTCAGCGGGCTGGTGGGCTGGTTTATGCAAGGCAATCCGCTGGCGAAGCTGGGTGTCTTGCTGCTGTTCTTCGGTTTGGCCTACCTGATGAAATACACCGTTGAACGCGACATGCTGCCTATTGAGTTCAGGCTAATGGGCGCGGCGGTGGCGAGCGGTGTTTTACTGTGGTTTGGCTGGCGTCTGCGTGTTAAACAGACGCTTTATGCTCTGATCCTGCAAGGGGGCGCGGTTGGCGCGCTCTATATCACCGTATTTGGTGCCTTCCGGCTTTATCAACTGTTGCCACATATGCTGGCATTTGGCCTGATGCTGGTAATCTGCGCCGCCAGCGTGAGCCTGGCCGTATTGCAGCGCGCCCTCAGCCTGGCGATGCTTGCCAGCATTGGCGGCTATCTTTCGCCGTTGCTGCTGTCCACGGGGGGCGGCAGTTATATCGCGCTATTTTCCTATTACCTGCTGCTCTCGCTGGGCATTTTGGCGATCAGTGTCTGGCAGCCGTGGCGGCCGCTTAACCTGCTGGGCTTTGTGTTTTCCTTTGGCGTTGCCGGGTTGTGGGGGGTAAACAATTACCTGCCGGAATACTATCTGGGCTGCCAGCTGTTCCTGATTGCCAATATCGTGATTTTTGGCGTGCTATGCCTGGCTTTGACTCTGCGCGCGCAGTTGCCTGGCGAGAAGATTATCGATGGCGCACTGCTGTTTGGCCCGCCGTTAATCGGTTTTGGCATGCAGTATCTGATTACCCGCCAGTGGGAGTTTGGCCCGGCGTTCTCGGCGCTGGGCTTCGGTTTGGCTTACCTGTTACTGGCCTGGGCTGCATTGAAGCGTTACCCATCCCTGGGCCGAATGTTGGCGGTTTCCGGTTTGGCGCTGGGCGGGGTGTTCACTACGTTGGCGATCCCATTGGCACTGTCCGCTGAGTGGACATCCATGGCTTGGGCGCTGGAAGGGCTGGGCATTCTTTGGCTTGGTCGTGAGCAAAAGCAAATCCGCATGAGCCTCAGTGGCTCTGGCCTGCTGGTGCTGGCCTTGGCTTCTGCCTTGGTCGCTCTTGGCGCGGGCATGACGACGCTTTCCTTCACGCTGGTGTTCGCCGTACTGGCATTAACTTGGCTCGCGGTGGCATTCCTCTGGTGCGATCTGGAGAGCAATGCTGCATTCAGGCTGGTTGTCAGCCGTTCCTTCCTGGCTGGCGGCATCCTGCTCTGGCTGGCCTGTCTGCTTGGGTTCGCCGGGCGATTACCGCTGGATTATGGCTACGGGGCTTTCCTGGCGTTGGCCTTGTTGACGCTATCCGTGGTGTTGTGGCGTTGGACGGCACAAAGGCTGGCCTGGCTCGAACTGCGTTACAGCATTTGGCTGCTGTGGCCGGGCATGTTGGCCTTGCTGATGTTCCAATTGGTCGACTTGGATTCTTTATTGTCCTTCGGCTGGCCGAATCTGGTCTGGCTGCTGGCTTTACCGGTGGCGTACTGGCTGCTGAAGCGCGAAGCGGGATCCCTGCCGTTACTGCGCCTGCAGCAAGGATTACACCTTTCTCTGTTCTGGATGGTGGTATTTGCGCTGGGCTATGAAGTCTTTTGGCGCACGATGCGCTTGCCGTGGGGCATGGATGAGTGGCGATTGGGCCTGCAAATGGGCTTCATCTCCCTGATCATTTTGGCCACGCATGGTGCACTGCGTAAAGGATGTTGGCCGTTTGCCGAACATCGTCAGCTGTATGGTGCAATAGCCTTGGCCCCATTGGCGGCGTTGGCCTTGCTGCTGTTGCTGGTAGGCAACCTGTTTGATGGGGTCAGTATAGGCTGGCGTTATTTGCCGCTGTTGAACCCGTTGGAAGAGGGCGCTGGTTTTGCACTCTTGGCGCTGGTGACTCTGGGGCTGTTTGCCCGGCGGGAATACCCGCAATTTGCCGCATTGCTGAAACAGGTGCTGCCGCTGTTTACCATCGCTGTGCTGTTCTGGTGGGGCAATGGGGCGGTCCTGCGTGCGCTGGCCTATTACGCCGATATTGCCTGGCGGGCCGATACGCTCTGGGCCTCCCGTCTGGTGCAGACCACTTTCGCTTTGCTGTGGATGCTGATAGCGCTGATCGTTATGGTGTTTTCAACCCGTCGCGGACAACGTGAGGTCTGGTTTGGCGGTGCGACGTTGCTCGGCATCGTCATTGTTAAATTAATGCTGGTTGATAGCGCGCGGGGCGGTGGATTGGCTCGTGCCATCTCGTTTATCGGTGTGGCGATACTGGTGTTGATCGTGGGATATTTTTCCCCATTGCCACCCAAAGCGGTGCGCGGTAAGGAACCCAATGTGGCAAGCGAACGAGGGAATGTATGAAAGTAAAACTGAATAACTGGTTGCTGCTGGGATCGCTTTGTCTGGCCGGTGCTGCCAGTGCGGAACCGGTGGCTGAAAAACCGCAAGATTTCGCCTATGGCATATCGCTAACCACGGAAGGCGGCGCGCCGTTTTTCCGTATTGAACTGCCTGAGGCGGTGTATACCGAGAGCGTTTGGCCGGATCTGCGCGATGTGCGGGTGTTCAACAATCAGGGGCAGGCCGTCCCCTTTGCGCTGACCGCGAACGTTACCACTCAGGAAAATAGCCAGACTTTCCCTATACGCCTGTTCCCGATGAAGGGCAAAAGGGTCACCAATCAGGAACAGCAGGTGATTTCGCTAAAATCCGCTGGTGGTGTTGAAGTGACCTTACCGGTGGATAGCGACAAGCCAATGGGGAATACCTATCTGCTGGAGATCCCGCAGCATGAGGGCGACTATCCCCGTCTGACCCAACTGAAGCTGGCCTGGGAGCGTCTGCCCGAGAATTGGCAGACCCGCGTTAGCCTGTTTTATAGCAGCGATTTAAAAGATTGGTCGAGCAGCGCTGAGGATGTGCCCTTGATGGATCTGGTCTCTGGCAGCGATCGGTTGCTGTTGGATACCATCGATCTTGATGACTATGCCAGACCTCGTTATCTGCTCTTGGTGTTCAACGATGCCAAAACGGCCCCTGATTTGAAGATCCAGTCAGTGCAGGGAATTTCGGCTTCCAGACATACCGAGCAGCAAAGAATTGGCCTGAGCTTCAACCAAAAAGCCATTTCGGCCAGTGAGGCTGAATATAGCTGGCCGAATCCTCAACCCTTGAACAATATCAGCATTCGACCGACGCAGAGGAATACGGTACTGCCACTCGAGCTCGATTACCGCAGCGCAGCTAATGACAGTTGGCACCCTCTGACCAAGCAGGTGGTGTTCTCGGTTAATGGACGCACCGCTGAGGCAATCCCGCTGAACGGCTTGCTGGTGCAGGGTATCCGCTTGAAGGGCATCAACCAGCAATGGGGTGATTCACTGCCAGAAGTCGCGGCACAGCGTGATAGCCAAACCTTGATCTTCAATGCTCAGGGGACCTCTCCATTCCTGTTGGCGTGGGGAAATAAAGCCGCCCAACCTCAGGCGATCCCTTTAGATAGCCTGATCCCGGCAGAGCTGCGTAAAACGATAGATGCCGATGCGTTGCCAGAAGCTGGGTTGCAATCCCAAGTGACTCTGGGTGGCACCGAACGTTTGAGCGCGGTGGATGCCGCAGAAGAGGCCAGCATGTGGAAGAAAGGTCTGCTCTGGCTCCTATTGGTGCTGGGGGCGGGGGGATTGGTGCTATTGGCCCTGAAGTTGTGGAAAGAGGTTCAACAGAAGCCAGAATAAGCTGGTGATTGCTGGCGGGGGCGAGTGGAAAACCGAGGGGTGATACTGCATGTGTTGCCCTTTGGTGGTTGATACAGTTGGTAGATGTCATCTCTGAAGGGATTTATACCGACGACAACAAGTAATCCTCCCTCAATTGTTTGACCGCGCGAAAAATGAAATAAAGTTAATGATCCCTATGACATCACGGCTTGTTTTGGTTCATATTATAAACTTGTTTATTACATGGTTAATTTTAAGGATAAGAGTATGTCAACAGTAATAGATAAAGCACTGGACTTCATTGGCGGTATGAACACATCAGTACCCACGCCGCATCCCATGGATGAAAGTACCGCTAAGGGAATATTTAAGTATTTGAGAGAGTTAGGTGTGCCGGCTAGCGCAGCCGATGTCACTGAACGAGGTATTAAGGAGGGATGGGATACCGGGTTCACGAAAAAAGTGGCCGGATGGGCTGATAAAATTCAGTCGGGTGGTCGTGTTGTTATTAAAAATCCCGAATACTTTTCTTCGTACATGCAAGAAGAACTCCGGGCACTAGTGTGAGTTGACCGTTAGTAAATGGGTTAACTACTCCAGGCGCTTTCACTATCAATGTGGGGGCGTTCGTTCCATCTATCAATCACGCATGACGAGTGATATTCGTTATACCAGTTTAAAGAATCCATAATTTCTCTCATTAGGCTATCTGGAAGAATAGATTCATCATCACTATTAGCCAGTTCGAGTATTTTCCTCGGAGTAAGCCCCACATCGGCTAACAGCGGCCATCTGGTCTGCACATTCTGGATCGTTACAGCATCAGGAACATCATGAAGATTAAAAGGTATGCTCATAATGGCGCGTCTGAGCATGCAATTTTTTGTTTCTTTAATGACTAATCCCCTAAGTAAAACTCGCTTATACTTTGGTGCGGTATCCTGAAAAAAATAAGGACCCACGTTTTTAGCGTAAGTCCTTGTTAGATTTGGTGGCCCCTACTGGACTTGAACCAGTGACCAAGCGATTATGAGTCGCCTGCTCTAACCAACTGAGCTAAGGGGCCAG
>NZ_JBKJYW010000227.1:0-24689 GCF_046715635.1 Serratia sp. (in: enterobacteria)
ATCATGGGTAAAGGATGTTAAAAAGTGTTCACCATGTCCTTGAACACCTGTCTACCATGTCCCCGGTCTGTACAGGGAGAGGGTTGGGGTGAGGGGCCAGTCTCCGCCCGCAGTTCAGCCACCCGCTGCTGCACATCAGGCCACGGTTTTTGCTTGGTAAAGTCCTGCCGTAGATACTGCAGCAGCGCGGCGATTTGCTCGTCTTTGAGGTTATAGCGGAAGGCAGGCATATAACCCAATTCGCTATTGGCCGGATGTTGGATACCGGAAAGCACCACACGGATGGCATTATCCGGGCTGCTGCTATACAGGTTGCTGTTCAGGGCCAAGGAAGGGCGAACGCCCTGCATCTGCGCGCCTTTCTCCTGAGAGTGACAAGCCATACAGGCACCTGAGAAAATCCGTGCCCCCAGCGAAGACAGTGGTTCTACCGTTTGCTCCGCCAACCGGTTGATCTCCGCGGCCTTACCCGGGAGGCTTTCATCCTGAGTATGGAAAGAACGCAAATAGGCGGCAATCGCCTGCAAATCCTCTGGCGGCAACTGAGAAAGGCCTTCCTCGATCACCGGAGCCATTGGCCCAGCAGCCACACCGTGGTTAGCGGAGTAGCCGGTTTGCATAAAGGTCAGCAGATCCTGCTGGCTCCAGGCCAGCGGTAACTGAGGGTTGTCAGTCAGTGACGGAGCGGTCCAGTCTTCTGCGACACCGCCGCTCAGATGTTTGCTACCCCCTTGTTCCCCAAACAGGAAGTTACGTGGCGAATGGCAGGCGCTGCAATGGCCCAGACCTTCCGTCAAATAGGCTCCCCGGTTCCACTCTTTGCTTTGGCTGGCGTCTGGCTGCAGGGCACCGGGCGTCAGATAGAGCCAGTTCCAGGTCACAATCCCCTGACGGATATTGAACGGGAAATGTAATGAGGTTTTCGGCGGCTGGTAATGCACCGCTGGCTGCGTCATCAGGTAGGCGTACAGCGCCTTGAGATCCTCGTCGCTGGTGCGGGTAAAGGCGGTATAGGGGAAAGCCGGGTAGAGGTAATTACCCTGGCGATCGATCCCGTGACGCATGGCGCGTTCAAAGGCGGAGTAGGACCACCCGCCTATGCCGGTTTCCAGGTCGGGCGTAATATTGCTGGTGTAAATGGTACCGAACGGGATCTCCATCGCCAGCCCGCCGGTATTGCGTTCACCACCGGGGCGGGTGTGGCAAACCGCGCAATCACCAAGGGCAGCCAACTGTTTGCCTTTCTCGATCTGCGCCTGGTTGAAGGTGTAGGTATCCAGGCGATCGATTTGTACTATTTCTGGCTGCCAGCTGGCAATCCCCCCCACGGCCACGATGATGGCACCGGCTAGCGCGCCCAACCCGGCGATTTTCTTTATCTTGTGCATAATGTGTTACCCGTTTGCATGGCTGGAAGAGGTGGCAGAACCTACAGCCTTCAGGATCCGTTCTGGGGTGAAGGGGACTTCACGTAGCCTGACGCCCAGCGCATCAAATAACGCGTTGGCAATGGCGGCAGCGCTTGGTACGGAGGCAGATTCCCCGGCCCCCATCGGCGGCTCATGCGGATTATCCAGCAGTTGGATATCCACCTCTGGCAGTTCGTCAAACCTCAGCAGGGGGTAACCGCCCCAATCCAGGGAAGTCACTCCGCGGGTGTCAAAGGTGACAAACTCTTTCAGGACACGGCTGGCAGACTGGATGATGTTGCCATGCACCTGATGGCGCACGCCTGCCGGATTGACGATTTGTCCGCAGTCGTGGGCCACGTAGATCTTGTTCAGTTTGATCTGCCCGTTGCGGCGATTAACGCTCAGATCGCAGACCCACGCCGCCCAAGCGGCACCAAACCCGGGGAATTTGCTGTGGAAGTAACGGGCATAGGCGAAACCTCGGCCATTGACCACTGCTTGATCCTTAGCCACCGGTTGGCGGTGTGCTGGCCCGTCCTGCCAGTTGGCCTGCTTTTTCAGCGCGTGGATCAACGTAATGGCGCGCGGATCGGTTAAATATTGCAGCCGGTAGGCGATCGGATCCTGTTTGGCGAGGTAGGCCAATTCGTCGATCCAGCTTTCATGGGCAAACACGTTCGGCAGCGCCGACACGCCACGCATCCAGGAAGCCCGCACGATGGGGGCTGCATCTTCCGCAATCACCCGCATATGCGGATATTCATATTGCGGCACGGCGGTTCGATCACCCATCTGCTGCACGTCTGGCCGGTTGGTGACCTTGCCGGTTAATACCAGCGGCAGGGTGACGGCGTTGTTGGAGGGATAGCTGGTTCTCAGCTCATAGGCGGCGACCTGATGATTGGCATCCAGTCCGCCACGTACGCGGATCAATTGCCCGGTACCTTTTGGCTCCCAACCCGCTTCCTGCTCGCGCATCAACTGCACCCGCACCGGCTTGCCGGTGGCATGTGACAGTAAGGCCGCATCTGCCGAAACGTCGTCGGCGCAGTTACGGCCATAGCAACCGGAAGCTTCCATACGGTTGATATGCACCTGCTCCGGCTCACGGCCAAGCAATTTGGCAATATCTTTGCGCAGGTCGTGGGGGTTTTGCGTACCAGACCAGATTTCCACCTGATGCGCATTTACCTCGGCCACGGCACAGGAAGGGCCGATAGAGGCGTGTAAATGATAAGGCCAGACGTAGTCGACATTGACCTGAGTGGCGACTGCGGCAAGGGCATCGGTGGTGCCAGGATCGTCGCGCAGAATTCGCTCGGCTTTCGGCATGGCTTCCAGCGTAGCGTGCAGCTTATCCAAAGACAGATCCGGTAACCCGGCCCAGGGTTGCCATTGCACCTTTAGCTGGCGCATGGCTGCGATCGCCTGCTCCTCACGCTCGGCGACGATGCCGATAAAGTCATTGATGACCACCAGTTTGACAATACCGGGCAGGTGGGCGATGGATCCCCGATCGACAGAAATCATCGCTTTTCCCAATGGTGCGCTGCTGTCTGCTCCGGCATAAGGCGGGCGGACGACTCGCCCATGTAACATGCCTGGTAGGCGCATATCGTGCACATAGGTCAGTTGACCGCGAACCTTGGCTGGAATATCGACGCGCGCCACCGGTTTGCCCACATACTGGCCGCTTTGCGGGCTTTTCAGCACCACATTGCTGTCCAGCGGCAGATGCAGATCCTGCCCACGCGCCAGTTCGGCGTAGCTTAGGCGGGCAGAGGGCGCGTCTGGGGCAAACACGAAACCATTGGCGGTTGTTAGCTGTGTGGCCGGGCGCTTGAAGGCAATGGCTGCCAGTTCCACCAGCAATTGTCGCACCTGTGCTGCCGCCTGGCGCAAGGGAACCGAGGTTACCTGAATGGTGGCGCTGGCGATGGTTGGCCCTTGATCGGGCGTGCGATTGGTATCGCCCAGGATTAGCGTGACATCGTCGAAAGCCACGTCCAGTTCATCGGCGACAATCTGCGCCAATGAGGTGCGTATGCCAGTGCCGAGATCGACGTGGCCGTTAAACGCGGTCACTTTGCCGTCGGCACTGAGGGCAATAAAGCTGCTGATACGGTCCAGAGGGATCGCTTTGCCTGCGGATACAGGGCTGCCAGCCAGTGCGTTGACGGGGAACAGGCTGCTGACCATCACTACGCCACCCGCTTGCAGCAGGCGGCGACGGGTTATTTGCATCTCCATCATTGGGCACCGCGCTCGGCCAGTAGCCGCTTGGCCTGTTGCGCCGCAGCCAGAATTTCCAGATGGGTACCACAGCGGCACAGGTTGAAGGCTAATTCGTTTTTGATCTGTTGCTCGCTGGCTTGGGGATCGCGTTCAAACAGCGCCACCAGCGTCATAATCATGCCGTTGGTGCAATAGCCGCACTGCGCAGCCTGTTCATCGATAAAGCCCTGCTGCACCGGATGCAAATGGCCTTCCTGGCTTAGCCCTTCCAGCGTGGTGATCGCTTTCCCCTGGGCGGCTGACAGCGGGATGGAACAAGAGCGGGCCGCAACGCCGTCGATAAGCACAGTACAGGCACCGCATTCACCCAGGCCACAGCCATATTTGGGGCCGTTGAGTTGTAGATCGTTGCGTAGGACATACAGCAGGGGAGTCTCTGGTGGGATATTGCTCAGTGCGACCAAACGGCCATTAACCTTAATTTCCATGTAAAACCCGATCCTTAATGAGTTTAATTTTTTGTGAATTCTATGTTGATGGTCGGGGGCTTGTTTGATCAAAAGAGGGGTTTTTAATGGTTAGCAGAATAATTATTGCAACAGAATGTGATGTAATGCATTGATACTCAAGAAGAGTTATAAGCAGCGGCGAGCCAATGTTCGCCGCTGTGGTGATGGGTTACCTAAGGGTTAAGCGAGAAATTCGACCTTGCCACCATCCAGATGGTACATGCTGCCCACAATCTTGATTTTCCCCTCTTCTTCCAGTTTTTTCAGCACTGAGCTATTTTTGCGGATATCGGCGATGGTCATCTCGACGTTGGTTTTGGCGACGGCATCGACAAACTTATCGTTGTTACCGCTGCGCTCACCTTCAAATTCGGTCTTGTCGATGGCCGGTTTGATCTTGTTGAGTAGCCCGGTCAGGTTACCCAACTCGACATTTTCGATGGCTCCTTTTACCGCACCGCAGGCGGTGTGTCCCATTACCAGTACCACTTTGGCTCCTGCAGCGGCACAGGCAAACTCCATGCTGCCCAGAATGTCGTCATTTTGGATATTACCGGCAACGCGCGCGTTAAAGGTTTCGCCGATGCCGGTGTCCAGCAGGATCTCAGCTGGGGCGCGTGAGTCAATGCAGCTTAAAATGACAGCCGCCGGGAACTGCCCCTGAGCGCTGGCCTGCTTTTGGGCGACATAGTCATGCTGCTGCATTTTGCCCTCACGAAAGCGCATATTGCCTTGTTTGAAGCTGGCGATGATGTCGTCTGGCGTCATTTTATCGCGTTGTTCTTTGGTCATCGCGGCGGCAAACGCCACCGATGGTGCGGTGAACCCTGCAATGCCGGTCATGGCTAATACCGAAAGGGCTGCGGTACGTTTTAGCAGGGCACGGCGTGGTGGTTCTTGATCGGGGAGCTTACTCATATACGGTATTCCTCGTGTGCTGTTTGGAGAGAAAACACGTTGATTACGCCAGTTTCCAGGGGCAATGAATGAGCCTGGCGTGGTGGCGTTGAACGGGTATCGCCTTGATAAAGGTAAGCACTAGTAAGTGTATATGTGCCCTTGCTTTTCAGCTGAGTATTTTGTGAAAAAATGACGCCGCCGGGGGCCATATTCCTGTTTGTTCGCGTCAGACAATGGCTTAACATAGCGACAACTTTATTTGCCTGGCCTCTATGGATATCCGATGCGTCATCTGGTTACGCTTTTACCCCTGATCCCTTTGCTGGCTGCCTGTAGCAGCGAGCCTAAACCTACCGAGCAACTGGCCCCCCCAGATAGCCTGGTGCAGAGTGGCTTTGTGCTTGAACCGGCGCATGCCATTCATCCACTGGGCGGCGACTTTGCCGATAATCCGGCGACGGCGCGCTTTATCGACCAGATGGTGCAGGAGCACGGCTTTGAGCGCCAGCAGTTGCATGACGTGCTGGCCCAGGCCAAGCAGTTGGACTGGGTGGTGGCGTTGATGGATAAACAGGCACCGGCAGGTAAGCCATCGACCACGCCAAACGGCGCCTGGATCCGCTATCGCAACAAGTTTCTGACACCGGACAACGTGCAGAACGGGGTGGTGTTCTGGAATAAATATGCGGCGGATCTCCAGCGCGCCTACCAGGTTTACGGCGTACCGCCAGAAATTATCGTGGGCATTATCGGGGTGGAAACCCGTTGGGGCCGGGTGATGGGCAAAACGCGTATTATCGATGCGCTGGCGACGCTGTCGTTTAACTACCCACGCCGTGCCGAGTACTTTAGCGGTGAATTGGCCACCTTCCTGCTGATGGCGCGTGCCGAGGGGGACGATCCGCTTTCCCTGCGCGGCTCGTACGCCGGTGCGATGGGCTACGGCCAGTTTATGCCCTCGTCGTTCAAGAGCTATGCGGTTGACTTCAACGGTGACGGCCATATCAACCTGTGGGATCCGGTGGATGCCATCGGCAGCGTAGCCAACTACTTCAAAGCTCATGGCTGGACGCGTGGGGCAACGGTGGCGGTGCCGGCTAATGGCCAGGCCCCTGGTTTAGAGACTGGTTTTAAAACCAACTACTCGGTGGCTACGCTGGCTGCGGCTGGGTTGACGCCGCAAGGCTCGTTGGAAGGTAACCAGCAGGTCAGCCTGCTGCGCCTGGATATGGGTAACCGTTATCAATATTGGTACGGCCTGCCGAACTTCTACACCATCACCCGCTATAACCACAGCGTGCATTATTCGATGGCGGTCTGGCAGTTGGGTGAAGCGGTGGGCAGGGCTCGGCGCGGGCAGTGAGTTTTTCTGATTTTTGAGCGAGCTGCAGGCGTAAAAAAACCCGATGGTGAATCGGGTTTTTTTACTTTCCGGCCTGAGTTGGTGTCTCTGGCCAGGATGAGAACATCATCATCTAACAATCCAATATTATTACCTTAAAGGTAATTTCGCAAGTTGGGGATTGGGCGTCGTAACTAAAGGTGGGTATAATCGACTAGTTAGCTCTGTTGATGGTATTGCTCTGGGATTGTGCATGACGCTTTCTAAGTCCTGGCTGAATTACGGGTGGTGCCGGTTTCGGTGCTCTGGCCGGAGTGAGAACATCATCATCTAACAATGAGATACCTGCCGCGACAGGCAATGGAAGGGTAAGTGGTAGTGCTCTCACTCCTTTTTAAGGAGTAACGGATGAAAACTTTCATTGATAAAGTTCTCATCGTTCTGAAAGCGCTGGTTGCGCTGCTGGAACTGATCCGCAGATTCATCGACTGATGAAGGTGGAAACGTAAATAAGGCCAGGGAGGCTAACCACTCTCTGGCCTTTAATAATTACCGTTCCCGCAGTGACTCTTTCACCTTGTTCAGCGGCTTGATCAGGTAATCCAGCACGCTTTTCTGCCCGGTCTTGATCTCCACGCTGGCCACCATCCCCGGCACAATCGGGAACTTCTTGCCCGCCTTATTCATCAGTTCTGCCTGCTTGGTGCGTACGTAAACCCGGTAGTAATACTGGTCACGTTTGACCTCGTCCTGAATGGTATCCGGGGAAACGTTCTCCACTTCGCCATTCAGGTTGCCGTAGATCGACGAATCATAGGCGGTCACCTTGACGGTGGCGGGCAGGCCAGGGCGGATATAGGCGATATCCCGTGGGTTGATGCGGGTTTCGATCAGCAACTGATCTTCCAACGGCACGATCTCCATCAGCTTACCGCCCGGCTGCAACACGCCACCCACGGTGGTCACCTGAATGTCCTTCACGATCCCACGTACCGGCGAAACCATAGTGGCGCGATCCAACTGATCTTCCTTACCGTTCACCAGCTCTAACTGGGCATCGAGATCGGCGTTGTTTTTTACCTGCTCCTCACGTGCACGCACGGCATATTGGTTCCGAGCCTCATCAATCTTGCCGCGCAGCTCACTAACCTGCCGCCGCAGGCGGATCACTTCAACCTGACCAGCGGCCCCTTTGGCGACCAGCGGCTCGGTCATGCGTAACTCCTGCTGGACCAACTGCATGGATTGCTGCAGGTTGGTGACGGTTTCATCGCGGTTGCGCTTACGGGATTCATACAGCTGGCGTTCACGGGCTACCAGGCTTGGCTCCTTCAGGGTATCGGCGCTGAACTGCAGTGGCTCACCGGTCAGCTCGGAGCGCAGGCGTTCGGCGGAGGCGCGCAGGGTGCGCACGCGGGAAAAGGCCTCGCCATAGTTGGACTGAAAGCGTTTCACATCCAACTGCGCCAATTTCTGGCCTTTGTTGACGATGTCCCCTTCGTGCACATACAGGTGATCGATAATCCCCCCGTCCAGGCTCTCAATCAGCTGCGCCCGGCTTAAGGGCGTGACCTTGCCGGTGCCGACGGTGACTTCATCGAGCATGGCAAAATAGGCCCAAACCACAAACAGGATCATCCCCAGCAGCGTCAGCCAAAGTACCGAGGAATGCCGCCGCCCCTGGCGCGCCAGATCGTCTTGCATGGTGATATTGCTCATTGATTGTTCCTCATGCCACGCCCTGTTCTTTATTGATCGGCTTATTGGCCGCCTGCAGGATCTGATCCCGTGGTCCGTCTGCCACCACGCGGCCGTTATCCAATACCACGATGCGATCCACCAGTTTCAACAGCGCCGGCCGATGGGTGACCAGCACCAGCGTGCGGCCACTGAGCCAGCCGTGCATCTGGCGGATCACGTACTCTTCCAACTGCTCATCCATGGAGGCGGTGGGTTCATCCAGCAGCACGATTTGCGGGTTGCGCAGGATCATGCGGCTCAGCAACACCATCTGGCGCTGGCCGCCGGACAGGCCACGGCCTCCTTCATGAATAATGCGATCCAGGCTGGCGGCGTCCTGTTGCACCAGGCTCAGTGCTCCTGAAATCCGCAGCGCCTGGAGCATTTCCGGTTCGGTGGCGTGGGGATGGCCGAGCATCAGGTTCTGGCGCAGGCTGCCGAAAAACAGTCGCGATTCCTGGGAGAGAAAGCCCAGTTGGCGGCGCACATCGCTGGGATCGATATGGCTGATATCGACCCCGTCGATGATCACTTTGCCCCGGGTGGCGCTAGCCTGGCCGGAAAGCAGCTTCAGCAGCGTCGATTTCCCTGCGCCGACCTTACCGAGGATCGCCACCCGCTCGCCGGGTTTGATCTCCAGATTATTGACGGTGATCGAGTTATCCCCTTTCTCCACGTCGTAGCTGTATTGCAGATTGCGCAGTTGGAAATGGCCGCTGAGCACCGGGCAGTGGGCCATCTTGCCTTCTTCCGGCTTATCGAGCGGTTTTTTCAGCAGATCGTCAAGGCCGGTCATGGCGGTTTTGGCGTGCTGCCAACGTGAGAACACCATGGTCAACTGCATCAGCGGGGCGATGGTACGTGAGGAAAGCAGGCTACAGGCCACCATGGTACCGGTAGTGATATCGCCGTTGAGCACCAGATAGCTGCCAAACACCAGCATACCGGCATAGGTCAACTGCTGTACCGTCGAGGCCCAGCCGCTGAGACGCGCCCCCCACAGCCGTTGCTGCATACCGATGTTGGCGCTGACCGCGTGGGTCTGCTCCCATTGGCGCTGGAAGTAGGGCTCGGCCTGCAGTGCCTTGATATCCTCAACCCCTTCGATCGACTCAACCAGCACCGCGTTGCGCAGGGCGCTTTCCCGCATGCCTTCCTTAGCCAGCCTGGCCATCGGCCATTGCAGCAAAATACCGGGAATGACGATCAGCGGGATCGCCAACATCGGGATAAATACCAGCGGGCCGCCGACCAGCGCCATAATGCCGAGGAACAGCAGCACGAACGGCATATCTGCCGCCGCGCCCACGGTGGTGGAGGTCAGCAATTCCCGTACCTGATCGATCTCCCGCAGTTGCGAGATAAACGAGCCGGTCGATTTTGGCCGCGCTTCGTTTTTGATCGCCAGGGCACGGGCAAACAGCATGCCGGAGATCTTCAGGTCGATTTTCTTGCCCATCAGATCGGAAATCACGGTGCGCGACAGGCGGATGGCATACTCCAGCGCCGCCGCGATCAGCACCCCGAAGAACAGCACCCACAGGGTGGAGTAAGACTGGGCCGGAATAACCCGGTCATAGACCTGCATCGAAAACAGAATGCCGGCCAGCGCCAGCACGTTGCTGATGATCGAGGCCAGCGAGATCTCGCCAATTTGCCGTTTGGCCCCGCGAAAATGTTGCCAGAACCAGTGTTTGCGATAGGGTTGTACGAAGTCGTCGATGCGCGCATCCTGCCCGCGCTTCGCCGCCCCCAGCAGCACAATGCTGCCTTGCCCTTTGAGCAGCAACTCCACCAGCTCGGCTTCTCGTTGCACGTCGCCGCTGTCGTTGAGCCAATACAGCGCCTTGCCCTCGCTGTCGAGGGATTCGATCACCAACAGGCCGCCGTCGTCGATCTCGATCAGTGCGGGCAGGATCTCGTTGCGCCAGCGGACTTTCTCCCGTGGCTGCAAACTGACGCTAAGCCCCATCAGGTGGCCCAAACGTTCCAGCCGGCGCGGGGCTGGCAGTTGTTCATACCAGCGCATTTGCTGGCGGACGGATTTGATATCAACAGCCAGACCGTAGCCGTTGGCCGCCCGGGCCATGGCTGCGATCCAGGCTTCGAGTGAAGCAGGTTGTGACATAAGCGCTCCTGGCAAAATCATTCAGACTACAGCGACGGCAAGTCGTCGCCACTGGCTCGTTGGCGCTCGATACCCAACATATCCAATAAGTTGTCGACGGCAGAGGCGTAGCGCACCGCCGCGTCCCAGCCGTCGTACAGGGCAATGACGCGTGAGCTTTCTGCCTGTAGCACGTCTTGTTCCACGCTGAGCAGGTCGTTCAGGCTGCGCTTGCTGAGCTTGTACTCGTCCTGGTAGACGCTGCGGGTGTAGTCCGCGCTGCTCAACTGCTGTGCTCCGGCCAGTTCCCGCTGCTGTGCACCGATCAGATCGGCATAGGCGGTAGAGGCTTTCTGGTTCATATCCAGCTTGGCGGCTTCAACCTGAGCCTGTGCCGCCTGGCGATCGCCCTCGGCGGCATCGACCTTGGCATTGACCGCCCCGCCCTGATAGATCGGTGCCTGCACTACGAGCTGCAACTGATCGTTCCAGTAGGATTGGGCGTCGTTGCCATCGCTCTCATAGCGGGTGCGGCCAGCCTGAACCGAGATAGTCGGCCAGTGCTGGGCCTCGGCCTGGCGAATGCGCTGGGTCGCGGCCTCCTGCTTGGCCTGGGCGCTGAGTACCGCATTGCTCTTTTGATAGGGCAGCGACTTGAGGGTGATTTTCTGTTGCAGCAGTTGCTGCGGCAGGTCGGGCAGTTTATCCGGCACGACGCCGGTCAGGACGGTTAGCTGCGCCAGGGCCGAACGGTGCTGGGCACGATACTGTTCCAGCGTGGCGTTCATCCCGGCGATGCGGGTTTGTGCCTGCAACACGTCGGATTGTGAGCTAAGGCCAGCATTGGCCCGCAGCTCGGCAATTTCCTTGACCCGGTTCAGCGACACCAGGTTGCGCTCCGCCGCTGTGCACAAGTCCTGATAGCGCTTGACCTGCAGGTAAGCCTGCAGCGTTTGCTGGCCCACCTCGGTCATGGTTTGGTACAGCGTGTAGCGATAGGCATCGGAGAGGTTGTGTTGCTCCTCGACGCTGCCGCTGGTTTTACCGAAGTCATATAGCAGCTGGTTCAGGGTCACGCCCGCCGAGGCGTTGTTGTTCAAGGTGCCGGAAGAGTCGGTCTGGCTGGATTTGCCAAAATTGCTGTTGAGGGCAATTTGCGGGAACCAGGCGCTTTGCGCCAGGGCCAGATCGGCTTTACCCACGTTAATCTGTGCTGAAGCCTGGGCGATCTGCGGGTTACGAGCAAAGGCACGCAGGATGGCATCCTGTAAAGTGAGCGTCATCACCGAACGCTCCGTCGGTGCGGCTTGCCAGTTAAATTCGACCTGCGGTGCGGCGAGAGAATGACCTGTCAGCCCGCCTAATCCGCCCAAAAACAGTCCGATTGTGGCCGCACGCCGTAACGTGAGCCGAGCTCCATCCGTGCCATAAATTTGTTTTTTCATTATCGCTACCACGTCTATGCCGATAACCGCGGTGTCGCCGTTTCGGCTTTGTTATTGTGACGATCGTTAATTTCGGCGGCCCGTCTCCCGAACGGAACCGCCGCACTGCTTTGGCCAACGCTCTGTCATTCCCATGTCACTGGCTCGCCGCATTGCACGAGCCAGTGACTGACAGAGGGGCCGGGGACTACACCAGATTGACGTGCAGGCCTTGCTGCACCAGAACATCTCCCAGGGTGTTGCCGCTTTCGAGGGCAGAGTTGTGGTAAACGTCGAACACTTGGCCATCGACCGTCCGTTGGCCTACCGAGCTCCAGGTGCCGCCTTCGCCTTGGGTCAGATTGACCTGGTCGCCGGTGCTGCCTTTGATCAGCAGGTTGTCGCTGGCAGCATCCTTGACGTTCAGCGCCTCGTGCAGATCCAACGTGATGCTGTTGGTGCCGCTGGTGCCCAAATCGAAGATATCGATGTGTTGCACCTTCAGGCCCAGCGCCGTCAGATCCAGGTTGAGGTTGTTGCCATCCAGCTCCAGGGTATCGATACCCGCGCCGCCGTCGATCGACAGGAAGTCGAGGGCGTTGACGTGGATCACATCGTTACCGCTGCTGCCGTGGATGGTGTCGCCGCTGGCAGTAGTGCCATCCGCCAGATTGATGGTGACCCCACCAATGCTGAAGGAGGTGTCTTCAACCGTGGTAACGCTAGCGGTATCCACCGGCAACGTTGGGTTCACCGCCAGCGTGCTGGTGACTGGCTCGCTGGTATCCGTGGTGGTCTGGGTACTGCTGACCTCGCTGGTTGGTGTGCTGGTCTCGGTGGTGGTGTGCTGCACTGCGGCTACCTGAGCATGCTGTACAGCGGTGTTATCGGTCGTGCTGTCGGTGCTGGTGTTTTCGGAACCCGACGTGTCCAGCGACAGCGTTTCGACCGCCGCGTTGGCCGTCAGCAGCAGTGGCAGTTCGATACCGGATGTCAGCCCCGCAGAGACGCTGACCCCGTTACCTGCCAGGTCGGTGACCGAAGCTGCCACCACGGTGCCCAACAGGGTAGGTATCAGGTTGAGCAGGTTCAGGTTCTTCAGGGCGTTGGTGGTATCGAATTTCACCGTCCAATGTCCGGTAGCGTCCACGGTGCCTTGCAAGGTACTCCCCAGCAAGGTCACGCTAACCTTCGCGCCTTGCTGCACGTTCAGGCTGGTACCACTGATGGACAGGCCGTTGGTCAAAATGCTCAGCGCACTGCCCAAGGTGCCGAGGGCATCAATGCCCAACAACGGCAGCGCGTGGATTTTCACCGTGGCGTTGGCGTTAGCCGAGCTGGTGTTACCGTAGCGGTCGGTGACGGTAACGCCGACCGACAATGGCCCATCTGCCAGATTGACCAGATTCAGGGTAGGCACGCTAACGCTCCATTTCCCGTCGTTGCCCACGGCGGCGGTCAATACCAGTCCCCCCACATGGACGCTGACGCTACCGCCAATGGCGTTGGTGGTAGTGCCGCCAATCAGCTGGTTCAGGTTGGCTTCGCTCAGGTTGAGGAAACCATCGCCAAACAGGCTGCCCAGGTTAACGGTCGGCAGGTTGTGGATACCCACGCCCAGATCGGCGTTGATGCTGCCGGTTTTCCCTGCGGAGTTGGTGACCGAGACCCCCAGTTCCAGATTGCCATCCAGCAGGCTGGACAGGTTGAGTGGTGTCAGGCTAAGTGACCAACTGCCATCGGCTTTCACCTGGGTGGTGAAGGTATTGCTGCCGAGGTTAACCTGGATGGTTGAACCCGGTGCGTTGGTGGCGTGACCGCTGATGATCTGGTTGCCGGTCGCTTCCAGCGCATTCAGCAGGCCATCACCGCCAAACAGCGGATCCAGCGTCAGGGTTGGCAGGGCGTTGATCAGCACGTTGAGCGGGCTGGCCTGGCTCACGGTGTTACCTGCCGCATCGGTGAGGCTGGCGGTGACGTTGGTTACACCATCCAACAGCCCTTGCAGATCCAGCGTTGGGATCGGCAACTGCCATTTGCCGGTGGCATCGACGCTGGTGGTGTAAGTGTGGCTACCCAACGTCAGGGTGATGGTAGTGCCTGCCGACACGTTACCTGCGTTGCCGCTCAGGATCTGTGGTGACAGCAGATCGCTCAGATCCAGCGTGCCGTTGCCAAACAGTGGGTTCAGCGTCAGCGTTGGCAGGATGGTCGCCACGTTGAGGCCCAGGCTGGCACCGCTGGTGTTACCTGCCGGATCGGTAACCGTGGCGCTGACGATCAGATTGCCCGCCGCCAGATCCGCCAACTGCAGCGGATTGATGGTGGCGCTCCAGCCACCGTCGGCATCGACCGTGGCGTTCAGTTGCAGCGTACCGACCTTGATCACCACCTGAGAACCCGCCGCCGCATTGGTGGTGGTACCGCTGATGGTCTGGGTCAGTAGCGCTTCGGCCGCATTGAGGAAGCCGTCGCCGCCAAACAGCGGGTTCAGCGCCAGCGTAGGCAGCTTGTTGACGATCACATCAATCGCCGTATTCAGCACGCCGGTGTTGCCGGAGCCATCCAACACCGAAACGCCAACGTTGATATTGCCGTCCAGCAGGGTGTGCAGATCGGCAGGCTGCAGCACCAGGCTGAACTTGCCGTCGGCACCGACGGTGGTCAGGAAGTTTTTACCGCCAAGAGACACCTGCACCTGCGCACCTGCGCTGGCGAAGGCCACGGTACCGCTGACGGTTTGCGCCACCAATGCTTCGGCCGCATTGAGGAAGCCATCGCCGCCAAACAGCGGATCGAGCGTGATCACCGGTAGTAACACATCCAACTGTAGCCCGGCGGTGGCGCTGGTGGTGTTACCCACCGCATCGGTCGCGGAAGCGGTAACGGTAAAGTCACCGTTGCCCAGCCCTTGCAGGATACCGAGGATATCCGGCGTGACGGTGGCGCTCCACTTGCCGCCGTCGCCCACGATGGCCGTCAGCGTTTGCGAACCGGCAATATCCAGATTGATGGTGGCGCCCTTCGCCAGATTGGTGACGGTGCCGCCGATGGTCTGGTTCAGCAACAGGTCTGCCACGTTGAGGATGCCATCGCCAAAGATCGGATCCAGCACGATGTGCGGCAGATTGTGGATGATGGCGGTGATATCGATGTTTTTGCTCACCACGTTACCGGCAGAGTCGGTCACCGAGACGCCCAGCGCCAGATTGCCGTCGCTCAGGGCGGCCAGATCCAGCGGCGGGATCGCCAGGCTCCAGGTACCGTCACTGCCAACGCTGGCGGTATAGGTTTTGGTGCCCAGGCTGACGCTAACGCTGCCGCCGCCGATACCGAGACCGTTAATCACCCCGCTGACAGTCTGTGACACACCGGCTTCTACCGCATTCAGCAGGCCATCGCCAAAGGCAACGACCGGACCAATCACCGGCAGGTTTTGGGTCAGTACGTCGATATCGATCAGATCGTTGACCACGTTACCGTGGGAATCGACGATCTGCACATTGACCTGCGCCAGGCCATCGCCCAGTAGGTTGAGCTGGCTAGGCAGCAGTGACACGCTCCACTGGCCGTTACCGCCAACCACCGCATCCAGCGTGATGCCAGCGATGGTGACGTGAACAACCGCCCCGTTGTAATCGCCGGTGGCGTTACCGCTGATCACCTGAGTCAGCAGCGATTCGGCCAGGTTCAACACGCCATCACCGCCAAACAGAGCGTTAACCCCCGCACCGAGCGTTTTGTTCAACGCCACGTTCAGCGTCACGTCGGTATGGCTGCTGTTACCCGCGGTGTCGGTCAGGGTGACGCCGATGATCTGCGGCCCATCGGTCAGGCTTTGCAGATTGAGCGACGGCAGAGGAATGCTCCATTTGCCATCCGGGCCCACCACCACGCTGGCGGTCAATGGCCCCAACGTAACGGTGACGGTTTCGCCAATGCCGCCGGTCCCGGTCAATGCCTGGCCGAGCAGGGCTTCTGCCAGCGTCAGGATATTATCCCCGGCCAGCAGATCGACCGACAGCAGCGGTGCCGTGGTATCGGTAGTAATGACGTGGATTGCAGGCGTGGTATTGCCTGCTGCGTCGGACAGGGTGGCATTAATGGTGCTACTGCCCTGCGGCAGGTTAACCAGATCTGCCGGTGGCACGTTGACCGACCAGGTGCCGGAGCCACTGACCTGTGCACTGTAGGTTTTACCATTCAGCGTGACGGTGACAATGCGGCCCGCTTCCGAGACCGAGGCGGTACCGGAAATCGCCTGGGCGACGGTGCTTTCACTGGCGTTCAACACGTCGTTACCCGCGAAGGTATTGATGGTGAGCGTCGGCGGAATGCGGTCGACCAACACGGTTTCGCTGGCAGTGAATACCGTCGGTAGCGGCGTCAACAAGGTGGTGCTGGCCGTCACCACGATATTGCCGTCAATTGGGAAGGTCACCACGGTGCTGAAGGTGCCATCCGGCAAGGTAGTGACCGGAATACCGAGCGGTAAGCCACCCACGGTAATGGTGACGACCTGCCCAAGGCCGATCCCACCGACCACTTTACCGGTCAGGTTGATGATCAAGCCCACTTCACTGGCGTTAACGATGTTATCGCCGGTGATCGGATCCACGGTAATAATCTGGCCTGGAGGCGTCAGGTTAACGGTGAAGTTGTGGTTGTCGACGGCGACGTTCCCGGCCTGATCGCTGACCTGAGCCGTGATGCTTGGCGTTCCGCTCAGGGCTTTCAGATCGGCTGGTGGCACCGATACGCTCCAACTGCCATTCGCCAACACCACCCCGGTATAGGTTTTGCTGTTGAGCGTAACGGTCACTTGTTGCCCAACCGCGACGTTGGTGGAGGTACCGCTAATCAACTGTACCGCTTGGCTCTCGGCATAGTTGATGATGTTATCCGCCGTGAAGTTACTGATGGTGACGGACGGCAGCGTGTTGACGGAAATATGTACCGAAGAACCGGCCGTGCCCTGGTTGCCTGCGGCATCCGTGGCGGTCACGGTGATGGTGTTATCGCCCTCGGCCAGCGCTTTTAACTGCGGCGTAGTCAGCGCCAGGCTCCAGTTGCCGCCGCTGACCTGTGCGGTAAAGGTTTGGCTACCGATCTTCACGCTAACGGCCGCCGCGTCACCGGCGCTGCCAGTGAGGACTTGCCCCAGGTTGGCCTCGGCCAGGTTGAGGAAACCGTCACCGAACGGTGTGTTGATGGTTGGCACCGGCGCGGTGAGATCGCTGGTGAAGTTCAAAGCGCTGCTGTTGGTGTTGCCCGCGGCATCGGTCGCCGTGACGGTCAGCACGTGTGGCCCATCGAGCAAGGTGCTCAGGGTGGCCGCAGGCAGTGGTAACGACCAGTTGCCGTTGATATCAACCTGCGCGTTGTAACTGACGCCATTGACATCGATCACCACTTTCACCGCCTGGCCTGCGCCATTTACCCCGGTGGTGCCGGTGATCGTCAGCGCACCGGCGGCTTCGCTGATGCTCAGCACACCGTCAACGCCAAACGGCGGAACGATGGTAGGGCTCGGCAGCGTCAGCAGGGCGTTAACGTCCAGCGGTGTGGTGGTGGCCGTATTGCCAGCGCGGTCTTCGACGGTGACCTCAATGGTGTGTTGCCCGTTGGTGAACACGGTAAGCTGTACTATGGTGAGTTGCAGAGACCAGCCACCCAGGCCATCGGCCTGAGCGGTGAAGGTTTGCTGATTTGGCAGACCTTCGTCTACCGTCACCGTGACGATCTGGCCGCTGCCGACCAGGCCGGTTTTGCCGGTCAGGGTTTGCGTCAGCGCGGCTTCGGCAATATTCAGCAGGCCATCGCCAAACGGCAGATCCAGGGTTGGCAACGGCAGTTTGTTGACCAGGATCTCCAGCGAGCCGGTGGTGCTGTTGGTGTTACCTACCGCGTCGGTCACCGTCACCGTGACCGGCCAGTTGCCGTCCGGTAGGCCGAGCAGAGTGGCACTGTCGAGTGGCAGCGTCCAACTGCCGTCGGCATTCACCGTAGCAGCCAGGTTCAGGCCGTTGACGTTGACCATCACGGTCTGGCCAACATCGCTGGCAAGCCCGGTGGAACCGGTGAGGGCTCCGCCCAACAAGGCTTCGGCATGGTTGACAATGCCATCGATAAACGGCGTGTCGAACCCGGCTACCGGCAACCCGGTGAGGATACTGTCGAAGTCCAGCGTTGCGCCGTGGCTGTTGCCGCCTTTATCGGTGGCGACCACGCTGATGGTGTGCGGACCATCCAGCAGCCCCAGCAGATCGGCGGTTGGCAGGGTGACACTCCACTGGCCGTTGTTGCCGACCGTAGCGTTGTAGTCTTTACCGTTTAGGCTGACCACCACCGTTTGACCGTTGCCGATAATGCCAGTGGTGCCGGTCAACAGCTGATTGACCCCGGCTTCCACCAGGTTCAGTGCGCCGTCGCCAAACGGCAGGTTAATGGTTGGATTCGGCAGGATATGCGACAGGATCTCCAGCGAACCGCCGGCGCTGGCAGGATTACCTGCTGCGTCCACGGCGGAGACCACCACCTGTACGGTGCCGTCGGCCAGCAAGGCCAGGGCATTGGCTGGGATCAGCGCGCTCCAGGTACCATCGTTATTCACGATACCGTTAACCACGTAGGTGCCAATCTTGACCAATACCGGGGTGTTAACCAGCAGGTTGGCTGCTGCGCCGCCGATTGGTGTAGCGACGCCCAGTTCGGCAATATTAAGAATATTGTCACCGAACAGCGGGTTCAACGTCAGCGATGGCAGCGTATGGGTGTTGACCGCCACCGTGATGGAGTCTGACACGCCGTTACCTGCGGCGTCGGTGACGCTCACGCCGATGGTTACGCTACCATCCAACAACCCTTGCAGGATATTGCTTGGGATATTGACGCTCCACGCACCGGTCGTCGGATCCGCCAGGGCGGTGTAAACGTTGGCGCCCAGCGTGACGGTAACGGTCAGGCCCGGATCGGTATGCCCGCTCAACACTTGCCCCAGCAACGCTTCCGCCAGGTTCAGGATGTTATCGCCGGCAAACAGATCGATCTCCAGCAACGGCGGCACGGTGTCGACCGTGACGTTATGGGTGGCGCTGGCCGGGTTCTCGGCGATATCGGTCACCGAGGCAGTCACGGTCTGCGAGCCTTGCGGCAATGCCTGCACGTCGGCTGATGGAACCGTTGCGCTCCAACTGCCGTCTGCTTGTACCACTGCGGTGTAGGTTTTGCCGTTAAGCAGCACGCTAACCACCTGGCCAGGCTGCACATGGCTAGAACCGCCGGTGATGATCACTGCGGAATTGGCTTCGTTGGCATTGATGATGTCATCACCGGCAATCACGTTGACCGACAGCTGCGGCAGATTGCCCGCATCGGTGATCACGGTGAGGTTGTGGTTGGCGGTGGCCTGGTTGCCAGAGGTATCGCTAACCGTGGCGGTGATGGTGTCTTTACCGTCTGGCAAGGCCCCCACATCCAAAGCCGGAACCTGCAGACTCCAACTGCCGTCCGCGCCGACGATGGCGGTATAGGTTTTGCCATTGAGCGTCACGGTGACCTGTTGCCCCTGTTCGACGCGTTGGCTACCCCCACTGATGGTCAACGGCAGGTTGGATTCCGCCAGGCTGAGGTAGTCATCGCCGGACAGGGTGTTGATGGTCAACAGCGGTGCCTGGGCCGGATCGGTATCCAGAGTGATGCCGTGGCTGACGCTGCCGGTGTTGCCAGCGGCGTCGGTCAAGGTGGCGGTGATGGAAGAGGCACCGTTCGGCAGGTTAGCCAGATCGCCAGCAGGAATGGTGACGCTCCAGCTGCCATCCGCCAGCACCAGCCCGTTATAGGTCAAGCCGTTGATGATGACTTTCACCACCACTGGCTGGCCGCTGTCGTTGATCGGTGCGGTACCGGTGATTTGCAGCGCTTGCTGGCTTTCTGCAATGTTGATGATGTCATCACCGCTGATGGTGTTGATGGTCAGCACCGGCACGGTCAAATCGACCGTGGCGCTGGAGTTGATACTGGAGGTGTTGCCAGCGATATCACCGACGGTGACCCCAATGTTGGTTGGACCGTCTGGCAGGGCCGCCAGATCGGCACTTGGCACGCTCACGCTCCAGTTGCCGCTGTTATCCACGATGCCGGTATAGGTTTTCCCTCCCAGCACCACGCTGACGGTTTGCCCGCTGCTGCTGACGCCGGTGGTGCCGCTCAGCGTTTGGTCGCTGGTGGACTCCGCCTTGTTCAGATAACCATCACCGAACGGTGTGTTCAGGGTGGCAACCGGCAGGCTGTTGATCAGCACGCCCAACTGCTGCGAACCAGTGACCAGATTGCCCGCTTCGTCGGTAGCGCTGACGGTGACGGCCAGGCTGCCATCGCCCAGGATCGTCAGGTCGGCTGAAGGAACGGTTGTTGTCCAACTGCCATCGGCCTGCACTATCGCCTCGTAGAACTTACCGTTCAGGGCAATGGTGACAGTCGCACCGGCAGCAACGTTGGTGGAACTCCCGCTGATGCTGATCCCTGCGGCGGCTTCGATGGCGTTCAACTGGTTATCGCCGGTGATTGGAGCAATCGCCAGGGCGCTCTGGGTGAGATCGACCGTTACGTCATGGGTGGCGCTGGCTGGGTTTCCGGCTTTATCGGTGACGTCGGCGGCGATCGTTAAACTGCCGTTGGTCAGCAGAGCCAGATCGGCCGCTGGTACGTTGGTGCTCCAGGAACCGTCTGCCTGCACGGTGGCGGTATAGGTTTTGCCATTCAGGGTGATGGAAACGATCTGCCCGGCTTCAACATTCAGGCTGCTGCCGCTCAGGGTTTGCGTTGCCTGCACCTCGGCACCGTCAATAATATTGTTGCCCGCAAAGGTGCCGATGGTCAGTACCGGTGCGTTCAACGCGCTGGCATCAACCCCGATGGCGTGTGTGACGCTGGTGCTGTTACCGGCGCTATCGGTCAGGGTGGCGACCAGGTTGTAGCTGCCATCGGACAGCGCGGTGAGATCGGCGGTTGGCAGCGAAGCGCTCCACGAACCGTCAGGCTGAACCACGGCGGTGTAGGTTTTACCGTTCAGTGTCAACGTCACGGTACGACCCGCATCGCCGATGGAGGCGGTGCCCGAAACGGTCTGGTTGAGCAGCACTTCTGCGCTGTTAAGCACGTCATCCCCGGCAATCACGCCGACGGTGAGGGTCGGTGCGACCTTGTCCACCACTACAGTGCCATTCAGGGTATTGCTGTTGCCCGCAGGATCGGTGACCACTACGTTGAGCACTGGCGTCCCGTCCGGCAACGCCTGCAGATCGCCAACCGGTACGCTGACGCTCCAGTTGCCGCTACCGTCTACCGTGCCGGTGTAGGTTTTATCCCCAAGGGTCACGGTCACGGTTTGCCCCGGCGTGGTGATGCCGGTAGAGCCGGTGATGGTCTGTGGCTGGCCCGCTTCCGTACCGTTCAGGATGCCATCGCCAAACGGTGTATTGAGGGTGGCATCCGGCAGGTTATGGATAAATACGCCCAAGGTATGGCTGCTGCTGACCGGGTTACCGGCCTGATCGACAGCGGAAACGCTCAGGTTGATATTGCCGTCTGCCAACAGTGCCAGATCGGCTGGTGGTACCACAACGCTCCAGGAACCGTCCGCCAGCGTAATGCCGGTGTAGGTTTTACCGTTCAGCGTCACGGTCACGCTTGCGCCAATGGCCAGATTGAGGCTGCTGCCGTTGATGGTTAATGGCAGCAGGCTTTCGGCCAGATTCAGCTTATCGTCACCGGCAATCACGTCGATGGCGATGCCGCTCAGGGCCGTATTGACCACCACGTTATGCGTTGCCGTTGCCGGGTTGCCGGAGGTATCACTAACGCTGACGCTAATGGTGCTGTTGCCCTGAGCCAGTTGGCCCAGATCGGCGGCGGATACGCTGGTGCTCCAGCTACCGTCTGCCAGCACGGTGGCGGTGTAGGTTTTGCCATTCAGCGTGATGGTCACCAACTGGCCTGCTTCCACGTGGGTGGTGGTGCCGCTCAGCGTCTGGCTGGTGTTCACCTCTGCGCCGTCGATAATATCGTTACCGGCAAACACATTGATGCTCAGGGTTGGCAGATCCAGCGGATTGGCGTCGATCGCCACGGTATGGGTGACGGTGGTGGTGTTGCCCGCCGCATCGCTCAAGGTAGTGGTTAATGGATAACTGCCATCGCCTATCGCTTTCAGATCGGCGCTTGGGATAGTGGCACTCCAGGTGCCGTCGTTGGCAACTACCCCGGTATAGGACTTACCGTTGAGGGTCACCGTGACGGTACGCCCGGCGTCGGCGATGGAAGCGGTGCCGGAAACCACCTGGTCGCTGAGGCTTTCCAGGGCGTTAACCTTGTCATCCCCGGCAAACGGCTTGACCGCCAGGGTTGGTGGCACCAGATCGACCTGCGCCGTAGTGCTGCCCGCCACGCTGTTACCCGCAGAGTCCGTCGCGGCCACGCTAATGGTATTGCTGCCCGCTGGCAGATTTTGCAGATCGGCTGATGGGACGGAAACGCTCCAGTTACCGTTGCCATCCACGGTTGCAGTATAGGTTTTCCCACCCAGAGTGACGATCACGCTTTGTCCTGCACCCGGGATGCCGGTGCTGCCGCTCAGCAGTTGTGCCGTGGCTGCCTCTGCCTGATTGAGGAAACCATCGCCAAACGGCAGATTGATGGTTGGCTCTGGCAGGGTGTGGATATGCACATCCAGTGCGTGGCTGTCGCTGACCGGATCGACACCAGGGTTGGAGACGCTGGCGCTGACCGTCGTTAGGCCGTCTTGCAGCGCCAGCAGATCGGTGCTGTTTACCGATACGCTCCAACTGCCGTTGGCCAGAACGACGCCGGTGTAGGTCTTGCCGTTCAAGGTTACGGTAACGGTTTGGCCAGCGTTCACATTGACCGTGGTCCCGCTGATGGTCAGCGGCTGTGAGGCTTCGGTCAGGTTCAACTTATCGTCACCGGCAATCAGGTTAATGGCAATGCTTTCCACCGCTGTATCAACGCTGATGGTATGGCTGCCGGTGGCCGGGTTGCCTGCCTGATCGCTGACGCTGGCGGTGATGGTAGCCTGGCCGTTGGCCAGCAACGCCATATCCGCCGCCGGAACGTTAACGCTCCAGCCGCCGCCTACCTGCACGGTGGCGAAGTAGGTTTTGCCGTTCAGGGTTAGCGTCACGGTCTGTCCCACTTCAACATTGGTGGTGGTACCGGACAGGGCCTGAGTGACCAGCGCTTCGGCTCCGTTAACGATATCGTCCCCGGCGAAGGCGCCGATGCTCAGCGTTGGCAGATTGGCCGGGTTGGCATCGATATTGAGGCTGTGGGTGACGCTGGTGCTGTTGCCAGCCGCGTCGGTGAGGGTGGCGACCAGATTATGGCTACCGTCGGTGAGCGCTTGCAGATCGGCGGCAGGCAGACTGGTGTTCCACGAGCCATCCGGCTGTACCACCGCGGTGTAAGTCTTGCCGTTCAAGGTCAGAGTCACGGTGCGACCTGCATCCACGACCGAGGCGGTGCCGGACACGGTCTGTGCCACCAGCACTTCGGCGGCGTTCAGCACATCATCCCCGGCAACCAGACCCACGGTGAGGGTAGGCGCGGTTGCATCAACGGTGACGGTGGTGTTCAGCGTATTGCTGTTACCGGCGGCATCGGAGACCACGACGGACAAGGTTGGTGTACCGTCTGGCAGCGCTTGCAGATCGGCGCTTGGCAGCGTGACGCTCCAGTTGCCTGAGCCGTCGACGGTGCCGGTATAGGTTTTACCGCCCAGGGTGACCGTGACGGTCTGGCCTGGCGTGGTGATGCCGGTAGAACCCGTGATGGTCTGCGGTTGACCCGCTTCCGTGCCGTTCAGAATGCCGTCGCCAAACGGCGTGTTCAGGGTGGCATCTGGCAAATTGTGGATAAATACGCCCAGATTATGGCTGTTGCTGACCAGGTTACCCCCCTGATCGACGGCGCTCACGCTAACGGTAGCGTTGCCGTCGGCCAGCTGTGCCAAATCAGCAGCCGGGACCTGAACGCTCCAAGAACCGTCTGGCAGGGTCAGGCCGATGTAAATCTTGCCATTCAGCGTCACGGTGACAATGGCACCGAGCGGCAGGTTGGCGCTGTCGCCGGAGATCGTCAGCGGCTGCAGACTTTCGGCCAGGTTCAGTTTGTCATCCCCGGCGATCACGGAGATGGACAGCCCACTCAGGTTGGTATCGACGGTCACGTCATGGCTGGCGTTGGCCGGATTACCTGCACTGTCGCTGACGGTGGCGGTAATGGTGGTCTGGCCGTTGGCCAACAGCGCCAGATCGGCAGCCGGTACGCTGGTGCTCCAGGTGCCATCTGCCAAGACGGTAGCGGTGTAGGTTTTGCCGTTCAGGGTGATAGTGACGGTTTGGCCCGCTTCCACGTGGGTGGTATTACCGGTCAGGGTCTGAGCGGTTTTCACCTCCGCGCCGTCGACAATGTCATTACCGGCGAACACGTTGATGCTTAGCGTCGGCAGGTTGGCCGGGTTGGCATCCACACCGAGGACATGGGTAGTGCTGGTGCTGTTGCCTGCGGCATCGGTGAGGGTAGCGACCAGGTTATGGCTACCGTCGCTGAGCGCTTGCAGATCGGCTGCTGGCAGTGAAGCGCTCCACGAACCGTCTGGTTGCACCACGGCGGTGTAGGTTTTGCCGTTCAAGGTCAGGGTCACGGTACGACCCGCATCGGCGACCGAGGCGGTGCCAGAGACGGTCTGTGCCACCTGTACTTCGGCGGCATTCAACACATCATCCCCAGCGACCACGTTAACGGTGAGGGTTGGCGCAGTCGCATCGACGGTAACGGTGGTGTTCAGCGTATTGCTGTTACCGGCGGCATCGGTGACCGTGACGGTCAAGGTTGGCGTGCCGTCTGGCAGCGCTTGCAGATCGGCTGCCGGAATGGTGGCGCTCCAGTTACCAGAGCCATCCACGGTGCCGGTATAGGTTTTGCCGCCCAGGGTGATAGTGA